>NZ_CP165727.1:8373428-8716785 GCF_041200175.1 Streptomyces sp. R33 | reverse complement strand
CTCTTCGGCCAGCCGGTCACGGAACTCGCTCAGCACCGAGAAGTCGAAGCCCGCATCGTCCAGCTCCAGGCCCAGGCAGTACTTCCAGTCCAGGCGGCACCGGACGGCCTCTGCCGCCTGCCGGTCGGTCAGATTCTCCGTGTATTGCAGCACCGATACCAGCGCGAGCCGAGCCGGCGACAGACCCCGGCGCCCGTCCGCCGGATACCAAGCAGCGAAGTCCTCGTCGACGAACAACTCGTCCAGGCGGTCACGTATCCACATCGCTGCCGTGCCCCGCGGATTGCTCGCCCGGGCCATCTTCACCGTCAGCGGCGGAATCACCCGACCGGAACCACACCCCATTGCCATCCCGGCCCCCTCCGACCGGCAGAACTACCCCGCTCGACAACAGCAGCACACCAACCGCCAGCACGAAAGCACGTCGAAGGGGGTTCACCCCACCGAGCGAAGATCACCAACAGCATCCAGAAGTTGAGCCAGAACCACAACCCGTGAACAAAGCCAGCTGCGAGACCCCCAGCAGACCGGCAACGGCTTTGGTGGAGCCCTTGTGCTGCTTGACCAGGTACCGCATCTGCGCACCTGCGCTGCGCGGGATCGACCGCGTCCCGACCGCTTGCGCGGCCCGCTCACACCAGGACACCGGAACCACACCGCCACAGTCGTACCGGCGGCACGCACACGACTCCCCCGAGGCCGCGTACGGCACCCCATGCCGGACCACCCCGCCCGCCGACCCTTCCGCAGCAGCACAGGGTGCCCGGAGATCGCTTCCCCCGCGCACGATTGCTTCCCGGGGGTAGGGATGGGCGGCCGTGGTGGTGTGGAAGATGATTAGGTCCCGGCGACCGCGCCGCCGCGCGAGCGGCACGGCGATCCCGGTGCAGCCGCGCACCGCGGGCAGGGGTGGCGCTCGACGTCGTCGGCATCGGCCGGGGCGGGGTCGTGAGGGTCTGCCGCTGGGTTCTCACAACTCGGTTCTCAGGACGGGGTGTCGCCCGCTCGTGAGTGAGAACGGGCTGTGAAAACCATTCCGGTGCCCGTGGGGCCAGCCTCCCACGCCTTCCGTTGATCTTGCTCTCGGAAAGGACCGGTAGTGAGGGGACGCGAGGGTGGAGTTGGGCGATCTGCCTCCGTCGGTGCCGCAGAGCCGATAGCTTGATCATCTGTCGACAGTGGGAAGAGGATTGATCATGGCTAAGAAGAAGACCGAGGCCGTGCCGGGTCTGACCCCGGTCCAGGCCGACGACACCACCAGCAGCAACGGGGAGCAGCCTGCGCCGGCGGGTTCGGGCCTGGTGCTGACTTCCGTGCCGCAGACGCGCGCCGCTGACGCCCGCGAGGAACTCCTCAAGGCAATCGCCAGCGAAGCCACTGCCATCAGCGCGGCCAAGGACAAGGGCAAGTCCTCTGCCGCGCTGGAGGCACTCGCCCGCGCCTACACCCTCGTCGCCACAGGCCAGCCTCAAGCCATCAACGCTCCGGTCGCAACGAGGGCCGGGGAAATCGTTGCGGTCGGCAGTGCCTACGGGTCCCTTACTGTGTAGGTAGGACCTCATCACGATGGCTGTGGCCCCGCTGAAGGCGGGGCCACAGCCATCCTCAGCCCCAGACCTGGTCAGCGAGGAACCGCTTCCGCAAGCGCTCCGCCGAGGAGGTCCAGGGCGTCGTCCACGCGACGCCAGATACCGCACCGTCGCGGTCTTCCGGCTCTCCTCCAGGTCCCGCAGCGTCGGCGCCTTGGAGCCCATCCCGTACCGGGCCAGCCCCGCCATTCGCGCCGCCGACACCACCGGGGTGGGCACCAGGTGCGCCCCGAGTCCACGAACGTACTTGGCCCGCTCCAGGGCGGCCGTCATCGCCGTACCGGACACCCGGACCGGGGGTGTCCGCAGCCGCTCCGGCTCCGAGAACCACTTGCCCTCGGGCACCTTCAGCAGGTCCCGCATCGACTGCCGCAGCTCGTCGGGGACCGCCTCGTCAAGCGTCCACGCCACCAGTGCCGACACACCTTGGCTTTGTCCGCGAGAACGGGGTTCTGGCACACATTTCGTGAGGACGATCAACGACGCTGGAGTTCGTCACCACCCGCAGGCCATGGCGTTCAATCAGCCCAGCCCTCGGTGTTGGAGCAGGATTCGTAGGAGTAGCGGGTATCGCGGTCCCACTCCTCCCCGGTGATTCGCTTGTATGCCCGGTCCGGTGTGTAGAGCAGGGGCTCGGCCCAGATGAGGTCGATGGCGTAAGGAGTGAAGACCGAAGGGTCTTGGAGGACGCTGTCGAACTCGGTGCGGCCGGCGGCGACGACCGCGGCACGGGTGTAAAGGAAGGCGTCATCGGACAAGTCGTGTCCGTACTCCTTGCGGTCCAGCCGGTAGAGCGCCCATGACAGTTGTTCGGCAAAGCCGATGACCAGCGACAACGGGGACTGGGCAAGCCGCTCGGTGAGCGTGGCTGCAAGGAGTTCGGCGTCCGGGTCAGGTTCCGTGGGCCTGCAGTCCTCGATGAGCTGCCAGAAGGCGTCTTCGTTCATGCTGGCGAGCATGCCGCAGCGGTCTGACACTCCTGGCTCCGGGTCACCAGTTTGCTGCGGCTGTGAGAAGGACGCGTTTGCGGAGCAGGGGGAGCTTGGCGCGTCCGAACATCTGGCGTTTGACCATCTTGATCTGATTTACGCGGCCCTCGACGGGGCCGGAGTTCCAGCGTGTGCTCAGGCCCTGGAGCACGGCATCCCAGTCCCTCTCCAGACCGGTGGCGAAGGCATGCAATCGGGGCAGGTCTGCAGTGCGGACGGCGGTGATCCAGTCTTTGAGGTGCTGACCGGAGCGGGTTTGAAGGATCTCTGCGAAGCTGCGGACGTGCTCGTGGAGGGCCTTCAGCTCAGGGCAGTGGGCAAGTAGGGCGACGAACTGTTGGCGTTCTGCGTCAGCGAGATGCTCGGGGTGCCGCATCATCCATCTGGTGATCCGGCGGACTCCTGGTGGTGCGGGTGGGACAACGCGGATGCGTCGGCGGCGCCTCGGCCGCAGATAGTCGCTGATGATCTGGTAACTCCCGCGGTAGCCGAGGATCTGGAGCTCGGCAAGCAGCTGGATGGCGTTGGTGTGTCCTTCGGCCCAGCGATTGTCCAGGTGGGACTTGTAGGGGTCGAGCTGGCTGGCCCGGGGCTGGTGCCTTCCGGTCAGCAGCTGTTCGGGGACTGCCGCGCGGGCGTTCCGGCGGACGGTGTTACCGCCCATGTGCAGTTCCCTGGCGATCTCCCTGATCCCGTGCCCCTGGGCCAGCAGGGCATGGATGGTCGCGTGCCGCTCTCGGATGCGAGCTTCGATCGGCGACATCGTCTTCGTTGCATCCGCGCTGTCGCCATCGCTCGTAGGGCCATCTGAGCTGGTGAAAGCCGTCTTGAGGCACGTGCTGTGGAGTCTGACTGTGGCTTCGACGGCGGTGCCGAGGTTCTGCCAGAGGTGGAAGCGGTCGGCCACTTGGATCGCGTTCGGTGCACCGGTCCGGGCGCCGTCGGCGTAGGAGCCGGCCCGGTCACGACAGATGATCTCGGCGCCAGGATGCTCGCGCAGCCAGCCCGCGAGGGTGGAGGCGTCCCGGCCCGGCAGCAGGTCGAGAGGCCGGCCGGTCTCGCAGTCGATGAGGACAGTGCCGTAGTGGTGCCCGCGACGGGTGGCGAAGTCATCGACACCCAGGACCTTGGGAACGGCCCAGAGCGGATCAGGCACGGCCATGATCGCCCGCAGCAGCGTTGTCCGGCTCGCCCTCGTCTGCAGGACTGCTGCCAGACGGGCCCCGGCCCGGCCTGCAAGGGCAACTGCAACGACTGTAAGGACACGGCGCGAGGCCGGAGTCCTTCTCCCGTACCTGAACGTCAGACCCGCGACCTGCTCAACGAACGTACGACGCCCGCACAAGGCGTTATCGCAGTACAGCCGCCGCACGGTCAGCGCGATCACCACCGGCTGGTCACCGACCGGAGTGTCGGCCAGTCGGCGTTCGTAGCAGCTGTGCACATGGCTCGACGGAAGCTCGCAATCCGGGCACGAAGCCGTGCCATCGAGGGTTCTCGCAACGATGTGCACCACACCGCACTCCGTGAACACCCGCTCCACCAAGACCGACCTGAACTGCGGAAACAGCACCCCTATGAGGTCATCACACCGCACCACGGTCCCAGATGACGCGACGTCACCGTGGCAGAACGCCGGTGATCGTCCTCACGGAATGTGTGCCAGAACCTCTTTCTCGTGAACAAAGCCAGGCCGGCCCGGTCGCTGCGTTTCAGGGGCTCGGACATGACGCGGGGCCATTGCAAGCCAGCGGCCCCGCTACGAGTTCCTGAGATTTGCATTTCAAGGCGTGGGATGCCGCTCCGGCCAGTTACGCCGACTAGCTACGGCCCGGTCTTGGGCGGCGCTCCGACGTCGAATTTCGGATGCGAATCCTCCGTACTGCTCGGAGAAATCGTAGTGATCAACTCTGATTCCCGGCCTGGCGACTAGAGCGAGGAGTCACTCGTGGCCTGCGGCCAGACGGCGTGCGTCCTCCAGGCGGGCCGAGGGGTCCTGCCGCCGCCCATGCGGACATCGTCGACACAGAGGCCTGACCTGCGTTGCAGAGTCTGCAACCCTCCACACTCTGGCCGGTTTCCGGGTCGAGCGGGGTGGGTCGGTTTCACCTTGATCAGGGCCGCTTTCCACGCTTAAGCCCGCCATATTCATGATCAGTGGAACGTCCGTCGATCACCTTCGGATAAATTGGAAACTGCGCAATTTCTGCAACTCTTGATTGCAGAATGTGCAATGCTCAGGATTTCCCCCGGTCGCCCGAGCGAGGCGACCGAAAGGGGTTTTCCAATGCCTGGTATGCGAAATCTGGTGCCCAGCATTCTGTTCGGGGTTAGCGGTTTGGCGCAGGCGTTGGTCGGTGCCCCGGCGTGGTGCATCGTTACGTGTCTGGCCCTGAGCCTGGGCCTTGGCTTGGCACAGGCGGTCTTCCCGCAGGAGTCGGCCGACCGCCTGGCGTGGTGGGAAGGGCGGCGGTCGTACCTGACGCGTCGCAGGCAGCTGCGCAACTCACGGGCAAAGGAGCGCGATGAGCGCAAGGAGCGGGCCCGGCTGCTGCGCCGCAGCGGCAGCTGAAGGTTGCGGGGTGCGGCTCGCAGGAGCCGCACCCCTCGGCGCGGTGGGCCCGGTCCACGGGCCGGGCCCCCGCGTTTCGGCAACTGCTCCCCCCACCATGTGCTGTGGGTCACAATTTGTAGGACCGGGCCGTTCACGGCGTTTGCCCGGAGGGCGAGGGGGAGGCGAGCGATGTCGCAGCCAGAAGAAGCGATCACAGACGCCAGGGTCTACGCAGAAGCACTGCGGGAGGCTCTACAGAAGGGCAAGGCCCAGGGTGCCACCCAAAAGGGCCTCTCCGAGTCGTCGGGGGCGCACACTTCCACGGTGTCGCGATACCTCTCGGGGCAGCTCACGGCTCCGGAAACGTTCGTGAACGAGCTGGTCTCCTACTTGGCCGCTCTGGGCGTTCGCCTGTCCGCAAGCGAGGTGAAGCAGCTCCACGAACGGCGGAGCGCGGCGCAGGAGAAAAGTCTGGAGACCGCGGCCCAGATCGCCTACTGGAAGGAGCAGGTCAAGCAGCTGCAGCACGCCGCGAAGACCGGGTCGAGAGCAGAAGCGGCCTTGTTGCAAGAGGCGGCCGAAGCCAAGGCTGAGCTCGATGTCCTGGTCGGCGACTTGGCTGGTGCGCTGGAGCGTGCCCGTCGGGCCGAGCTTGAGCGCGGCGCCTGGCATCTGGCGACCTTGCAGCAGCGCAAGCGGCACGAGCACACGCAGCGCGAGCTGGCGAGTACACAGGAGGCGGTAGAGCTGCTGCTGCGAGAGATCGAGGTGCTACGCGCGCTCCTGGAGGAGCAGGTCGTCTTCGTAGAGGTGGAGGTCTACGAGCTGCGTAGGCAGCCTGGGTTCGCCAACTACATCATGGAACCGTTCAGGGCAAGGCGCTCCCTGGAGTACCGGAAGGTCGACACCGCGCTGAAGATGTTGCGCATGGAGTTCGATTCCGCACGCCAGTACTACAACCTCGATAACCGCAAGGGCACGGTCCAGATCAGCGAGAAGATCGCAGAACTGACGGGCAATAAGCACTGGATCACGGTTGGCAAGAACGTCGACCACCTCACCACGATCGGCAGCGCTATCTACGCGAGCCAAGAACACGGCTTCGCCGGGACAGACAACAAACCGCCCATGACGCCTACCATCGAAAGCGTCAACTCGTTCGTGGCCGGCGCCGAAACTGTACTGGCACAGATCAAGCACCTGCGGCAACTGACCGTCCTCTGAGCCCGAGTTCAGACCCGAGTCCGCACGTGACGCCGGGCTGGTGATGCTCAAGCCGGCTCCGAAGCATGGGGCGCCATGCCACCTCGCTCACACCGAAGCGGGCCAGATGTCAGGCGGTGGTGCTCCGGCCGGCTCCCACCACACGACCGACCGTGCTGGCTTGAAGCGCTACGGCCCGGTAGCCGGCGCCGGGGCCTCATCGCTCTGGCCGGTCTCGGTGGCACCGATGGCCTGGAAGAGCGCGGGAATGTCGCCCGTGGCGGCCTTGTCGACAGGCCGCCCGACCCCGACCGGAACCGGTCGATCACACCCGAACCTCGCCGAGCACCGCCAACGGCCCCCTGCCCGGAGCGGTCAGCCGGTTCACAAACGTCCCGAACTCTCCGGCGGCCAGCTCAGCCAACGCGTCGGCGTCGTCGGTGGACCAGCCGGACAAACAGTCCTCGCGGGCGGTGGCGCCAGCCTCATAGGCGGCAGCTTCCGCCGCCGCTGACCGCCACCACCGCGCACGGCGCGGGGGTGAACTCCACGGTGCCGCCGCAGCCCGCCGCGATGTCGAGCAGGCGGTCCCGCTCCGCTGCGTCGACTGCCAGGCCCCAGCGGAGCTTCGTCGCGGTCCACTCCGCGCCGTACCGGCACAGGGCATCTCCCGTCGGCGGGAGCCACTGGGACGGGTCCTGGTCCGCCTTCGACCGGTTCGAACGGGCCGAGACCTCCACCAGCGACGCCTCCTGACCGAGATCGTTGGCGTACGCCTCCCGCCGGGCTGGCGTCCACGCCGAGGCTCCAGCTGGCGGGGAGCGTCATTCGAGACGTGCGGTATTCCTCTGCTGTTGTGCTCCCTGCGGGGTGGGCATCCGACCGGGTGGGCATCCGACCGGGTGGTTCATCCGGGGAATCAGTGGACTACCCGTTGCGGGCGGGCTGCCGCCCGCTGGCGTCCGGTATCGGTGGGGTCAGCGGGTGAACTGTCATCCGACATCGTCGCCGGCGAGCCGAGCTTGCCGGCCGGCTTCCCCGTGGAGGGACATATGACGAGCACTGCGGGTTTCGCAAGTTCATCAGTAACGGCCCAGTCGTGGGAACCCCACGTTGAGGACGGCCGGGCAACGGGCGAGGTTCATTGGCTCGTCCAGTCAGAAGACGGCACGATGTCGGGACTGTGGAGGATTGGGCTCGAGGAGGGCGCAGAGTTCCCCTACAAGCCCGAGGCCAGCGACACGTTCCACGCCATCGAGGGTGAGGCGGAGCTGGAAACGCCCGACGGCGAGAAGATCGAGCTCGTCGCCGGGGGTATCTACTCGTTCCCGGCCGGGTTCACGGCCACCTGGAGAACCCGCTCCCCGTTCTTGAAGTTCTTCGTCGTGGCCTAGGAACGGGCCCTGTACGTGGCGCGACGTTTTCCCCCAGGGCAGTCTTGTCGTGGGCCCCGGATGGGCGTACTCAGTGCATCACCCGCAACGCGGTTTCCCAGGTCAGGACCGGGGGCTTCCTGATTTTCCAGGACAAAGCGTGGCGTGCGGCTGGCTGCTGCCCGTTCCCGGATAGTGGCTCGCGAGTCAGGCGAGACGACGGTAAGGGAGCAGATTGTGGCGGCGTCAGATTCTGAAGTGGATGTCGTGATCGTGGGCGGCGGTTTCGCCGGTGTGACGGCCGCGCGTGAATTGTCGGCGCGCGGGCGTCGGGTGGTACTGGTCGAGGCGCGTGACCGGCTGGGCGGCCGGACCTGGACGAAGGACCACGACGGGCATCCGATGGAGTTCGGCGGTACGTGGGTCCACCCGCTGCAGCCTCACGTGTGGTCTGAGATCGAGCGGTACGGGGTCGAGACCGAGACGTTCCCGGTGATGGAGGGGCTGCGGCAGGCGGTGGTGTCCGAGGGCCGCATCGTGGAGTTGTCCGACGACGATGTCGTACGGGCGCTGGAGACGTTCGACCAGTTCTGTGCCCCTGCCGTGGACCTGTTCCCGGAGCCGTTCTCGGAAACGCTGGGCCCGGACCCGGACGGCCTGGCTGACCGGTCGTTGCGTGAGCAGTTCGACAGCTTCAAGGCCGAGCCGGCGCTGCGTGACTGGGTGGAGGGCATGTGCTGCACGATCGTGTGCGGCCCGCTCGATCAGTGCGGCGTGACCGAGGTCTTCCGGATCTATGCCCTGTCGGGGCACGACGCTGCGCAGACTATGGCCGCCGTGTCGGCAACAAAGCTCCTGAAGGGGACACGGGAGCTGATCAATTCCATCGCGGGACAGGCCACCCTGGCCGATATCCGTCTCAACTCGCCCGTGCAGCGTGTCGCCCAGACCGATGACGGAGTGCGGGTAGAGCTGGAGAGCGGCGAGACCGTCAGCGCGCCGACCGCCCTGATCGCGCTGCCGATGAACGTCCTGAACAGCGTGGAGTTCGAGCCTGCCCTGTCCGAGATCAAGCGGACCGCGTCGGCCGAGCGGCACGCGGGCGCCGGCGTGAAGTGCTTCGTCCGCGTCAAGGGCGACATCGGCAACGTGAGCATCGCGGCCCCCGAGCCCCACGCGGTCAACTGGGTGGTGACCTACGCCCACGACCCGCAGGGCTCGTGGCTGATCATGTTCTCCAACAACCCGGACAAGCTGGAGATGACCGCGTTCGACGACGTCCAGGGCATGCAGACTGCGCTGCAGCCGCTCCTGCCGGGCGTCGAGGTGGAAGCCATCGTCGGCTGGGACTGGAGGCACGACCCGCACGCTCTCGGCACGTGGTGCATCTACCGGCCCGGACAGCTGACACGGGTACTGCCGGACCTCCGTACCACCGAAGGACGGCTGTTCTTCGCCGGCAGCGACTCGGTGAGCACGTGGCGCTGCTTCATCGACGGGGCGATCGCGAGCGGCTACTACTCCGCCCGCGACATCGACGGCTATCTGACCGCCGGCGGGACTACGGCCGCCCAAGGCTGAAATCGAACTCCTGGGATTCAGCTGACCGTGCGCTGCTGACGGACATGCCGCCGTACGGGGACGGGTCGGCCCGGCGGTACTGCCCCCAACGAGTGGGCACCGGGCCTGACCCGCGCACGCCATATCGGCACGGGCTGCAGCGACTCTAACCGGGCCCTGCCCGGTGTCCCACCCGCCTTGTGGGCCCCGGGCGGGACGGCCCCGGGCGCTACTGCGGATCATCCGAATCGAAAGGGCCGCTACCCCTTGGTGGGTGGCGGCCCTCAGCCCGTCTGCGTTCGGTCTACGGGGCGGGCGTGAACTCCACGTCCGTGCCGCCGCAGCCGGCCGCGATGTCAAACAGCCGGTCCCGCTCCAGCTCGTCCACCGCGAGACCCCACCGCAGCTTCGTCGCCGTCCACTCCGCCCCGTACCGGCACAGCGCGTCCGCGGACGGCGGCAGCCACTCCGCCGGGTCCTGGTCCGCCTTGCTCCGGTTCGAGCGTGCTGTCACCGCGACCAGGGAGGCCGGCTGGCCCTGATCGTTCGCGTACGCCTCCCGCCGCGCCGCCGTCCAGCCGGAAGCGCCGCTGTCCCAGGCCTCGGCGAGCGGGACCATGTGGTCGATGTCCAGCGCACCGGCCGGCGTCACCTCACGCTCGTCGTAGTACGACCACCAGGTCCCGCCGGTCAGAGTGCAGCCCGGCCCGATCTCCGGGTACACGACCGCCTCGGCCAGGAGGACCTCCTGGCGGGTGTTGCAGCCGTCGGCCGGGACGTCGCCGGCATTCCAGTGCTTGAAGGAGGTCCGCTGGTAGCCGGTCCGGTCCTCCACCGCCAGCGGCAGCGCGGACACCGCGACCCCGATGGGCAACACCTGCGGCACGGCAGCAGCCGGAGCTGGGGCGGCGGGTTGTGCGGCGGCGTGTGCGGCCGTGGGCAGAGACAAGGTCAGGGCGAGAGCAGCGGCGACCGCGGCAGCGGACCGCGTCATGATCATCATGAGCCGGTTGTACCGGCCGCCGCACCGTCAGTAACAGGTCAGCCCGGCCCGGTTCACCCGCCCGAGCACGCCGGTTCACCGGCGAAACGCCACTGCACCCCCGCCCGGTCAGCCGGCGGCCGTCGCCGGACCCTCGCCGAACCGGGGTACGTCTTCGAGCCCAACGTCCAGGCGCAGCCGTTGGAAGCGGAGTGGGTGGCGGTAGATGCTGCCGTGGTCGATGGCGCGGTCGGCGCTGACTTCGGCGACCAGGGCGGGGTGGACGGGGGTGGTGTCGAGGACGTCGCGGCTCCCCCACGTCGCCGAGAAGCGCACGCCCTGCCACGGGTGCCCGGGCGCGGCCGCGGTGAGGTGCTCGGCGACCTGCCGGGCGGCGTCCGGGCGCAGCGGTACGGTCCGGCCGACGGCGCGCAGCCGGCCGTTCTGGTCGTGGCGGCCGAGAACGAGGAGCTGCGGGCGGGTCAGGGTACCGGTGATCGCGCCGACGATCGTCTCCGTGGTGTCGCGCCTTCTGATCTTGGTCCAGCCTCGATATCCGGGCTGGTAGCGGCTGGTCAGGGGCTTGATCAGGATCCCCTCCACCCCGGACACGTCCGTCCAGGACTCCAGCCATTCCCGCGCCTTGGCCAGGTCCGCCGTCTGCGGGCAGAGCGTCCACGGGGCCGTCAGTGCATGCTCGGCGAACAGGTTCTCCAGCAGTGCGCGCCGCTCGACGTACGGGTGGGTGAGGAGTTCCTGGCCGTCGTGCTGCAAGAGGTCGAAGGCGACGAAGTAGGCCGGCCACTTCGCGGCGAGGGCCAGGGCGCCGCGGGCTCGGGCGGCGGCCCGGCGCTGCAACGCCTCGAAGGACAGGCGGCCGGCTTCGGTGTCCCAGACGACCAGTTCGCCATCGAGGACCAGGCCGTGCGGCAACTGCGCGTCGGCGGCTGCCACCAGGTCCGGCCATCGGTCCTGGACCAGCGCTCCGCGACGGGTCTGCACCAGCACGGTGCCGCCGGGGGCGGACGCGGTGAACAGCAGCGCCCGGTGGCCGTCCAGCTTCTGCTCGTAGGCCACCCCCGCCCGCAAAGCTGCCGGGCCCGGCACGGCTTCTGCGGCCTGTGCCAGCATCGGCTCCACCGGCGGTCTGAGCGTCACGGGGCCTCCCTCACGGCTGTCGGCCCCCTCTTCCAGGGTCCGCCCGACCAGCCGGAGGCGGCCCTGCAGGACGGCCGTCGCGTCATCCATCCGAGGGGCTCAGCGGGCCCGTCTAAGGCGTCCTGCGGGGCGTGTGCGGCACGGTGACGGCATGCGTCGCTGGTCCCTTCCTCTGCTCCTTGTCGCGCTGCTCGCGGCCCCGGGATGCGTCACCGTCCACCCCGCACCCACCCAGCCCGCCGAGGCCTCGCCCGTCACGGTCCCGGAAGACCACAAGCACCCCGTCGACCCCCGGCCCGCACGGCCGAACACGGAAGCAGCGCTACCCCTCTCACCCATGCCCGAGTCTGCGGCCCCTTCGGCCGACGCCGTTCCGGAGGCCGGCCGTGCTCCCGCGCCGGCCCGTCCCGCGCCCGCGGCCCGGGAGACGGCCGCCGAGACTCAGCCCGCCCGCCGGGCTCCCGAGCGCAGGGCCGAAGGCCCGGTTCGGCCGCGCCGGACGACCCCGCCCCGGCCCGCCGTGCGCCCCGCCGCCAAGCCCAAGCCCAGGAAGGCGAAGGGGCCGAGCCGTACGCCCGCACCGCACCGCCCGGTACGCGCCCCAGGGGCGGGGGCGGCGGACATGAGGGAGCTGTGCCGCGCCGCGCACGGCGTCACCAGCCCCGCTGTGGCCGCGCTCTGTCACCAGACCTACGGCCGATGACCGGAGCGTGGCGCTCTCGGCATCGCTGATCAGTGGGTCTGCGCTGCGGGCGGCCGGTGGCAGGGTAGGAGTGGGTGATGACCGCTTCTGGTTCTGCCCGTGAGGTGCCGGCGTCGAGTGGGTGGGAGCCCCGCCTGTACTGGCGCTGGATCGTCTACAACTCGATCGCATTCGTCATCGTTCTGAGCGTGGGCATCGCGCTGGCACTCCTCGGAAGTGACGTGCTGCACCTGCGCCTGGCCAGTGGTCACGTGTGGGTGGCTCTGGTGATCGCGACACTGGGAGCTGTGCTGTTCGGGGGCGTCCTCGGCTCGCTGCAGTGGCTGGTCGTGCGGGAGCGGGTGGCCGTTCCCCGCAAGGCGTGGGTGACCGCCAACATCGGCCCGGCGTTGCTGGCCTGGCTGCTGGTGATCATGCCTGCGGTGATCGGCGCCCAGAAGTCGGACCAGGACGTGTCGATGGCCTATCTCCTGGCCGCCAGCCAGAGCCTGGCGCTGGGTCCCCTGCTCGGCCTGTCGCAGTCACTGGTACTGCGCAAGGTCACCAGCCGCTGGGCGTGGTGGATCGGCGCCAACCTGGCCTCATGGCTCATCGTCGACATCGCCCTGCTCCTGTTGTCACGGCTGTCCGGCGACCTCGACGTCCTGCGGGGCGACGGAGCAGTGGCCGAGGTCTACCTCTCCCTCATCGCCACCACGCCACTCACCGGCCGGGCCCTGCTGTGGGTGCTCGCCCCCTCCGCCCTGACCCCGTTGCCCGAGGACCCGTAGCCAGAGCACGGTGCAGGGTCTGCGGCAGGCCCCGCCGCCGGTGATCAGCTGGTCAGGTAGCTGCGCTGTCACGGGAACAGCAGTGTGCCAACCGGATAGGCCGTACATCCTCGGCATCTCCAGGACCGGGCCGTGGGGTGTGAGGTGGTCTGCGGCGGTGAGTTCGGCGGCGTCGCTTCATCTCGCACACGGTGAGGATGACCCAGCAGTACGGGAAGTCGGCCACGTGCCGTCCACACCGGCGCCGCCATGCCGGCGACCCCATGGTGCGCCTGCTGCGCGGCAACCGGTTCACCCGAGAGGCTGGCGGCGGAGCAGGCCCAGCGGAGCACCCAGGCCATCTCCGGTGCGATCGGGGAGGAACCCTTGAACAGGACAAGTGGCCGTAGACAGGCGCTGTTCGCCTCGCTGCGTGCGCTGGTGACAGCCGGCGCACTCGTCGCCTCCTACTACCTGTTGCCGCTGGGTTCGGCCTTCACCGCCGGCCCCGTCCTTGCGCTGGTCGGCGGCATCGCGGTGCTGGCCCTGCTTCTGGCGTGGCAGATCCGCAGGATCACGCTGTCCCCGTGGCCCGGACTGCGCGCCATGGAGGCACTGGCGGTGACCGTCCCGCTCGTCGTACTACTGTTCGCAACGACCTATTGGCTGATGGAGCGCAGTGTCTCGGGCAGCTTCAGCGAAGAACTCTCGCGGACCGATGCGCTGTATTTCTCCATGACCGTGTTCAGCACGGTCGGGTTCGGAGACATCACCGCGCGCAGCCAAACCGCCCGGCTGCTCACCACGGGGCAGATGACGGTCAACTTCCTGTTGGTCGGCGTGGCAGCCCGGCTCCTGCTCAACGCGGTTCAGGAAGGCAGGCGGCAGCGGGACCGGTCGGCAGCCGGTGGGGACGATGCCCCACCCGCCGCCCGGTGAACCCGCCTTGGACCGCACCCCGTGGGATGGTCTGCCGTCTCGGCCCTGGGCCGCAGCCCCGTCTCAGGTCAGGTAGTTGTCGATGTCGCGGGCGGAGCGGTAGCCGCTCTCGATCGCCCCGTCGATGAAACCGCGCCACGTACTCGCCGAGTCGGCGCCCGCGAAGAACAGCCGGCCTTCGGTGGTACGCAGGTCCGGCAGCACCTTCGCCAGCTGCCCCGGCCTAAAGATGCACCACGTGCCCAGTGCGTGCGGGTCGCTGGCCCAGTCCCAGCCGACGATGCTCTCCACCTCGACGCCCGGCAGGAGCGGCTGCAGCGCTGTCTGCATGCCCTGGACGTCGTCGAACTGGCTCATCTGCAGCTTGTCCGGGTTGGAGGAGAACACGATCAGCCACGAGCCTTCCGAGTCGTGGGTGTAGGTCACCAGATAGTTGACCGCCTGGGCCTCGGGGGCCACGACGCTCACGTTGCCGATGTCGCCCTTGACGCGGACGAAGCACTTCCTGCCGGCACCCGCGTGCCGGTCGGCCGACGCAGTCCGCTTGATCTCGGACAGCTCAGGTTCGAACTTCACGCTGTTCAGGACGTTCATCGGCAGCGCGATCAGCGCGGTCCGCGCGCTGACGCTCTCGCCGCTCTCCAGCTCCACCTGCACGCCGCCGTCGGCCTGGACGACACGCCGCACGGGCGAGTTGAGGCGGATGTCGGCGAGCGTGGCCTGCCCGGCGATCGAGTTGATCAGCTCCCGTGTCCCCTTCACCAGCTTCGTTGCCGACAGGGAGGCCATGGCCTGCGCCGCGCTGTACCCGGCCAGCGCGTAGCAGCGGAAGATCTCGGAGGCGCCGGACTTCTCGAGGGGACCGAACGCGACCAGGCAGCACATCCCCTCCACCCAGTCATGCAGCACCGGCTCGGTCTTGAAGGAGTCGAGCAGGTCACGCATCGACCGTCCGCCCAGGCCGTCCGGGTCCGAACTCACCGTTTCCAGGAACGGCTCCGGGAACAGGCTCATGCCCGGGGCGCAGAACTCGTCGAACGCCTCCAGCGCCCGCTCGACGTCCTCGTCGGACAGGTCCACGACGCGGCCGTCGGAGACGACCATCTGCCGCAGCCCCTCCAGCACCGGGAACGTCTCCGTCTCGACCGCGTACCGGTCGACCTCCGACCACACGTGCGGCTGCATGGGATGGACCCACGTACCGCCGAACTCCATCGGATGCCCGTCGTGGTCCTTCGTGTACGTCCGGCCGCCCAGCCGGTCACGCGCCTCGACCAGGACCGCCCGCCGCCCGCGCGCCGACAATTCACGCGCGGCCGTCACACCGGCGAAACCGCCGCCCACGATCACGACATCCACTTCAGAATCTGACGTCGCCACGATCTGCTCCCTTTCGTCGTCTGGCCTGACTCGCGAGCCACTATCCGGGAAGGGCCCGCAGCTGGCCGGGCGCCACGCTCTGCCTGAATTTCGTGTCTTCGCGGTTGATCTCCTGTGGGTACGCCGACGCCGGTGTGCTGCGTGCGTGCCGTTTTCAGCCCACGACGAAGAACTTCATGAACGGCGAGCGGGTTCTCCAGGTGGCCGTGAACCCGGCGGGGAAGGAGTAGATGCCCCCGGCGACGACCTCGATCTTCTCGCCGTCAGGGGTCTCCAGCTCGGCCTCACCCTCGATCACGTGGAACGTGTCGGTGGCCGCGGGCTTGTAGGGGAACTCCGCGCCCTCCGCGGGGCCGATCCTCCACAGCCCCGACAGCTGGCCCTCTTCCGCCTTGACGAGCCAGTGAATCTCCCCCGTCTCCCGGCCATCCTCGAAATAGGGCTCCCACAACTCAGCCGTTACCGATGAGCTTGCATAACCCTCATTGTTCGTCATTTGTCTCTCCACGGGATGGAACTCTCGGCCGCCGGAGACGGCGATGCCGAGTTGCTTTCATCCGATGACATCACCGATACCGGGCCTTCCCGCGAAGGCGCGGGCGGCGACCCCACCAGGTGGGGCAACGGATGAGCAAATGAATTTTCCGGTCGGTTCCGCACACCGCCCAGACCACCGTCCCACGCCTCGGGGCGTCGAGCCCGCTGGGCCCGGACCGTGCCGGGACGCGGCTGTCGCCGAGGGTCGGTGCTCGGCCGCCGACATCACCGCGGTCACGTTCGGCACCGGCCGCAGCGCCACCAGCCTGTCGTGCACCGCGACCTCCTTGACGCCCAACGGCCCGGCCGCTTCGTCTATCTCCTGCCACGCCCGGTAGTCGGCCCTGATGGGCACTCCCGCGCCTCGGAGCGGGGCCATCCGATGACATCCGGGGCCGTTCGGCGGCAGTCCAGGCCCTCCGTAGCCGTCCGCCCCCGCTCGCGGCGTGGAGGGAACGGCCTGCCGGGGAAGGCGTGCCAGGTACCCGTACACCCGAGAAGGGACGGACACCATGGCACGACCGAGGATCGTGGTCGTCGGCGCGGGATTCGCCGGCGTCTCCTGCGTACGCCGCCTGGAGCGGACGCTGACACCCGGAGAGGCGGAGATCCTGCTGGTCACCCCGTCCTCCTACCAGCTCTACCTGCCCCTGCTCCCACAGGTGGCCTCCGGGGTACTCACCCCCCAGTCCGTGGCGGTCTCGCTGCGCCGCAGCCGCCGCCACCGGACCCGGATCGTGCCCGGCGCGGCCGTGGGCATCGACACCCGGGCCAAGGTCTGCGTCATCCGGAAGATCACCGGGGAGCTGGTGGACCAGCCGTACGACCACCTGGTGCTCGCACCCGGGAGCGTGACCCGCACCTTCGACATCCCCGGCCTGGCGGAACACGGCCGCGGCATGAAGTCGCTCGCGGAGGCGGCCCACCTGCGCGACCACGTGATCGCCCAGCTCGACCTGGCCGACGCCGCCGCACCCGGCTCGTCGGAGCGGGCCTCACGGCTCGGCTTCGTCGTGGTGGGCGGCGGCTACGCGGGTACCGAGACGGCCGCCTCCCTGCAGCGGCTCACCACGAACGCCGTCGGCCGCTACCCCCGGCTGGACCGGCGCGAGATCAGCTGGCACCTCGTGGACGTGGCCCCGAAACTGATGCCCGAGCTCGGCGACCGGCTGGGCCGGGCAGCCCTCGACGTGCTGCGCGGCCGCGGCATCGAGGTCTCGCTCGGCGCCTCCGTCGCCAAGGCGGGCCCCGAGGCCGTCACGCTCACCGACGGGCGCGTACTGCCCTGCCGCACCCTCATCTGGACCGCCGGCGTCGCCGCGAGCCCACTCATCGCCACCCTGGGCGCCGAGACCGCCAAGAGCGGCCGGCTCGTCGTCACACCGGACCTGCGGGTGCCGGGGGCGGACGGCGCCTTCGCGCTCGGCGACGCGGCCGCCGTACCCGACCTCGCCGCCGGCGGCGACGACGCGGTGTGCCCGCCCACCGCGCAGCACGCCGCGCGCCAGGGCAGGGTCGCCGCCGACAACGTCGTCGCCACGCTGCGCGGCACACCGCTGCGTCGGTACGTCCACAAGGACCTCGGACTGGTCGTGGACCTCGGCGGCCGCGACGGCGTCTCCCGGCCGCTCGGCATCGACCTGCGCGGCATGCCCGCCCAGGCCGTCGCCCGCGGCTACCACTGGGCTGCCCTGCGCACCGGCGCCGCGAAAACCCGCGTGATGACCAACTGGCTCCTGAACGCCGTGGCCGGCGACGACTTCGTCCGAACCGGACTCCAGACGAACAAGCCACCGACACTGCGCGACTTCGAGCACACCGACCAATACCTCACCCCAGAAGAGGTACGGGCCCGCACCGCGGCCCACGGAGGCGGACAGTAGCTCCGAAAACCGGGAGCCCTCCGGCGTCTTCAGCGTCGCCACCAGGTCACCAGGCAACCCGGGGTCCACCCGGCGGGCGTACCCGCGACCGTGACGTGCAACCGCTTCTCCGGTACGCGCCCCAGGGGCGGGGCCATGGGCATGACGGAGCTGTGACGGAGCTGCACCGCGCCGCTCACAGCGTCACCAGCCCTGCCGTGGCCGCGCTCTGCCACCAGACCTACCGCCGATAACGGAGCGTGGCATTCGCGGAGAAAATCGAACACGTGTTTCACTAGAGGTGTGAGACCCCCGTTCCGCTACCCCGAGGACCTGATCACGCTCCAACGGGCGTGGCAGCAGACGTACGTCGAGCTCGCGCAGGCCGGGGCCGGTACGACCGTGCTGCGGCGCCGGCTGATCACCCTCTCCGGAACCTTGTGCACCCACCCCTACTGGGCGGCCCCCGCCGGCAGCGTCGAGCTGCGGCGCGCCGCCCGCACCCACACCTCCGCCCCGGCGGAAGGGGAGGAAGCAGCATGAGCGAGCAGACCATCGCCAAGCCCCGCCCGCAGGTCGTCACCTGGGCTCCCAGCCAGACCGGCCCCTGCGCCCGGTGTGGTACCCCGACCTGCCGCTACGGAGTCGGCGCCTCGCCCTTGTGCGCGGCTTGCAAGGCCGCACGGAAGGCGCAGTACGGGGGCTGAACATGTCCGAGCTCCCTCCGGACCTGCCGCGCCTGCGCACCGTCGTGACCTACCTGCGCGGCGAGCTCGGCCGCGCCGAGCGCGCGCTGAACATCGCAGAGGAGCGCGAGGCTCTCGCCGTGCGGCGCCAGCCGCTGCCCGAGCCGCCCGCGTGGCTGATCGAGCGCGGTATCGGAGCGGGCCGGCTCCCGGTCCGCGTCCATGCCGGAGGCTGCTGGGATGCCCGTAGGCGCTGCACGGCCATGAGCATGGAGGAGGCGCGGCGGGCATTGGCCGAGGGCGTGCAAGCCTGTCCGCACTGCCGGCCCGACGCCGCACTCGGCATGGAGTGACGCAGTCGCCCGACACGGCGAACAACGCACCCTGCTGCCTGTTTCGTGCGGGCTAGCGGGCGGTTCGCTGCTGGTCGGTGCGGTGGGCGAATGCACGATCGGCACGGCGACGGTGGTAAACGGCCTCGGGCCGGATGCCGGCGGCAAGAGCAGCCTGCCGCAGGGCGACGCCGGGGTGCAGGTTGCCGAAGAAGGCTTCCCAGTCATCGGCGCCGGGTGTCCTGTCCGGGGTGCGCGGGTGCGCGTGGTGGGCGGCGTCCATGGCGGCGGCGAACGCGCGATCGCGTTTACGGCGCTGGTAGATCACAGCGGTGGTGATTCCGACCTCGGCCGCCGCGGCGGTGACGGACAGCCCCGCTTCCAAGTGGTCGAGGAAGGCACGCCGGCGCTCGGGCGTGAAGCGGGGCGCCCGAACGGGCGCGGGCTGCCCGGCACCAAGATCCTTGACCGCGTCGCAGGCCCTCGCGAACGCCGGATCATCTCGGCGCCAATGACTCGCCTTGCCAGCGCCGTCGAAGAGGATCTGCGCGGCCAGGCTCGGGGTGCAGCCCAGAGCGAGGAGCCGCAGGTATTCGGCGCGGTCGGTGATGCCGGTGGCGCCGACTTCGTCGGGGTCGGTGCCAGCCAGGAGCAGTGCGAGGGCGGTGTCGGTGCGGGCGGCGGTGAACACCTCCCGCACCTCGAGGCCCGCGGCCTGCGCGGCGGTGGGAACGTCCTGCCCGTTCCGCAGCCGGTCGAAGAGCGTTGACCGTTTCCGGGCGGGCAGGGCATCAGGCATGACCGCACGCTACGGGCGCCCTCACCGGTGCACCCCTACGACAGGCCGATGACGGCGATGCCGTGGATGCAATCGCGGTGCGCGCGAGCCTTGCGGTCACGGTGCCGGGCTGCAAGGGCTTGGTGGTCAGAGCCGCGGCCGGGGTGTCAGGGGCGGCCGAGGGTGCGGGTGAGCCAGCCGGCGGTACGCCACTGGTCGGTGTCGAGGGTGCCGCGGGCGTCGATGACCTTCGGGGTGTGAGTGAGGGTGGCCAGCCGCTTGGGGTCGATGTGGGAGTAGTGCGTCCACTCGGTGAGGTGGAGGAGCAGGTCAGCGTCCTGGGCGGCGGCTACGGGGTCCTCGATGTAGTCGAGCCGGGGGCCTTGCGGGCGTTGTCGAGGGCCTTGGGGTCGGTGACGGTGACGGTGGCGCCGAGGTCGTGGAGGGCCTGGGCGACGACGAGGGCACGGGAGTCACGGATGCCGCTCCCGTCGCGCTCCCGGTCCCCCGCTGGAAGCAGCGTCCAGCCCCCTGTCCAGCTCCCCCTCCGGTACAACTCTCTCCACCGCGCGCTACCCCTCCCGAACTCACGCCAGCCCATCCCCCTGCACCGTCTGCGCCCGCCTCCCCACGCACCTCAGCCCCAGCCCCGCCCGACACCCAGCAACAGCCTCCACAACCAGCACCCCACCCCCTCCATAGATATAGGTCTGAGAACTCACCAGTCTGGAAATGGGGCCTGACCTGCATGAACGCAGAGCGGATCCCGGATGCGGTTCCCCCTATGTCTCCCTTCCAGGTTCCCCCCTTGTTTTCCCCTCTGGGTTCCCCCGATGTTTCCCCCCTTGTGTGCCCGGTTCCCAGCGCGGCAGGCCTGTTCCCCGAGCCGTCTCGCGAGTGCGAACAGCGAGCGGGACCGCCGTCGTTCTCGGAGGCGGCTTTGCCTCCCGCCCGCCGGGTTCGGGCTTCCACGAACTCCCCGGCTGACCTGCGATGGGGAGGTGTAGTGGTGACTACAAAACCCGTCACTCACCGGTGGGTGACTGGCTTGCCCACTCACCCACCGGCGCGCGGAGCGCCTGGGCCTGAGAGCCCCCTCCCGCACGGGAAGCGGTCGGTGCTCAGAGGGAGGGTTCCCACTCCTCGGGGCCAGCGCCGCGCCCCTCCACGAAGTCGGGGTCGGTAAGGTCCACGTCCTCGGCGTTCTCCAGCCCGGCGGTAGCGAGGAAGACACGGATGCCGGCCGGACGGTGGGCGACCCCGATGGCGACGCCGTCGTAGCGCACCCGGCGCCATCCCCGCTCGTCGGGCGAGCTGTGATCATCAGGCGAGCGGACCGGTGTCCTCTGCAGCGCCGTCGAAGTTGGACCGCCGGCGGGTGTTTGCTCTGAAGAACCTCAGATCCCCCGCACGTGCCGCGAGGCTGGGGTGCAATCGGCTCATGCTGGTTCATCGTCCCCAACGCCCGAGCTCGCCCGAAGGTCCCTTTCGGTGGCTGAGGCCACGCGTTGTGCTGCCGGGCACTGTGCTAGCGGCCACGGCTGTCGTACTCGGGCTGTGGTACGAACCGATATTGCACGCTCTGTTCCCGATGGCTGACAATTCCTGGTCGTCTCTCCCCGCAGGCGACCGCGCTCAGATCATCGGGCAGTGGCGGCTGTTCCTCATTCAGGGCATCGCGGCCCTCGGGGCCGCTGTCGCACTTCTGTACACCGCCCGGAACTACCGGCTTACGCGTCGCGGCCAGGTAACCGACCGATTCATCAAGGCCCTCGAGCGCATCGGCCACACCGAGGAGTACGTGCGCAGCGGTGGGGTTCTGGCCATGGAGCAAGTCCTCAAGGACGATGTCGGCCACACCGCCGACGCTGCTCAGGTCCTCACCTCCCTGGTACGGCAACGCACAGCCTCTGTTGCCGTGCGAAAGAGCCCGCCACGTATGCCCAAAGCGGCCAGTTACGTTCGGCGTCCGTTGCCAGATCCTCCGCGGCCTGACGTTCAGCTTGCTTTGACCGTCCTGGGCCGCAACCCCACACCAGCCATGGATCTCAGCGGACGTTGCCTTGCCCGGGCTGACCTTTGCGAGGCAGACCTGCGCGGCGCCGACCTGCGAGCGGCCGACCTGCGAGGGGCAAAGCTCGAGCGGGGCGTGTCAGCGATCTTGTGTAAGTCGGTTGGTGTCATTGGATGCTGAGCCGGTCCTCGAAGAAGAGTGAGAACTGGTTCAGCGCTTCCTTCCAGTGTGGGGCGACGTGGTTGGCATCGCGCGCTTTGGGGTTGATCTGCTCGCGGACTGCGAGGTAGAGGACCTTCAACGCTGCCTGTTCCGAGGGGAAATGGCCGCGGTTGCGGGTGGCTTTGCGGAGCCGCGAGTTGATCGATTCGACCATGTTCGTGGAGTAGACCACCGTCCTTATGGCCGGTGGGAACGCCAGGTAGGGAGTGAACTCCGGCCAGGCCGACCGCCAGGTCCGCACGATCGCCGGGTAGCGTTCGCCCAGGTCAGAGGCCTCGAACGCGTCAAGGGCCTGTTCGGCGGCCGTCTCGGTCGGCGCTGTGTAGATCGCTCTCAGAGCCGGCACCAGCTTCGGGTGGTCCCGCACGGACGACAGTCTGAGCGAGGCCCTGGTCAGGTGAATCACGCACGTCTGGACCGTGGCCTTGGGCCAGGTCGCGGTGACGGCGTCGGGCAGGCCCTTCAGACCATCGCAGACGACGATGCACACGTCCTCGATACCCCGGTTCCGCAGTTCCGACAGCACCGCCATCCACGTGGTCGCGCCTTCACCCTCGGCTCCAACCCACAAGCCGAGGACGTCTTTGCGGCCGTCCATGTCGACGCCGACGGCCAGGTAGACCGGCTTCGATGTCACCGAGCCAGAACGGATCTTCACCCACAATGCGTCGATGTAGATGATCGGCCAGACCGCGTCGAGGGGCCGGTTCTGCCAGGTCACGAGCTCGTCGATCACGGCGTCGGTGACCTTGCTGATCAGGTCTGGGCTGACCTCGACTCCGTAGATCTGGGCGAGGTGGGAGCGGATGTCGCGCACGCTCATCCCGCGCGCGTAGAGCGAGAGGATCCGGTCGTTGAATCCCGCCAGCCGGCGGGCGTTCTTCGGGACCAGACGCGGCTCGAACTCACCGTTGCGGTCTCTGGGCACCGCCAAAGTGACGGCGCCGGCATCGGTCAGGACCGTCTTGGGCGACGTCCCGTTCCGGGAGTTTCCAGAGCCGTGACCTGCGGAATCTCCGCGTTCGTAGCCGAGGTGTTCACTCATCTCGGCTTCCAGAGCCCGCTCCAGAACAGCCTTGGTGATCTCCGTCAGGAGCCCGCCCTCGCCGAGCAGGGCCGCTCCCGAGGAGTCAGCTTTGTCGAGCAGCCGCTCGACCACCTCGTCGACCGTCTTGTCGCCGGCCACGGACGCGGCCGCTTCGTCTTTGTCTGCCATGACTCGTCCGATCCGCCTGGCCCACAGGCCCGAGGCCGAGCCCCGGGCCAGGCTGTCACATCACGGACTTACACGATCTTTCAGACACGCTCCTCGAGCGTGCCGACCTGAGAGAGGCCGACCTGCGTGGGGCCTGCCTCCGTTACGCGGACCTCAGCAACGCGGAGCTGGACGGATGCGACGCGCAGGGCGCAGACCTGGTCGCAGCCACGATGCGTGGGTGCAGTCTCGTCGATGCTGTATTGGATAGTGCTGATCTCACAGCAACCGACCTGTGGCAGGCCGATCTCTCCAGGGCGCGACTTGATGAAGCGCTACTCACAGGAGCCTCTCTATCCGATGCCAAGCTCAGGGAGGCCGATCTCAGCGGGGCATGGCTGCCTGACGCCGATCTACTTGGCGCTGATCTGACCGGAGCGAAACTTCTGGGCGCGCATCTGACCGCCGAAAGCTGGGGTGGCCGTCGCCTGCTGAGTGCTTGGAGGGCTGCCAATCGCTTACTGAAGATTTCAGGGTGGGGTCGGTGGGTTGATGGCCAGACCGGTGGCGGTGAGGCAGCCGTCGACAAGGTGGGGCCGGAGTTGGATTCTGCGTAGCTCGCGGCGGAGTGTGCGGTCGAGGTCGTCGGGTGTGTCGAAGGCGGTGTTGGCCATCGCTCTGCGCACGAGTGACCAGACGGCCTCGACCGGGTTCAGGTCTGGTGAGTATGCCGGGAGGCGGATGGTGGTGAGCCAGTCGTGCTCCGCCTCGTACCGCTTCAGCCCGGCGGCCAGGTGGGTGTTGAGATTGTCCCAAACCACCACGATGGGGCCGTCGAGTTGGATGTGCGCGCGGACCAGGAGGTCGCGGTAGTCCTTCCAGGAGAAGCTCTTGCGGGCGCCCTTGAGCAGGAGATGGTTGCGGGGTCGGTGGATGAGGCGGCTCTTCTCGCCGAGTTTGTAGCAGCACAGCGCGGCGACCGAGGTCCGGCGGCGGGAACGGCCGCGGACGCGGATGACGGGGGTCTGTCCGCGTCGGCCCCAGGTGCGGGCCCGGGGCGGAGTCATCGAGAAGCCGGCCTCGTCCTCGAAGACGAGCCATGCCCCGGACGCCGCCGCGAGGCTTTTACCCGTGGCCAGACCTCCTTCTTCCACAGTTCCACCGCGTGCTCGTCACGCTCGAGGGCTCTGCGGGCGGGTGCCTGCCAGGACCAGCCGTGCCGTTTCAGCAGCCGCCACACCGTCGGCACCGACAGGGTCAGCCGCAGCCGGCGGCGGATCAGCGTCTGGACCCGGGCCAGCGTCCAGCGTTCGTCGTCGAAGCCGTGCGCCGAGGGGCCTTTGCCGAGTTCCTCCTCGAGCACGGCGAACTGGGCGTCGGTGACGGTCGGGGCGTTCGCCGGACCCGCCGAGCGCAAGCCCTCCATGCCGCCCTCGCGCCAGGCACGACGCCAGCGTTCCACCGACCGCACACTCACCCGCAGATCCTTCGCGATCACCGCGGTCTTCTCACCCGCCGCGAACCGCATCCCGGCCTGAAGCCGGATCCCCTCACGAAACGCCCGACGCTCAGCCGTCAGGCCCCCACCCTCTGGATACCTCACCTCACCGGCATACCGCAGGGATCATGAACCGTCACTACCCGACGACAACGCGAAATCCTCAGTAAACGGGCAGCCTGACTTCACCGCGACCCCAGCCATATGGGCGAGCCTGCTCTTGCGCGACGAACAGCGCCTTGATGCCCACTTGGCTGCCTGGGTACGGAGCAAGATGGAACGGCCCAACGAGGAGGAGTCTGTACAAGGGGGTCGTCTGCTGATGGCTCTGCGGGCGCTCGTGTACCAAGCCCGCTACCCTCGGCCTGCCCCTCGGAAAATCAGCCTCGCGCAGCAGCGCGAGTGGAACATCCATCATCCGGAATCCTTCGGACGTACCAAGCTGACGAAAGCGGTGCTATCGAACGCCGAGTTGGCGGGCGCCGACCTTGCCGGAGCTGATCTCACGCAGGCAGTTCTCAAGCAGTGCAACCTGTCAAAGGTGAAGGGTCTGACCGTCGAACAAGTCCAAGCGGCGCAGGTCGACGCCACTACCATCCTGCCGTCTTCCTTGTCGCTCCCCAGCCGGTGAGCCAGGCTGCCTCCACGAGGCCAAGGCCACAATCCTATGTTCTGTGGACCGCCTCACAGATGGGCGGTATGTCGCATGTAGAGAACCTGGCCAAAGGGAAACGCTCCCCGCCTGAACGGGGACAAGGGACTTGCTGCTCACCGTTGATGCGCAGACTCTGTCCACATGCTCCTCTCCAAAATCGATCTTGAGGTCGCCGCGATCAACGCGGCGGCCTGTAGGTGAAGAGTCATCCATGTCCCAGACGCCGTTGCTCCGCAGCTCGCCCCGATGACCAGCCTCCACGGCGTTGGGGGTAGCCGCAGTGCCCGCCTCGTGCGGCTGGCACGCCCGTTCGGGACGCAGTCGGCGCCCTCGCCCGCGTACAGGCATCGATCTTGTAGTAGAAGGTGAACGTGAGGGGCGTGTCGACGCCGGGGTTCAGCGCGAGGAACGCGACGAGTTTGGTCCCGATCTTGAGCCGGTTGGAGTCGATGCGGCCGGTGGCGCCAGTGCGGCTGACGGGGCCAAGCAGCAGGGTTCTCTCGTGGTGTCTTCTTCGGTCGGCCGACGCCCTTACCACCCGCTCTCAGCGGAAGTAGGCGCTGGCACATGCATTTCAACCCCCACCGCCCTTCCCCCCATCACTCCCCCTCTGCCCTTCCCTACACCCGCTCCTCTCCCCCACTTCCTCTCCGCTCGGCCCCCCCTTTCCCTCAGCCCTCACATCTCCTGCAACGTGCCTCCCTCACTCACCCTCTCCTCTCTCCCTTGCCCCTCCTACCTATAAGTCCGGCTAGTCACCAGCTGTATTTTGGGGCCTGTCCAGGGGCGATGCAGCCAGACCCCAGAAACCGTTTCCCCTCTTGTTTCCCCCCATGTCTCCCCCCTTGTTTGCCCCTATGTCTCCCCCTGCGTTTACCCCTCGTGGTGCATGCCCGACCAGGCCGCAGGCAACGCTCCAAGCGCCCCCCGCCAGCTCTCCCGATGGGGTGGACTGCCGAGCCCACCGACGCGGCGACACTCCAGGTATTGGCTGGCTGATCTTCGTCACGCCGTCTTCGAGCGTCCGCACCCAGCAGGGTTGGCCAGGTGGGCATTCCCTCGCTTCCTCATTCCTTCCGGCTGCTCGTGACGGGCGGAGGAACCGGTGGTCACACCTACCCGGCCCTGACCGCGATCCGTACCTTGCAAGGGCGTCTCACGGCCGCAGGAGCGTGTCTGAAAGATCGTGTAAGTCCGTGATGTGGAAGCCTGGCCCGGGGCTCGGCCTCGGGCCTGTGGGCCAGGCGGATCGGACGAGTCATGGCAGACAAAGACGAAGCGGCCGCGTCCGTGGCCGGCGACAAGACGGTCGACGAGGTGGTCGAGCGGCTGCTCGACAAAGCTGACTCCTCGGGAGCGGCCCTGCTCGGCGAGGGCGGGCTCCTGACGGAGATCACCAAGGCTGTTCTGGAGCGGGCTCTGGAAGCCGAGATGAGTGAACACCTCGGCTACGAACGCGGAGATTCCGCAGGTCACGGCTCTGGAAACTCCCGGAACGGGACGTCGCCCAAGAGGGTCCTGACCGATGCCGGCGCCGTCACTTTGGCGGTGCCCAGAGACCGCAACGGTGAGTTCGAGCCGCGTCTGGTCCCGAAGAACGCCCGCCGGCTGGCGGGATTCAACGACCGGATCCTCTCGCTCTACGCGCGCGGGATGAGCGTGCGCGACATCCGCTCCCACCTCGCCCAGATCTACGGAGTCGAGGTCAGCCCAGACCTGATCAGCAAGGTCACCGACGCCGTGATCGACGAGCTCGTGACCTGGCAGAACCGGCCCCTCGACGCGGTCTGGCCGATCATCTACATCGACGCATTGTGGGTGAAGATCCGTTCTGGCTCGGTGACATCGAAGCCGGTTTACCTGGCCGTCGGCGTCGACATGGACGGCCGCAAAGACGTCCTCGGCTTGTGGGTTGGAGCCGAGGGTGAAGGCGCGACCACGTGGATGGCGGTGCTGTCGGAACTGCGGAACCGGGGTATCGAGGACGTGTGCATCGTCGTCTGCGATGGTCTGAAGGGCCTGCCCGACGCCGTCACCGCGACCTGGCCCAAGGCCACGGTCCAGACGTGCGTGATTCACCTGACCAGGGCCTCGCTCAGACTGTCGTCCGTGCGGGACCACCCGAAGCTGGTGCCGGCTCTGAGAGCGATCTACACAGCGCCGACCGAGACGGCCGCCGAACAGGCCCTTGACGCGTTCGAGGCCTCTGACCTGGGCGAACGCTACCCGGCGATCGTGCGGACCTGGCGGTCGGCCTGGCCGGAGTTCACTCCCTACCTGGCGTTCCCACCGGCCATAAGGACGGTGGTCTACTCCACGAACATGGTCGAATCGATCAACTCGCGGCTCCGCAAAGCCACCCGCAACCGCGGCCATTCCCCCTCGGAACAGGCAGCGTTGAAGGTCCTCTACCTCGCAGTCCGCGAGCAGATCAACCCCAAAGCGCGCGATGCCAACCACGTCGCCCCACACTGGAAGGAAGCGCTGAACCAGTTCTCACTCTTCTTCGAGGACCGGCTCAGCATCCAATGACACCAACCGACTTACACAAGATCGCTGACACGCCCCCTCGTCCGGCTTGCTCCGGGCCACGGGGCCACGGGGGGCCCGGGGCCGGTGTAGTCCGGTACTGAGGTTTTCAGGGTGGGGTCGGTGGGTCGATGGCCAGATGTATGGCCGTGAGGCAGCCGTCGACCAAGTGGGGTCGGAGTTGGATTCTGCGTAACTCGCGGCGGAGTGTGCGGTCGAGGTCGTCGGGTGTGGCGAAGGCGGTGTTGGCCATCGCTCTGCGCACGAGTGACCAGACGGCCTCGGCGGGGTTCAGGTCGGGTGCATAGGGCGGGAGCCGGACGGTGGTGAGCCAGTCGTGCTCGGCCTCGTAATGTTTCATCCCCGCGGCCAGGTGGGTGTTGAGATTGTCCCAGACCACCACGATCGGGCCGCCGAGCTGGATGTGAGCCCGCACCAGCAGGTCGCGGTAGTCCTTCCAGGAGAAGCTCTTGCGTGCACCCTTGAGCAGGAGATGAGTGCGGGGCCGGTGGATGAGACGGCTGTGTTCACCGGGTTTGTAGCAGCACAGGGCGGCGACCGAGGTCCGGCGGCGGGACCTGCCGCGCACACGGATGACAGGGGTCTGTCCGCGCCGGTCCCAGGTGCGGGCACGGGGCGGAGTCATCGAGAAGCCGGCTTCGTCCTCGAAGACGATCCAGGCACCGGACGCCGCCGCGAGGCTTTTACCCCCGGCCAGACCTCCTTCTTCCACAGCTCCACCGCGTGCTCGTCGCGTTCGAGTGCTCTGCGGGCGGGTGCCTGCCAGGACCAGCCCGTTTCAGCAGCCTCCACACCGTCGCCACCGACAGACTCAGCCCGAACCGGCGGCGGATCACCGTCCGCACACGTGCCAGAGTCCACCGCTGGTCGTCGAAACCGTGCGCGGCCGGACCCTTGCCGAGTTCCTCCTCGAGCACGGCGAACTGGGCATCGGTGACGGTCGGGGAGTTCACCGGACCCGCCGATTGCAGGCCTTCCTGGCCGCCTTCGCGCCAGGCACGGCGCCAGCGTTCCACCGACCGCACACTCACCCGCAGATCCTTCGCGATCACCCCGGTCTTCTCACCCGCCGCTGACCGTTCACCGGCCTGGAGCCGGATCGCTTCCCGAAACGCTCTACGCTCAGCGGTCAGGCCCCCACCCTCCGGATATCGCATACCCCCGGCATACCGCAGGGATCATGAACCGTCCCTACCCGACGACAACCCGAATAGCTCAATAGTGGGCGCAGCCGAGTCAGATGTACGTCGGAACCTCCTGCGGGGCCGCAGCTTCGGTCACCTCCGGCCAGACAGCACGGTGCCGGCGCGTTCGGCCGCTGCACGGCGGCGATGCAGCGCCGTGCAGCGGATACCGCCGCCGGGTGCCACTCCATCACCGGCCCGACAGCCCGCCCGTGCTCGACCCTGGGCGGTGCCCGGGTCGGCTGCCGACCCGGGCACCCGGTTCACGCCTCTACTCCATGAACTCGAAGGTCCACGCCTGGCTTCGGTCGCTGACGTCGAGTGGCCTCAGGGCGATACGGGGCGGGAAGATCCGCAGCAGGCTGAGGTCCAGGGCCAGCTCCACGCCGTCGACGGGGCCTCCGGGGACGACGACGTGGAAGGTGTGCGGCTGGTCGCTCTGGTAGAGCGCCCACTCGCGGGGCTCGGGGTATCCGACGACCGGCTTGTTCGTCTCCGGGTCGCCATCGTAGGAGACATAGGTTTCGCTGCGGAGATTGCGGATCGTGCAGTTGCCGTTGCTGAGTTTCTCCAGCTGCCATTCCTGCTCGCCGGGGTTGCCGGTGGGCGGCAGCAGGACAACGGGTGTCTTGGGTTCCGATGCCCCGTCCAGCAGCGTGAGCAGTTGCTCACGAGGGCGGGTGATCGTGTAGGTGCCGTTCGGTACGGGTGCCATGGACGACTCCACTTCTGACACGCGGCGCCCGCGCGGGTCGCCGCTGATCTTTTGGGCCAGGCGAATCCCTTCCCTGCCAACGTGCGACAGAGGGTCGGAAAGGCTTGCACCACCCTTCAGGAGTACAGCGAATGCCTTCCCGACCGGAACCGGTCGATCACACGTGCCTCACCATGGACGGCAAGGGGCGCCGTCCCGGGCGCGGACAGGTGCTTGACGGGCAGCCCGAACGCGCCCGCGGACAGAGCGGCGAGCGCGTCGGCGTCCTCGTCGGTGGACCAGCCGGACAGGCGGTCCTCGTCTTCGGCCTCGTTGGCCAGGAGCAGGTGCGGGTCCTCGAGCCGGAACCGGCGCGTCCCGCCGCCTGCTCCGGCGACGACGGGTGGACGGTTGTGCAGCCGCGTGCGCGGCTGTGGGCAGAGACAGGGTCAGGGCGAAGGCGGCGGCCGCGACAGCAGCCGGTTCTTCCGGCCACGACACCCTCAGCAACAGGCCGTGCGGACCGGGTTCACCCGCCCGAGCACGCCGGTTCACCAGCGAAACGCCACTGCACACTCCCCTGTCCGTCACCCTGCGGCCGGGGACGGACCCTCGCCGAACCGGGGCACGTCCACGAGCCCGACGTCCAGGCGCAGCCGCTGGAACCGGAGCGGGTGCCGGAAGACGCCGCCGTGGTCGATGGCCCGGTCGGCCCTGACCTCGGCGACCAGAGCGGGGTGGACGAGGGTGGTGTCCAGGACGTCGCGGCTCCCCCACGTTGCGGAGAAGCGCACGCCCTCCCGCGGGCGCCCGGGCGCGGCCGCGGTGAGATGTTCGGCGACCTGCCGGGCGACGTCCGGGCGCAGCGGTACGGTGCGGCCGACCGCGCGCAGTCGGCCGTTCTGGTCGTGGCGGCCGAGGACGAGGAGCTGCGGGCGGGTCAGGGTGCCGGTGATCGCGCCGACGATCGTCTCCGTGGTGTCCCGCCTTCTGATCTTGGTCCAGCCGCGATATCCGGGCAGATAGCGGCTGTTCAGGGGCTTGACCAGGATTTCCTCCCCGCCCGACACGTCCGTCCAGGACTGAAGCCATTCCCGCGCCTTGGCCAGGTCCGTCGTCTGCGGGCAGAGCGTCCACGGAGCTGTCAGGGCGCGGCTGGAGAACAGGTTCTCCAGCAGTGCGCGCCGCTCGATGTACGGGCGCGCGAGGAGTTCCTGGCCGTCCTGCTGCAAGAGGTCGAAGGCGACGAAGTAGGCGGGCCACCGGGCGGCCAGGGTCCGGGCGCCGCGGGCGCGGGTGGCGGCTCGGCGCTGCAATGCCTCGAAGGACAGGCGGCCTGCCTCGGTGTCCCAGACGACCAGTTCGCCATCGAGGACCAGGCCGTGGGGCAACTGTGCCTCGGCGGCCGCTACCAGGTCCGGCCACCGGCCTTGGACCAGCGCCCCGCGGCGGGTCTGCACCAGCACCGTGCCGCCGGGGTCGGCTGCGGTGAACAGGAGCGCCCGGTGGCCGTCCAGCTTCTGCTCGTAGGCCACCCCCGCCCCCAGCGCGGCCGGGCCCGGCACGGCTGATGAGGCTTCGTCCGTTCCCCACTTCGTTGACTTGTCATCGGTCTGCCGGCGTCGCCCGACCTGAGCCGGTCCGGACCGTTCCTCGCCTTTGGCGTTAACAGCTTGAAGCACCCCCGGACCGACCCGGGATTCCACCGCGAACGGGGCCTCCCGCGGGCGGGATGATCTCTCGTGACGGACCCGAGCGACACGGAATGCCAACGGTTTGTGCGGGGAATGCTCCACCCTTCCGTGAGGTTGACCGTGCTGGCAGACACTCACCGACAAGCGGGGGCCAACAAGGTGACACAGACAAGGGAGCTCTACCTCAGCGTGGCGGACACGGCGGCAAAGCTGCTGGGCGCACCAGAGATCGCACTCCGCTGGCACCAGCCCTCGGCACTGGCGAAGCTCAGCGTCAAGGGGCTGGCGGGCCACCTGGCCGGTCAGGTCTTCTTCATTCCCGCGGTGCTGGCCGAGGCGGTCCCCTTCGAGCCCGCCATCTCGATCCACGAGTACTACGCGCGGGTGAGCTGGATCGGCTCGGACCTCGATACGCCGTTCAACCAGGGCATCCGTTCCGGCGGCGAGGAGGAGGCAGCTGACGGCCCCGCCGAGCTGGCAGCGAGGGTCGCGGGGTGTGTCGAGGAACTGCGCGGCACTCTGCCCACCGCGCCGCATCGCCTGGTCCGCCGCCCCAGCTGGGGGCCCTGGTCGATCACACTCGACGACTTCATCACCAGCCGGATCCTGGAGATCGTCGTCCACTCCGACGACCTTGCCTTCAGTGTCGGAATGCCGACGCCGGAGTTCCCCGCACAGGCCGTCGAGACGGTCGTGGACGTACTGTCGCGGATTGCGCTGCGACGGCACGGCGCGACCAACATCCTGCGCGCGCTGAGCCGCACCGAACGCGCACCGGCGTCCATTTCGGCACTGTAGGTCAGAGTTCGCCCGGCTGGCTCATGGCTTAGAAGTCATCTCATTTGGATGATTGGGTAGGCTGCCGGTCGTGGTGGGGATTGTTGAGCGGCTGGTGCCGGATGAGTTGTGGGTACTGTTCCAGCGGGTGGTGCCGGAGGCGCCGTCGCGGCCTCAGGGCGGCGGTCGGCGCCGGCATGGTGACCGGGAAGTGCTCGCCGCGATCGTGTTCGTCGCCACCTCGGGCTGCACCTGGCAGCAGCTGCCCGCGGCGTCGTTCGGGCCGTCGGGGGCGACAGCCCACCGGCGGTTCTCCGAGTGGAGCAAGGCCCGGGTGTGGGCCAGGCTCCACCGCCTGGTCCTTGACGAGCTCGGTGCCCGCGGCGAGCTGGACTGGTCGCGCTGCGCGATCGACTCGGTGAACATGCGGGCCCTGAAAAGGGGGACCTGACGGGTCCGAATCCTGTCGACAGGGGCAAGTTCGGATCGAAGATCCACTTGATCACCGAGCGGACCGGTCTGCCCCTGTCCGTCGGAATCTCTGGCGCGAACCTGCACGACAGTCAGGCCCTCGAGCCCCTCGTGCGTGGCATACCGCCCATCCATTCACGCCGCGGGCGCCGTCGGCGCAAGCCGGCCAAGCTCCACGCGCACAAGGGCTACGACTATGCCCACCTGCGGAAATGGTTACGTCAGCGCGGTATCAAGCACCGCATAGCCCGCCGTGGCATCGAGTCCTCGCTGCGACTGGGCCGTCACCGCTGGACCATCGAACGCACCATGGCCTGGCTCGCTGGCTGCCGCCGCCTCCACCGCCGCTACGAACGCATGGCCGAACACTTCCTCGCCTTCACCAGCATCGCCTGCACCCTCATCTGCTACCGCAGACTCGCCAAATGAGATGACCTCTAAAAGCGCGCTCGCAGCCGCCCCGAGCTGGCGTTGCCACCCGATCGGCAGCGGTCCCGATGCGCCGACCGGAGGGGTGCTTGACCCTGGCTTCATGGAGAACAAGCCCAGGGTGGTCGTGGAGCCGCCCGATAGGCGGGGGCTACGCCAGATCAGCGTCGGTGGCGAGACCGTGGGAAGCGCTTGGTCGCTTCAGGGGCTGCGGAGAACCCTCAAACACCTCGGGTACCCGAAAGATGTGGATGTGCATGACAGGGCATCCGTCTGCTGGCGAGGAGGGGGCAGTCAGACGTGGCCCGATCGCAGATGGCCGAGACGGATCACCGGCGCCATCCTGATCATCGGACTCCTTTGTTCGATGGTCCTACTCGTCCTCATTGGCTTGCCGGACGCATTCGGTGCAGTTACTTTTTCCCAACGAATTGCTGGCGGCATGTTCATTGCGGCCGGTGCGTTGGCGGGAGTGGCGGCGCTGGCGGTCCTCGACTTCTGGGGCAAACGTGAATCGAAATTCTCGGGAGCTGCGGTTTTGCTCGGGGTGCTCGTTACGCTGGGCACGACCTCACTACTTCTTTTCTTGTGGCTTGAGGAAAGGGAATACACTCGCTATCTCCTAGCCTTTCTCCCGCTCTGGTTCTGGTCCGCTTGGGCACTCCGACCCCTCCTGCGGGAGAAGGCGTGGAGGGGGATACCTCACCCGAAGCAACTTGCTGCTGGAGTAGCGGCCACGGCAGTTCTAGCCGCAGTCAATCTGTCCTACTCCGTCGTGTACCAACCCAGCTCTGCGCCTGCCCTTTTCGAACTAAAGACCCATTTCGGAACGCCAACCCAGGACACTAGTCACCAGATGCTCCAAATCCCACTGACCATTCATATGAAAAATATCGGGACGGTTCCCGTGTACACCCTCGGCGCCGATTTCAAGGTTTGGGGTGGGACGGCAGAATTCTCTGAAAGCCCCGAGGGCGGACTCAAAGCGCGAAAGGAAGCCGTCGCAGGAGATGCGGTCACCGCGGACCTCTACGCCGGGCCACACGAATGGCAGACCATAAGTGCCGGACAGGCCGCCGATCCAGGAGCCCCCTTCGAACCCGGCGAAGAATTCAATTACGAGGCGCTGATCCAATTGCCAAGGGGCGCTAAGTATGACTCACTGTGGGCCCATCTCGACATCACATTCATGAGGAAAGATCACGGAAAGATCGACAGCGAATTCGCCATTCCGTATTACTCGTGGGAAGGGGAATCGAAAGAGTGTCCACCTGAGGATTGCGGGGAGTTTGTCACTCACCGGGGCAGGCTGCGCCATAACAATAATCTCATCAACGTAACGCGTAGGCCAGTATACGTCAATACAGTCTGGGCGGTGAAGCCCGACGGCTCATACACGGATACGTACTTTTCATCCTCCCCTGATTTCATATCCTCAGATCCGGCCAGGGCGGCAAGGGAAACCGGTATGGAAGCTGAGAGGTACGGCGTTTTCTCGGGTTCCGCCGATGCGGTGCTGCCATTTTCGGCTCTCTTAAAGTCTGCGGCGAGGTAGCCCCCAATTCCACCCCACCGCCACTCCGTAGAACCTGGTGGCCTTCCTTGGCCTCGCAGCAGCCATCTGCTGTCACACACGCCTACTCAAACCCACTACATAGGGCACGGCCTTACTGAGCTTTTCGTTGATTCAGTGGGTGTGGTGGCGTTGTTGGTGGGAGGCTGTCGGGGTGTCCTACAGGTCTTCGTCTGGTGTATCCGGTTCTCCTGTTCCTCCTTTGAAGCGGCCTGAGTTGGCGGAAGCTCGCCGTGTTCATGCGGTCGAGTTGTTCGGGCAGGGCTGCTCGAACGCCGAGATCGCGGGGATGGTGGGGGTCCATGCGGAGAGTGTCCGAAGGTGGAGACGCGCGTGGGAGAACGGCGGGGCCCAAGCACTGAGGCGGCGGCCGGCACCCGGGCGCCGGCCGAAGCTGGACGACGCCCAGGTGGAACAGGTGCGGGCCGCGTTGGAGCGGGGTGCTCAGGCGCATGGGTTCGAGGCAGATCTGTGGACCTTGGAACGGGTTGGCCTGGTCGTCGAGCGGGTGACGGGCGCGTCGTTGTCGCGGGCGTCGGTCTGGCGCCTGCTGACCGGCCGGCTGGGGTGGAGCCTGCAACGGCCCGAGCGCCGGGCGGTGGAACGGGACGAGTCTGAGATCGCCCGCTGGATCGCGCACGAATGGCCGCGCATCAAAAAGGGGCGGTGAACACGCGTGCCTGGATCGTCTTCCTCGACGCGGGCTGGCAGCTGGCCCCGAGGGCGGCATCGCGGACCTGGAACAGGCGATGGGGCTGGTCCGCGGCACACCGTTCGACGGCCGGACCCTGCCCTGGGCCGACCCCGTTACCCAGGACATACTGTCGCGGATCACCGATACCGCCCACACCCTCGCCCGCTGGCACACCGACGGACCCGCCCCCGACCTCGACGCCGCCCGCCACACGATCCAGCAAGCCCTCGACATCGAGGAATCCTCCGAAGTCCTCTACCGCGACCTCCTCCACATCGAATGGGCCGCCGGCAACCAGGCCGCCATCCGCAAGACAATCGCCCGCCTGCAGCAGATGGCCCGCACCTACGAAATCACCCTCGACAGCCTCACCGAGGACACCATCAGCCTCGTCCTGTCCGGCCGCCCCACCCCCACCGTTAGCATCACAACAACCTGACAAGCAGCGCGGCAGAAATGGGTGTGGGCCCTGCAGAAAGTGCAGGGCCCTCGGGCGCGGGTTCGACTAGGGAGCGCCCCAGCATGGAGCAGGTGCGGCGTCGACTCGTTCCGGGGTTCTACATCGAGCTGCGGTTCCAAGCACCCCCGCAAGCGCGGGGTCGACTCGGGCATGAGGGCGCCGGCTTGGTCGAGGAGCGGACCATCCCCGCGGGCGCGGGGTCGATGGGGCGGCTGCCGGTGCAGCCGGCCGCTGGCTCGGACCATCCCCGCGGGCGCGGGGTCGACACTGACTGATCTGGGGTTTTGTCGGCCCAGGCGGCTGTTCTCGTTCAGTTGCTTCGAGGTGGAGAGGACCGGCCCCGACGTGGTGCCACCACGTTACCTCCCACTCTCAAGGACCGGAATCCGCTCCGTCGAATCCTGAAGCCAACCGGGCGGATCGTGTGCGTGCCGTTGCCGTAGTGCCCTGTCAGAAGCGCGGACCAGGGCCTTGCCTCGATCCGACCCACCGCGTGCCGGGCCGCCTCCACCGTGAGGCGTCATCAGCCGCGCCATGGCCTGCCTCGTCTCAGCCCGACTCGTCTACGTCGTGGGCCGCGGAAAACTGCAACTGAACCCCGTGTTCACCGCCTACCCGACGGCGCAGGATCGGCATGCGGCTCTGGCCGCTCTCGCTCCCGAGGACCGCCTCGACGCGAGCCACTTCGAGGACGAGTATGAGCGTCGCCTGGCCTTCTACATGGAAGAGTAGGCGCGCAGGAAAGCCGAACAGCGCAAGGGTCAGTCGGCATTGGGCACTTGCGCAGGGTGTGCTGATCCAGATCACTGCACACGAAGGGGCCGCATCCCCGTACGCGCCTTCGCGCATGAGACTTCCTTCATGGCATGACGGAACGGGAGTCGGGCGACAACAGACCTCCTGTCCATGATCTTGGGTACCGGAGAGCCCACCAAGAGCCAATCAGGCAGGTCTCATGGCCGTCGCGGAAGACGGAACTGGTGCGCATGCCGAGGGCAGGGGCGGTCATAGCGCCTTCTCCAGCACGGCTCGGAGGCCGTAGGTCAATGATCGAGTGTCAGGCGGCAGCCACAGCGAGAAGTTCGGGGACACCGGGAGCGTGCTGGTATGGCTGGAAGTCAGGCAGGAGTTCCTGTACGAGGTATTCGCATCGGGGTGCTCCGATGCGGCGGGCGAGCTGTAGCGCTTCGCTGGCCGCGTGGGCTGCCAGCTCGGGTTCCTTGAGTCCCAGGTGGCTTGCTGCCTGATAGGCGAGGAAGACTCCTCGGGTCTTGTCGCGCGCAGGTGGCAGGAGGGCTTGACCTTCGGCGATGAGCTGGTGGGCGCGGCGGGTGTCGCCGAGGTCGAGGAGAGCCTGGCCGGAGTCGACGGCGAGGTCGGCTTCGGACATCCACGCGCACCAGGCTGGCAAGGGGCGGCCAGAGGTGGCCCCGAGGTGGTGCTCGGCTGCTGCGAGGGCGCGCAGGGTTGCCCGCTTCTCGTTCTGGGCAGCGAGGGTGCGGGCGAGACGTAGGTGGAGGAGGGAGCGGGCGGCCGGGTGTTCGGTGCGGGTGAGGGCGTGTTGGAGGATCCCGGTTGCTGTGGTGTGGTCCTTGCGCCACGCGGCCTGGTAGGCGAGGTCGCCGAGCATGGCGGCGCCCAGGTCGGGGTCGTTGGTGGCGTGGGCGCTGTGGAGCCCGGCGATCCAGAGCTTGGTGGCGGCTGTGTGCTGGCCGTGGTCGAAGCGGGACCAGGCGACAGTCTGGGCGAGGAAGGCTGCCAGATTGTGGAGGCGCAAGCCGGTGGCCCGGTCATAGCGGCCATGGGCGATGAGGTCGGTGACCGTGGCCAGGTGGGCATCCACGAGGGCGGAGACGTGCTGACGTTGGTCGGTTGCCAGGCTGTTCAGCTGTCGGCTGGTGTTCTCCAGCAGGGTAACCATGTCGTCGCCGACGAGTTTGCCGCCCTCCATCTGCGCGGCGAGTGGGGTTCCTCGGCCGGTTGCCCAGGCTGCGGCCAGGGCGGTGATGGCGGTACCGGAGATGGTCAGGAAGGCACGGCGTTCCAGGCGTTCCATGGCAGTGATGAGGGCCTCTCGCAGGGCTGTGACGGTGCTGGATGGTCCGAAAGGGACGACTCCTCCGTCGCTGCCGGCGAGCCAGTTCGGCCAGTCGTCGGGGTCGACTAGCTCGACGGGCAGTTGCAGGGCTTCGGCGATGTAGACCTGTGTTTCTGCCTCCGGGGTGACCCCCAGGGCCTCCCATTTGCGGACCCGGTGTTTGTCGGTGCCCGAGCGCAGGCCACGGCGCTGCGCCGCCGCGCAGATGAGGTTCGCCAGGTCGACCCGGGTCTGTCCCTTGAGCGAGCGGCGATAGGCCAGTGGATGGGTGTGCTCAGTCACGTGGCCAGTCAAGCACTCTGCGTGGCCGGGCGGGGCCTGATCCGAAGGGCGGGACCCCCGGGGGACCCCCGCCGACCCGTCGCATCGTCCGTACGGCTGCCAGACACTCGATCTCCCAAGCGACTGCGTCAGCCGGCCTGATGGTGAGTTGGCTTTCTCGTCCTCGCTTCCCTGCGAAATGAATGGACACCCCATGCGATCCGCCACCGCTCGTCCGCCCACGCTGCCCCTGCTATCCGGCCAGTACCCGGTAGAAGCCGCCGGTGTGGCGGTGCTGCAGACCTCGCCGTACCTCTCGAGCGTCCGGCCCGGCACCGACCCGCTTCTGGTGTACCTGTCGGACACCGCCGGTCCCGGGGCCCCCACTGGCGGGCCTCCTCCGGATGGAACCGCGTTCGGGATCGTGGGGCTGGATCGGACGATCGTCTGGCAGGACGACCCCGAGATCCTCCAGCTCCTGCGGTACGCCGCCGGTGCCCCGCGGCCGACGGGTGCACTCGCGGCCCGGTTCGGGGCCCTCCGGGTGGCTACGGTCGTCGGCCGGGGGTGGCTGCAGGACCCCGCGGAGCTGTGCCGGGAGTACCGGCTCGTCTCGGGGGAGGTCGAGGTGACGGCCCACTGCAACTGGGGCTGCCTCTCCTGCCCGGTGGCCACCGATCCCAAGCCGCGCCGCACCATGCCGATGCCGTTGTTCAAGGAGATCATCGGCAAGCTCGCCGCGGCTGGCGTCGCGTACGTGACGTTCCAGTTCTTCAATGAGCCCACGTTGGACCGGTACTTCTCGGAGCGGCTGGAAGTTCTGGCCGGGCACGGGATGCCGCTGGCCCTGTACTCGAATGCCTCGGCACTGACCGCGGCGAAGATCGCCGACCTGAAGCGGACCGGGGTACTCAAGCACCTCATCGTGAATATCCCTTCCGTCAACGAGGCCGAGTTCGCGGAACTCACCGGGTCGCGAAGCTACCGCCACTGCTTGGGCAACACGGAGAAGGCCTTGGAGGCGGGGCTGCCCGTGCAGGTGGTCGTCAACGGGGTCGGTGAGCGGCTGGAGCGCAACCTCGCCGGGGTTGAGCGGCACTTCACGCGGCTGGGCGCTGAGGTGTATCCGAGCCTGACGTGCGACCGGGCTGGCGAGCTGGGCGGCGAATACGCCCAGGGCATCCGTGTGGAGGGTCGGCTGTCCGGCTGCGGCTGGCCGGTGCAGCACATAAACGTCTCCGTCGCCGGCGACCTGTTTCTGTGCTGCAACGACTACTACCAGCGCGAGGTCTTCGGGCATATCGGCGACGGCACGATCGACGAGCTGATGTCCGCCGAGCGGGCGGTTGTCCTGCGCCGGAAGGTCTTCGGTGTCGACGATGCCCCGGACGATTTCCTGTGCCGGCGTTGCCACAACCAGCAGTCCGACTTCCCTGGCCGGGACTTCCGGCCGATCGCGACCTTCGGATAGGAGGGGCTACCCATGCGTCGTCCGGTGCGGTTCTGGTACGTGGCTGGCCAACGGCTGTGCAACCTGGAGTGCGAGTACTGTGTGTCTATCGGCGACTGGGCCAAGAGTCGACGGCACGACTGGAAGAACCCCGAAGACCGACACACCTACGAACAGGTCGTGACGTGGATCGGGTCGCGCCCCTACCCCGTGAAGGTCCGGCTTGGCACTCTCGGCGAGCCGTTCGCGAGCCCGTTCTTCCTCGAACGCGCGGCCTGGCTGACCCTGCAGTTAGGCGTCGAGCACGTCGAGCTGCTCTCCAATGCGGTCCTGCTGCCGCGGCGGCTGCCCAAGCTGGAGGCGGCGGCGAACCTTGGCAAGCTTTCCCTGTGGTTGACGTGGCACGACGGCCAGGCGGACCTGGACCGGTTCATCAAGGCCGCCGCGTTCGCTCAGGAGGCATACGGGTGCTTCGTCGTCATCAACGCTCTGCTGTTCGAGGACAACATCGACGCCGTGGCCCGCGCGCGCGACGCCGCCCGCGCTGCCGGGCTCCGGTTCAATGTCGACCTCGGCTACGACCCCAGCGCTCCCGCTAAGAACCAGCGGGAGACTTCCGCGGCTGTCCCCGCGCTCAAGGCCGAAGGCGCCCTCGACACTCTGGCCGAGCTCGGCGGAAACCGAGCGCTGGCCGAAACTGCCCTGATCGGGCTGACCTCCTGCCAGGGAATGCTCTGCCGGGCCGGCTACGACGCGGTGTTCATCGACATCCACGGCCAGGTCTTCCGCTGCTCCAACTACTCCACCCAGGAGCACCCGCCGCTAGGCAGTGTTCTCACCCCTGAATTCGAACTGCCGCTGCGCGCGGAGCAGTGGGCGCCCTGCGCGGCAGCCGGCGGCTGCGGCAACAAGGAGGACTTCCTCAACCTCCAAATCGCCGCCCCGCTGCGTCCTGAGACGGTCCCCAGCCTCGGATGGACCGACGCCTGACCACCCCATGCCTCACGGAGGGAAACTTCTCGTGTTCATCAGCGACATGACCTGGCCCGACCTCACTCCAGGCCCCGGCGATCACGTCATCGTGCCGATCGGTACGCTCGAGCCGCACGGACCGCACCTGCCGCTCGGCTCCGACACGATGATCAGCGACCACTTCGCCCTCCGCCTCGCCGATGACATCGGCGGCCACATCGCACCGACCATCTCGTACGGCGTGGCCACCCCTACCCGGCGGGTCGGGGGCGCCTTCCCCGGCATCATCAACATCACCGGCAGCACCTTCACCACTCTGGTCACCGAGATCCTCGCCTGTCTGGCTCAGCACGGCTACCGCCGCGTGGTCCTTCTCAACTCAGCCATCGACAACCTCAGCTTCCTGTGCGAGGCAGCCCGCGAACTCACCAACCGCGCCCCCGATGTGCGGATCATGATTGTCAGCTGGTGGGACGTCGTCGGCGAGGACTTCCGCGACGCCCTCGCCGAGGAGACCGGCACCGCCCGCCGAGACGACCACCACGCCGGGATGGTCGAGTCCAGCCTGGTGATGCACATCAGCCCCCACACGATCCGCCCCGATCGGCTACCCGGCGACGGCGGCACCGAGCACCCGCGCCGGATCAGCTACCACGTCTACCCGCAGCCGGCCGACACGACCACCACCCGCGGCATCGTCTACACCGCCGCCCATTCCAGCGCCGAGCTCGGAAAGTACGTCGCCGACCAAGTCACCCGCGAACTCGCCAACGCCGTACGCCGCGAGTTCGCTGCGCCGATTCCCAGCTGACCCGAGCAGCCTGACCCCTCGGACCTCACAGAAGGAGAACCCTCATGCCGTCCTCCAACGACAACCTGTTCCTGTTCTCCCCGTCCGCTTCCTATCCCCGCCCGTTCGCCTGCGTCATCGACGACCAGGCCCGCCTCGTCCACGCCTGGTCCAGCCCTATCGGCCAGCCGGACATCGAGACCAGCCCGCCGACCTACCTGCGTGGCTGGAACCACGTCGAAGTCGGCCCCGACGGCAGCCTGTACGCAATGGTGCCGCTGCATGCCCTGCTCAAGCTCGCCCCGGACTCCACCCTCAACTGGCGGGCCGACCTCCCTGTCCACCACGACCTCGACATCGGCCGCACCGGCGAGATCCACGTCTTGACCGAGGAACCCCGGCCAGTCCCCTGCACCGGCGGCACCCACCTCCTGCTGGACAACTCCATCACCGTCCTCGGCGCGGACGGGCAACTACGCAACGCGTACTCCCTGTACGAGATCCTCACCACCACGCCCCAGCTGGAGATGCTGATCACCGGCGCGATCGACCAGCACCGCTCCGCCGGCCGGACCGCTAGCCCGGTCGCCCTCGCCCCTCGGCTGGAGGGAGCGGACGGCTGGACGCGGGGCCGCGGCGTCTCCCGCTTCCTGCGGTCCCGTCCCGGATCGCCCAGCGATATCCTCCACACCAACACCGTCGAGATCCTCACTATCGCCCACCCCGCCGGCCTGTGGGCAGCCGGAGATGTGCTGATCTCGCTGCGCAACCTCGACCTGATCGCCGTCATCGACCTCCGTGCCCGCGCAGTGCGATGGTGGTGGGGACCCGGCGAGCTGTCCGGCCAGCACCAGCCCTCAGCCCAGCCGGACGGCACCATCCTAGTTTTCGACAACGGCCGCGCCCGCGGCCGCTCCCGAGTCATGGAGATCGAGCCGCTCACCGGCACCATCCTCTGGCAGCACGAGCCCGGGCTGTTCTGCGAGATGGCCGGAGGCTGCGAGCGGCTCGCGAACGGCACTGTTCTTATCAGCGACGCCCAGGCAGGGCGGGCCCTGATCATCGACCGCGACGGCTGTGAGCGGTGGAGTATGCAGGTCTCCACCAGCGCCCCGGCGGCCAGCCGATCCCGGGCGGAGTTCTACCGCCTTTCGGCGATCCCCCCTTCCGCCGCCCGCTTCCTCGGCGCCGGCGACCGCCCGGCCCGCGCCCTGGCCGAGTCCCGCGTCAGCTACCGCCTCGGCCAAACCGGACGGAGTGCCCAGTGATCAGCGTGATCATCCCAACCCGGGACCGCCCGGGCCCACTGCACCGCGCTCTACGCAGCCTCGCCCGCCAGACCTACCGCCGCTTCGAGGTCGTGATCGTCCGCGACGGCGGCGCCCCCATCGAGCAAGTCGTGGGTCGCTGGCAGCGCGAGATGCCCATCACCCTCATCGACACCGGCAACCGACACGGCGTCTCCCACGCCCGCAACCTCGCACTGGCAGCGGCCCATGGCGACCACGTCGCATTCCTCGACGACGATGATGTCTTCCTTCCCCACCACCTCCAGGCCGCCGTCGACGCCCTGCGCACCGGTCGTGCAGACGCCGTCTATGGCCAGGCACTCATCAGCCCCACCTGGATCGAGGACCTGCCCCGGAGCCCGGGCGGCCTCCCAAGGAAGGACTACGCCTTCGACCCGGTGTTCCTCGGCATCGCCAACACCATCCACACCGGCTCCCTCGTCACCCGCAACCCCGCTTCCACCCGGGTCCGCTTCGACGAGACCATGCACCACTGCGAGGACTGGGACTTCCTCCTCGCGCTCCACCACACCGCCGGCTACCAACTCGCCAGCCTCGACGACGTCACCTGCGTCTACCACCAAGTCCCCCGACCCGGAGCGGTCACTACCGCCTACCAGACCAGCCCAACCCCCTTCACCCGCGCCCGGGCCACCGTCTACAGGCGCTGGCCCGTGACGGAAGATCGGGCCGAGGCATACCGCGAGTGGTTCCGCAGCTTCGATCAGCGCCTGGACACCCGCATCGCCCTGGGCCTGCCCGTCCCCCTCTACGTCTACGAGCGGGCTGTCCGCGGCCTGCACACCGCGTTTACCGCACGCCGCGGACCGGATCCTGCCCTCCTCGACCGCCTGTTACCCAGCACCGCCGCGTCCTGGCCCGTACAGAGTTCCGACACCGTTCCTATCTCGGCGCTGACGGGAGGAGAGCATGCCGCCCACTGACGCACCGTACGACGGATTCGCCGACACCTTTGCCCGCGAGGCAGCTGCCAGTGCTTACAACGCCCATTACGACCGGCCCACCGTCCTCCAATTTCTGGGCGACGTGAACGGGCTGCGCGTCCTCGATGCCGGCTGCGGCCCCGGCCTATACCTCGCGGAACTCGCCGTCCGCGGCGCCGACCTGGTCGGCATCGACCAGAGCGCGGATATGGTCCGCCTCGCCCGCGACCGCCTCGGCCAGCACGCCGAGATCCGGCAGCACGACCTCGACGAGCCCCTAACCTGGGTCGCGGATGCAACCTTCGACATCGTCCTGCTGACTCTGGTCATCCACTACACCCGCAACCGCGTCCGCACGCTGACCGAACTCACTCGCGTCCTGCGACCCGGCGGCCGGATTGTCATCTCTACCAGCCACCCCACCGCCGACTGGCTCTCCGGCGGCGGCAGCTATTTCGACGCCCGGTACGTCGAGGAAGCGTGGTCTGACGGCATGACCCACCGCTACTGGCGCCAGCCCCTGCAGGCGTGGGTCGACGAATTCACTACGGCCGGCCTCTTGGTCGAGCGCCTCGTCGAGCACCGACCCGCCGCCTCAATGCGCCGACATGACCCGACCGCATACGAGAAACTGACTCACCAGCCCGGGTTCATCGCTTTCCAACTGGTCAAGAAGCCGGGTGCCTCGTAGGCTCCGCCCGCCCCCCTCCGCCCGTTCCGCTGCATCCGATACCGGAGAACCGCAAATGCCAACCCGCCCGACTCTCGTCGTGGTCAGCGGCCCGCCCGCTACTGGCAAGACCACCCTTGCCCACATCCTCGCCCATGAGCTGGGCTGCCCCGCGATCATCCGCGACGAAATCAAACAGGGCATGGTCATCAACGTGCCCGACCACCAGGCAAACGGCGACGACACACTCAACATCCCCACCATGGCAGCCTTCTTCAGGACCATCACCGTACTCCTCGAGGCGGGCGTCACTCTCGTCGCTGAGGCCGCATTCCAGGACCGGCTCTGGCGCCCTGGCCTCGAACCGCTCATGAACATCGCCGACCTCCGAATCGTCCGCTGCACCACCGCCGCCCCAACCATCGTCGAACGCATCACCGAACGCGCCCGCACCGACAGCCACCGAACCGCCCATGGCGACCACGCGCTACTCGCCGACATCGCCACCGGCACCTACAGCCCAGACCACTTCGTCCCCATCTCCCTTGATGCGCCCACCCTGCTCGTGGACACATCCGACGGATACCAGCCGAGCACGAAGGAAATCACCGCCTTTATCCAGACAGCCTGACCGCCGGCTGGCATACCGCGCCGTCGACAGCAGGGCTGCCCTTCGCCGCGGCCGCGAAATACAGTCCTGCCGAAGATCACCTGTGGCACAGTCCGCGCGGGCGGTGCCGGGCGGCCCGCCGCTTCCGTGGTCAGTGCCCTGCCGGGGAACTCTCCATATCAGCGGTCCCCGGATAGCTCACCAGCCCTGGCACGGCCGCGCCTCGCTTCCGTCGACCGGTGAGCACGCTGCCAGGCACCAGGCATGCTGTCCCGTCTCAAATGATCTGGTCCGGATCCAGGGCCGTGACCTGCGGCGATCAGATCAACTGAGACGCCAGGCCGCCGGCAATCTCAAGCGATCTGGTCCTAGAAGCCTGACTGTTGGGTTTTATCTCAGTTGATCTGGTCCATCCCTGATGTCCCGGCGCCCGGCGTGTGCGGACCCGAGGCCAGTGACTTGGGAATCCGCAGCTGGGATTCTCGCAGTAGACAGCGACGTCAGGCTTGGCGGGCAGAGGCTGTGAAACGGTCGGCGAGCGCGATGACGAGGTCTCGGAGTTCGTCCGGTCGCTCGATGACGAACGGCCGGTCGAGCGAGGCGAGTACAGGAGGCAACCAGTCGAGCCGCTCTGCCCGCAATTCAACGTGGATCCAACGCTCGGTGTGCGGATCGGTGTCTTCCACGGGCGCGGGCTCCTCCAGGCTCGCGACGCTGGCGGGAAGGCGGGCGCGGATCTGTTCGACCGTCCCGTGGATCCGCAGGGTCACTTCGTGCTGGTACGCGGCCTTGGCGAGCCCTGACAGGACGCGCTGTGCCGGATCGAGTCCGGCGGGCGGCTCGAAGGAGCCGGGCAGGGTCCTCGCGTCCGCGATGCGATCGAGCCGGAATGTCCGGTCCTGGCCGATCCCGGGATCGGTGCCCGTGACGTACCACCGGCCCGCATGGGTGACGATCCCGTACGGGTGCAGCGTGCGTTCGCTTCGTCGGCCGTCTCGGGTGGTGTACCTGATCGAGATCGGGCGGCGATGGCGTACCGCATCGGCAATGGCGAGCAGGATCCCGGTCTCCGGGGTGGCCAACTCGCCAGGCGGAGTCGTGAAGGCGAGGGATTCCATGACAGCGTCGAGCCGACGGGCCAGCCTCTCGGGCAGAGCCCGGCGGATCTTGGCCGCTGCCGTCTCACCCGCGGTCTCGGTCGCCGTCAGCAACCCCGTCCTGCGGCCGGCGACGAGCCCGAGCAGCACGGCGAGCGCCTCGTCATCGTTGAGCATGAGCGGAGGCAAGCGGTACCCGGGGGCGAGCCGGTACCCGCCATAACGGCCACGGACCGCCTCAACGGGGATGTCGAGATCGACCAGGTGGCCCACATACCGCCGCACGGTGCGCCCGTCGACGCCGAGCCGGTCGGCGAGTTCGGTCACCGTTCTGATGCCGCCCGACTGCAGGAGTTCCAGGAGAGCGAGCACGCGGCCAGTAGGTCGAGCCATGTCCACCAGCCTAGCGCTGATACCGGACCGATTCTGTCCACTATTTGCTCTAGCGTCCGAAGCGCAACGGCTCCACCAACCCCGAGGAGAGCACCATGGACTTCGTTTCGACCCGGATCATCACAGGCAACGTCGCGCGCCTCGTCGACTTCTACGAGCGAGCCACCGGAGTGCGGGCGGACTGGTCCACCGAGGACTTCGCCGAACTGCGAACCGCCAGCGGGACCCTCGCGATCGGCAGCACCCGCACCGTGGCACTGTTCGCACCCGGCTCCGCCCGTCCGGCCGACAACAACACCGTGATCATCGAATTCCTCGTCGCCGACGTGGACGACGTGCACCGGAACCTGGCCGATTTCGTCGCCGACTTCGTGACCGAGCCCACCACGATGCCCTGGGGCAACCGGTCCCTCCTGCTCCGTGACCCCGACGGCAACCTCGTCAACTTCTTCACCCCCGTCACGCCGGCGGCCATCGAGAAGTTCGCTCGCTGACATAGCGCGGCCCCCTGGCGGGGCCAGTCCCGGCGGCACGCTCGATAGGGACCAAATCATCTGAGACGCCGAGCATCGGACCAGGTCAAATGAGCCGGACACATGCACCGATGTAGGGGGTTGGTGACTTTGGAAGATCGGTCATGACCGATGACCGATGGAGGTCGGATCGGTCACCGGTCATCCTGACATCGGTCATCGGTCATCGGTCAAACCGCAGGTCAACGGGGTGCGGCTGTTGGACCGGTCACGGCGGAAACAGCCGAGCACGACGACATGCCGGGCCTCGCCCACACGGGGCTCGCGGCGAATGGGGCTCCGGACTCGGCGTGCTGGTGACTCGCACCGGTGAGGTGATAGGCGGTCACTCACCGATTTAGTCACCGGATAGGTCACCGAATCAGTCACCAGTCGCGCCGTCACCAGCGCCGGTCAGGCGGTGACCGGTCACGAGTTCAGCAGTCGTCGGCCACCGGTCGCGGAGGCATCGGTCACGCCGGGGGCGGTCAGCCTCAGACCGAGCGGAGGTGAGACCGCCCCTGCTGCCGGCGCTGCTCGGTGAGGTGCTTGCCAGCGTCGATCACGCGGCGCTGACCTGTCTTAGGGGATACCCCCAGGCGGCGGCCCACTTCGGCTCCGGAGAGTTTCACGCCGGTCTCCTCGGCCTCGGTGAGCCAGGCGGCGACGGTGAGGATCTGCTGCTGGACCGGATCCAGGACAGGCTCCTCGGTCTCCTGCTGCGGCAGCCGAGCAGCGGTCGCTCCGGTGTCGGTGACCGTTGCCTCCCAGCGCTCGGTCTCCCCTGCAGGCGCCGGGACCGGATCGGTCAGCACGTCAGGAGACATCTGCTCACGTCGTGCGGCAGGCAGCCGGTCACCGGCCGACGCCAATGGCGCCGGTACCTGACCGGACAACGGGGCCTGCACGGCGGGCGCATGAACGTCGCCTCGGGCCGAGAAGGGTTCAAAGAAAGGATCGGGTTCGCCACGGTGACCGGTCACCGAATCGTCACCGGTCACAGCCGTCGGGCTTCCGGGGAACCGGGCGAGTAGCTCCTCCACCTGTGTCGCGGGCAGCGGCCCACCGGTCACCGGGTCCACCAGCCCGTACGCCTCGGCCAGGTGCACGACGAAAGCGGCAGCATCAGGGGCAGCGCCGGTGCGCGCCGCGTACGAGCGGCATGCCTCCCAGAGCTCCGCCTCCGTCATACGGGCCGGCTCGGCGGCCACCGGAACGGCCGGCTGCGCCGGGGGCAGCGCTCCGGGGAATTCAGGACCATAGGGATGATCCTGACCGAACTCGTCAGGTGCGGGGCCGACGTCCGGCTGCAGCCCGTGGGCGAGGCTCTCACCCATATCCGCGGACCTCTCCAAGGCCTGCTCCCCCAATACGGCTGGTGCCCCGAGCGGAACGCCCTGCGGTGCATCGGCCCGCTCCACCGCCAGGTGTTCGGCCGTTGTCGGCGCCGGGGGCAGCAGCGCCGGGTCGATGCCCGCCGCCGCCAGGCCTTCCGGGGCCGTCTGGGAGAGGGGGACGCCGATCCGGGCCAGCCGGAGCGGCATCAGCGCCTCCACCGGGGCCTTGCGGCGCCAGGCCCGCCCGTACCGGGCCTGAAGCCGCGCCTGGTAGATCAGCCGGTCCTGCTCCATGCCGACCGCCTGCTCGTACGACCGCAGCTCCCACAGCTTCATCCGGCGCCACAGCTTGAACGTCGGGACGGGGGAGAGGAGCCAGCGCGTGATGCGCACGCCCTCCATGTGCCGGTCCGCCGTGATGTCCGCGATCCGGCCCACCGCGTGCCGGGCCGCCTCCACCGTGACCACGAACAGGATCGGGATCACGGCGTGCATGCCCACGCCCAGCGGGTCCGGCCAGGCCGCCGCGCCGTTGAACGCGATCGTCGCCGCGGTCAGCAGCCACGCCGTCTGGCGCAGCAGCGGGAACGGGATCCGGATCCACGTCAGGAGCAGGTCCAGCGCCAGCAGCACGCAGATGCCCGCGTCGATGCCGATCGGGAACACCAGCGAGAAGCTCCCGAACCCCTTCTGCAGGGCGAGCGCGCGGACCGCGGCGTACGAACCGGCGAAACCGATCCCCGCGATGACCACGGCTCCTGCGACCACGACGCCGATGAGTATCCGGTGCGTACGAGTCAGCTGCATGCGAGTAGGGCCGCCTCTCTGCCGGTCGGATCTGCATGCTGATCACGATCACCGTCTCACGAACGGCTGACAGGTGGACCAGATTCCGAGCCCAGAGCGTTTTCTATGCAGACCGGACGCCCGAACTCTGTCGGCAAGGGCTCCGCGAGCGGCTCGCATAACTCGGTTGCCGCTGTGCAGGGTTCCGCGCAGGATGCGCTGACTCGATCCCCGATGAGCGGTTCACCCTCGAGCGCGGGCGGAAGATGTACCGAAGGATCCGACGTGGCTTGCTCGCCAGCAATACGATCGAGCTGCAGCAGCGGACCCTCTCTGGCATCGCCCGGCAGAGCCCGCCGCTCCAGAGCCAAGCAGCCTTGCAGAGGGGAAGCCTTTGCCCCGTTTTAGCTTGGCGCTTCAGTTCGCCGTTGACTGCTTCATCTGGTCATCCCTGCTGGAGCCTTCAGCATGGCGAACCGGCTCCTGAGCAGTCACTCATGGGCCTGCGAACCTTTCTGCCTCGAATGCCGACTGTCCCGGTGAGTCGTGGCGCGAGACAGGGAGGCGCGGTGGGCGGGGACGGGCGTCGCGACGGGCTATTGGCAGTGCGCTGCCAGCTCGGGGAGCGGGAAGCACTTCGCGATCTGGTGCGGGTCTGGCAAAGCCCGCTATGGCGCTACATGCAGGGCGTGGTCGGCGTGGGTCACCGTGGTACGCAGGCTGTCACGGCTGCGGCAGCCGGAGCGGTTCGCCCCGTGGCTGTTCACCATCGCTCGCCGCACGGTGGCCAGCCACCTGCGGCAGGTGTACCAGGCTTCGGAGTCGTCCGTGGAGGAGGCGGGTGCCGTCGTCGATGACGATGACTCTCTCAGCGGCGTGCTGACCACGATGCAGGTGGAAGCGGGGCGGGGCGCGGATCCTCACCGGTGACTCACCGGCCGCGCCGTTGCCCGGCTGTGATGCCACGCTGGGTGCATCGGTGATCAGGCTGGTGGCATCGGTGCCGTTGTGTAGGGCGTGACGATGCTCCCGAACATGCGAGCCCCGCCATGGGTGGTGGGGCTCGCATGTTCTCGTACAGGCCTGGACCGTCTGCACGAGGAAGGGCACCCAGTTGCGTGAACTGAGAGGTGCGCTGAGCCATGAGCGTATGCGGAACGAGCCCGAGGCCGCCACAAGCCCGCTTGCACGACGTCAACGGGTTCGCCCTGGATGTGGTGGTGCACGGTGGCGCTTGAGCCAATCCTGTGGGCTTTGCATGACAGCCCCGTGAACAGTACGACGGACCGGATGCTGCTGGCCGGCCTGGCAGAGAAAGCGGATCCGGACGGTACCAATGCCTTCCCGTCCCGGCGGACGCTGGCCCGGATCGCGCTCTGCGACGTCAAGACCGTGCAGCGGCGTCTGGCCTGGCTTGCCGAGCGGGGTGTGATCACGCTGGGAGACCAGGAAGCCGCCCGATACATCCCCGCGCACGCCCGCCCCAAGGTCTACGACCTGCAGATCCCGGCATCCTGGTACGGACCTGAAAGGCTGGCACGGGTCAACGAGGACCGGGCACACCGCGGCCTGCCCCCACTCACACAGCACACCCGCCCCACGCTGCCGCCGGCACCGCCGCGAACAGAGCGCAGCGACAAGGGAAGGCCGCGCCAGAAAGGAGGGGACTCTCAGTCCCCTCCCGCGAAACCCCTCGAATCCGGCGGACGGGGGGACTCTGAGTCCCGGGGAAGGGGGGACTGTCAATCCCCGCAGGGGGGACTGGCAGTCCCCCAACCCTCCCCTATAACCCTCCCCTCTCCAGAAACCCCGATAGCGCCTGCGGCGCGTAGCGCCGATGACGCCCGCAGGGCCACTACAGGTAGTAGGCCGCGTAGAGCCGCCGGCTGCGCCGCGTCCCCGGGCGCTGGCGCGCCCATCCCGGCAGCCAGGTCGCGGAAGAGGACCCGGCTGCGGATGTCTCCGGGACTGGCCGACTCGGTCAGAGCCGTTGAGGCGGGATGGCCGCGGGAGCTGGCAGCTCTGCTGCCGCCCCACCTCCCGGCCGTGCTGCGTGAGGCGATCCTGCACGCCCTGGACGCAGGACGGACCCCCCCGCAGCTACTCGAGCGGATCCAACGCCGTTGGTGGACACACGGCTACGCCCGTGATCTGGCCGAAGGAGAGCTCTCCTCCCCCGTCGGGGTCGCCGTGGGGTTGGTGCGCCCGTCCACGGACTGCCCTGACCCGATGTGCGAGGACGGAGTGACTCTGCACCTGGAGGACGCATGCCCCAAGTGCGCAGAACGCCGGGCGGACCGCCGACGAGGCCCAGTGCCTGCGCAACGGGAGAACGCCCCTGAGCTCCGGTGGTGGGAATGCGAGGGCAAGGACTGCTCGGCGGCTGGCAAGGGACCACGACCCGACGACGGGCTGTGCCGGCAGTGCCGGGACCGGGCGGAGCAGACTGAGATCCGGCGCGCGACGCCAGGACTCGTCGCCGAGGCCGAGGCAGCACGGGAAGCCGAACGGCTACGACCGGCAATCCGGTGGGAACGCATGCTCGATGAAGCCCATGCCGAGCAGGCCGAGCGGTCCCGCTCAGCGCAGGACCAGACCAAAGCCGAACAACGCGCCGCCGCCGAGGCCGCGGAAGTACGCCGACTACGCGAACAACTCATACGGGAGCACCCCGAACTCGCGGCCTACGCCCAACAACAGACATGACCGCCACAACCCCGAACACGCTGCTGGCGCATGGACTACGTCACACCCTAATAGGACTCCGTTAGGTCTGCCGGTTCGGGTTGTTCGTGGGCGGGCATGTCGGATGTATGGATGCACGCGAAGTGGAGCGTGTACGAGTTGAGTTGGCGTCGTATGTGGCTGACGTGTTCGTCTCTCTGAGGCGCAAGGACCAGCGGGCCAAGAGGGCTGTTACCTGCGTGGCCTGATGCTGGACGGTCGCCGAAAGTCGATCCAGGCCATGGCCGCTCGGCTGCCGGACGGCAACGAGCACAACCTGTAGCAGTTCGTGAACCAGTCCACCTGGGATCCGGTGCCGGTGCAGCGTCGGATCTGTGAACGCGTGCTGCCGCTCATCGCCCCGTCGGCCTGGGTAATCGATGACGTGTCGCTGCCGAAGGACGGAAGAATGTCGGCCGGGGTGGCCCCCAGTACTGCGGGGCCCTGGGTAAACGCGCCAACTGCCAGGTCGCGGTCAGCGTTCACGCCGCGACCGACAGCGCCTCTTGCCCGCTGCTATGGAGGCTGTTCCTGCCTCGTTCATGGGAAACAGACGACGACCGCAGGACGTCCATCCATACGCATTCCGTCCGAGGTCGCGCACCGCGAGAAATGGCGGTTGGCCTTGGACATGCTCGACACGCTGGCCGAGTGGGGCATGAGGCCACCGGTCGTCGTGGCCAACGCTGCCTACGGCACCTATGCACACCTGCGGGCCGCCCTCACCGACCGGGGAATCCACTAAGGCGGGAGGGGGCCGTGTTCAGCAAACTTGCGGTAAAGGTCCATCTCCTCGGAGGTGAGTTCTCTGGGCCGGTCGCGGTCCTGCGGGCGCTGCAGTGCGGCTGTTTCCATGTCGCTGCTCTCTCGTTCGCATCCGTCGCGACCGCGATGCTAGAAGACTCCCGGCCGCTGCGGGGCACAAGGAACCTGTATCGGACACGCTTCTCCGGCGGGGACGGCGTTCCGGTGAGGGCATCAAATCCGGCCCTCGGGCGGGCATTTGGCGGGCAGAGCAGGGCGACCGAGCGGACGGCGGCCCTCCGGACGGTTGGCCGGGATCCGCACAGAAAGCGGCTGAAAATTTCTGAAAGAGCTTGCTGTCATCTTTCCGACAGTCCAGAAGACGACGGTCGGACCCGGTTGGCGGCGGCGATCCGCTCCCCGATGCTGAACGAGGTTCTCCGATCCCGGGACGTGCCGCACAGGAAAGGCGCACCGACGTGAAGCTCAGACGACCAGCCGAATCCGTCCCGGCCGTGCGGTTCAGCCGTTCGCCGGATGGACCACCTCGACCCCCAGCTCCCTCAGCGCTTCGACCGCTGGGGAGTCGGCGGGGGCGTCCGTGACGACGAGGGCGATCTCCTCCATCGAGCAGATGCGGCCCAGCGCGGTGCGGCCGATCTTGTCGGCAGTGGCGACCAGGACGACCCGCTGCGCCGCGGCCACCGCGGCCCGCTTCACCTGCACGTCGTCGAGGTTGTAGGCGGTGGCGCCCTGTACCGGGTCGATACCGCAGCAACCCAGGACGAACGTGTCGAAGCACAGGTCCTTGAAGGTCTGCACAGGGGCGTGTCCGTAAAACGACAACTCCTCGGGGCGTACCTGACCGCCGGGCATCACCAGTTGGATGCCGGAATGCCCGGAGAGGGCGAAGGCGGCATGCAGGGAGAGAGGGGCGACCGTGAACTGGCGGCCGGCCATGGCCTTGGCGACGGCCACAGCGGTGGTGCCGGTGTCCAGGGCGACGGTCTCGCCCTCGGTGAGCAGATCGACCACGGCGCGAGCCAGCCGCTCCTTGGCCTGCGCCCCGGACATGGCCCGGACCGCATAGGGCGGCTCGACGCCGCCGGGCAGGCTGCTCACGGCGCCGCCGCGCACCCGGCGCAGGGCGCCCCGGGACTCCAGCACCTCCAGGTCCCGCCGGATGGTCATCTCGGACGCCCCGGTGGCCTGGGCCAGCTCAGCCACGGTCGCGCGGTTCTGCTGCACGAGCAGCCCCACGACGAACTTCTGCCTCTCCATCACGTTCATGTGTCTGCTTTTAGCACAGACGGAGCACGCAAGCGCCCCTGATATGCGTTCCGCACATCGCAACTGTTGAAACGAACATTTGGAATGAGTAATGTGAGCGAGACAGTGTGAATTTCAGGCTGTTATGAACGTTGAACATGTTCATTCGACTATGACCGATGAGGAGAGCGATGTCCTCCACCAGTGAGGCCGACCTGCCGGAAGCGGGGAGGCCCCTCCTCACCACCGTCGCGATCATCGCCTCGTGCGTGGCGTTTGTGGTGATCGGCGCCCTGCAGGCCCTCTACGGACCGGCGATCCCGGCCCTGCGGGAGGAGTACGGCATCAGCCCCGCCGTGGCCGGGCTCAGTCTCAGCGCCCACTTCGTCGGCGCACTGGTGGGCGTGCTGGTCTACCATCTCCTGCGGGGCCGGCTGAACAACCGGATGCTGCTCGGCGGCTCCTACGTGCTCATGGCGGCCGGTGCGGCCGTCTTCGCCTTCTCGCCGAACTGGGCACTGGCGCTCGCCGGCACGTTCGTCATCGGCCTCGGCTTCGGCGGCATCGACTACGGCCTCAACCAGCTCTTCGCCGTCGGGTTCGGCCGCCGCAGCACCGCCATGCTCAACCTGCTCAACGGACACTTCGGTGTCGGCGCCATCGCCGGCCCGGCCCTGATCGGCTGGCTCGGCGCGGACCACTACCCCGAGATCTTCCTCGGCATCGGCGCGATCAGCCTGCTGATCCTGTTCACCCTGGGCGGAGTGGCCCTCCGGGAGCCCCGACCGGCCCCGGCCGAGGACGCCTCGACGGGCGGCGCCCGGGTGCTCCCGATCATCGCGGTGTTCATCGGCATCTACGTGCTCCACGTCGCCATCGAGACCGGCGTCGGCGGCTGGGAGCCCACTCACCTCGAAGCCGTCGGATACGGTGCGGCCACCGCCGCCACCGCGACCTCCGCCTATTGGGCGGCGATGACCGTCGGCCGGTTCGTCGTCGCGCCCCTCAGCCTGCGCTGGTCCGCGCCTTCGATCCTGATCGTCTGCTGCGCCGGCATGGCTGGCTTCCTGCTCCTGGCGACGGTGCCCGCCCTCGCCCCGTACGCGTACTTCGGCGTCGGCCTGATGATCGCGCCGATCTTCCCGACCTGCCTGCCCTGGCTGAACCGCGCCGTCCCCAGCGTGGCCGCGGCCGGTGCCTACGTGATCGCCGCCTCGATGATCGGCGGCGTGGCCTTCCCGCCGCTGCTGGGCGGTGTCATCGACACGATGGACGTGAAGACGGTGCCGCTGGTCCTGTTCGTGCTCGCCGCGGTGTGCGGCGTCCTGAGCCTGTGGCTGCGGCGCAACGCCCCCGATCCCGGTGGGGTGGACCGCCCCGGCACGACCGAACGCACCGACGCCGTCGCCGCCCCCCGAACCTGAGGAAGACGAGGACCAAGAGGACCATGCGGAACTTGCGGAACACGAGCAGCACCAGCGACACGAGGAAGTCCGAAACATGAAAGCCGTTCTCTTCGACATGTTCGGCGTCATCGCACGGGTTCAGTCAGCCGAGTCGCAGGGCGTACTCGAGCGCACGGCCGGCGGCGACCCCGGCCGCTTCTGGGAGGCGTACTGGGCGCAGCGCGCCCCCTACGACCGCGGGGAACTGACCGGCCCCGGCTACTGGCAGAAGGTCTGCGCGCAGCTGGGACTCCCCCTCGACGCCCGCCTGACCGCGGATCTGATCGCCGCCGACCTCGCCAGCTGGAGCGAGATCGACCAGCACACCGTGGACCTGCTCGGCCACCTCGCCGACCAGGGGTTCATCCTCGGGCTCCTCTCCAACATCCCCGAGGAACTGGCCGCCCGGTACGAGGCCACCCAGCCCTGGCTCGAGAGATTCGCGGTGCGCGGACTCTCCTGCCGGATCGGCAGCGCGAAGCCGGAGGCTGCCGCCTACCAGTGGTGCATCCGGGAACTCGGGCTGCCCCCCGAGGAGATCCTGTTCGTCGACGACCGCGCGGACAACGTGCGGGCGGCACGCGAAGTCGGACTTCAGGGACACGTGTTCAGCTCCCCGGAAGACCTGCGAGCCGCCTTGGAGGCCGTGTCGCCGTGATGGCGACACCGCAGCTCTTCGTCCTGTGTGCCACCGTGGACGGCTGTTTTCCGCCCCCGCGCCGGGAGATCGAGACCGGCCGGGGACTCGTCGGCGCGCTGCTGGTCCAGGGCGCGCTGGCGGGCCGGCTGGAACTGCACCGTGACCGCGCCCGCTTGACCGGGCACGGCCCTGGTACCCCGGCGACACCATGTACCGCAAGCACCGGGAAGGCATGGTCGTGCACGTCCAGACCACCCGGGGCGGTGTGGTCGAGGCCGTGGACGAGGCCGCCCTCGCGCGGATCAGTGCCCTCGGGACGGTGCAACTGGCCGTACCGCGGCTGGCCCCCGGGGACCGGATGCGGCCCACCACCGATCTGCTGTCCAGTCCGCTGCGCGTCTTCCTGACCGGGGACAGCCAGGAGCAGCTCCTCGCCGACCACCGCCGGATCCGGCTGCTCGCCGACGCCGTGTTCCGGCTCACCCCCCGCTGACCGGCCGACACCACCGACCGACCATCCCACCCCGAGGAGCCCCGTGGCCGTGCCCGTCCGCGCCGACCTGGTCGCCGTCCCCGACTACAACATCCCCGCCACCGCACCCGACGCCGTCCTGCTCAACTCCAACGAGGTGCCGCTGCCCCCGCCGCCCTGCGTGGTGGAGGCGATCGCGCGCGCCGCGGTCGACGGCCACCGCTATCCCGAGTGGTTCTCCGACACCCTGGTGAGCCGGCTGGCGGCCGAGCTCGCGGTCCCCCCCGGCTGGATCGCCGTCGGGTGCGGTTCGACCAGCCTGTGCCGCGACCTGATCCAGGCCTTCTGCAGCCCCGGCGACGAAATCCTCTGCGCCTGGCGCTCCTTCGACGCCTACCCCGTCTTCGCCCGGGTCGCCGGGGTCCGCGCGCGCACCGTCCCCCTCGACGCGGAGCGCCGGCACGATCTGCGGGCGATGCTCGACGCTCACGCCGGCCACCCGTATCGTCTTCGTCTGCAACCCGAACAACCCCACCGGGACGGCCGTGGGCAGCCGTGAACTGCTCGACTTCCTCGACCGCCTGCCGGAGCGGATCCTGGTCGTACTGGACGAGGCGTACCGGGAGTTCGTCGACGACCCGGACGTGCCGGACGGGCTCGCCCTGGTCCGGGAACGCCCGAACGTCGCGGTGGTGCGCACCTTTTCCAAGGCGTACGGGCTGGCCGGAGTACGCATCGGCTACTGCGTGGCGGCACCTGCGGTGGTGTCCGCGGTGCACAAGGTGTCCGTCCCGTTCGCGGTCAGCAGGCTCGCCCAGGCCGCACCCCCTCGACCGCCCCGAGGACGTACGCGCGCGCTCAGCGGCGGTGATCCGGGAGCGGAACCGGCTGTACGCCCGGCTCGTCCGGACCGGGCAGCTGGCGACCCCCTCGCAGGCCAACTTCGTGTGGATGCCCCTGGGGGAACGAGCCGCCGAGTTCGCCGCGTTCTGCGCCCGCCACGGTGTGTTGGTCCGCGCGTTCCCGGGAGCCGGGGTACGCGTCACGGTCGGCCTCCGAGAGGAGAACGACGCCTTCCTCTCGGCCGTCGCCCGCTACCGGGAACCCTGAGCCGCCGGAGCGCGTCGCAGCGCTGCGCCGCCTGCCGGCTGCCCGTCGGCCCCCGGCAGGCACGGTCTCCGGCGGCGCCGCCGGTGTTCCTCCGCGACGTCGCCCGCGGGCGCGACGGGCTCCTCAACGTATTCACCCCGCACGCGACGGCCGGGCTCGCCGTCATCGAGACGGGCGCCGGGAGCGACGACGACCTGCTGGACGCCCTGCGCACGCTGCTCCCCGCCGACGACCGCTGGCGCCACCGGCACGGCTCCCCCGGCCACGGCCGCGACCACATGCTCCCGGCGTTCGTACCGCCGCACGCCACGCTGCCGGTCGTCGGGGGCGAACTCGCGCTGGGAACCTGGCAGTCGGTCGTCCTGGTGGACACCAACGGGGACAACCCGCAGCGGGGCCTTGACCCCGGATTTTGAACACCTCTATGCGGCTTGGGCCAGGGTACTTGCTGTTGCTTGGAAGTCGTTCTCGTGGCGATCGGGGACCACTGGCCGAGGCGGGAGGGCCGGCGTCGGGTGTTGTATCGGGTCAGCCATCGGAAGGCGCCGAGCCTGGCCTCGCGCTTGCTGGACCAGCCTTTGCGGCTTTTGACCATGCCTAGCGACTACCGAGATCCGTCCGGTTCGTAGCCAGCGAGAAGGAGTTGGCGCACGGACTCCGTGCGCGCCTGGAGCTGGTACCGGGCAGGGCCGGTGATGACGGAGCGGTTCCTCAGTGATGACGCGGTTCCGGCGCTTGAAGGTTCACGGCCTCAGGGTTGCTTGACGAGACGGCCGAGACAGTGCAGCGGCGGGGAGTCCGGCGAAGGCTGTTGGCTGCCGATCTGGACGTACCCCCAGCCCTCGTAGAGCCTCATCACCTTGCCGTCGCCAGCGGCCGGGTTGACGAGGAGGGACACGTAGTCCTCGTCGCGGTGCCTTAGGAGTTCGTCGTGCATGGTCTGGGCGAGTCCTTGGCCTCGCCAGGGCTTGACGACGCCGATCTCCTTGATCGCCAGGGACGTCGAGCCCGCGTACTCGGCAGGGGCTGGAGCATCCATTCGAGTCCACCAGCGGTTTCCGGGCTCCACCGTGTTGGCGTAGGCGTAGCCGATGGGTTCGCCGTCGGGAGCGTGGGCCATGACGGCTTCCCAGCCGGGATCGTTGCCGTGCCGGTCGAGTCGTTCGGTGAACGTCTCGACCTGGTAGTTCGGCAGGTGAAGCAGGTCGCCTCGTACGCTGGCGTAGACCTTGATCAGGTCTTCTCGCACGTCGTCGAGGTCGGTGTGGTGCTTCAGGATGACGGAGTGCGTCATTTCGTGGTTCCTTTCAGCGACCTGGTGTACTCCGTCCACAGTCGGGCGTGCGGGGTCCTCGGCGCGTTCTTGCGCAGTTCGCTTCCGAGGGTCGCCAGCATCTCTACGACGCGGGGATGGGATGTGGCCGCGTCCCGGGGGACGCGCATCGCGGAGGTCACGGCCGGCTCCAGGTCGCCTTGGCCCAGTTGGGCGAGGGCGAGGCGCGAGGTGGTGATGGCCCGCGACCTGTGCATGTGGGGTCGTAGGTTCGCCAGGCATCGGTGGGCGTGTGCCTCGGCGGCGTCGTATTGGGCTAGGGACATGAAGGCGGAGAGGGCGAGGCTGTCGAGTTCGGCTTGGTCGTAGAAGGCCCGCATCCAGACCGGGCGGTCCGCGTCGGGATCTGCTCGCTGCATCGCTTCCTGTGCTGTGTCGAGTGCTCGGCGGGTGGCTTTGAGGTCGCCGGCGGTGGCGTGGATGGCTGCGTGCCGGGCGTGGCCGAGGGAGGCGAACATGGGGTCGCGGCGGGTGATCGCGAGGGTGCGGGCGACGTCGTTGGCCGCTGCGGCGTCGGCGGGTCGCTTCATGTGCCGGTACATGGTGCCGGCGTGGGACCAGATGCGGAATTGGATGGCCTGGTCGCCGGACATCGCGGCGAGTTGCTGGGCGTGGCGCATGTGCTCGATGGCTCGGTTGTACCGGCGTCCGTCGATGGCGGCCCACATGGCGGAGGAGCGGAACGCGGCGGCGCTAGCGTAGAGGTATCCGCGTACGCGCTGGCTGGCGGTCCCACTGGCTTGTAGTCGAAGGGCTTCCTCGCTGAGGGCGGCGGCCTGCTGTTCGATGGTCTGCTGGCCGCCATGACGGTGATCGCTGGCGACGACTTCGGCGAAGCGTTGCTGGAGACACTCGACGTCGGTGACGCCGATGCGGGGCGAGGCCGCGTAGCTGGGCGTGGCGGCGGTGGCCGCGATCGCGGCGGCTCCCTGGATGAGGTGACGGCGGAGCACTGGCGGTTCCTCCTTCGCTGGTGCGGGTGCCGGGGTACGAGTGCGGCGTTCGAACCCTAAGTCGGTGGCTGACTTTCCACTGACGAGTTCCAGGGCTCGCAGTTGCACGTTCTTGGGGCAGCGGACACGTCCGGAGCGCCAGGCGCGGATGTTGCTGTCGTCCAGTCCCCCATGCCGGCCGGTGAGTTGGGCGACAGCCCCGTTGACCAGCTCAGCAAGTTCACGGGAGCTCAGTTGCTGGTCGTGCATCCATGCGACGAGTACGTGGTTCGGCAGCACGCTCATCGCTCCACAGTAGGACCGATCGCGACCCTCATGCAGGTAAACGAATGACCAAATCGCCCTAGGGTACGCGGAGATGAAGGAGTCACATCGCCCTACTCGCGGCCCGGCAGAAGGCGTTTATCTGAGCGAGCTGACGACGGATACTCCGCCGAAAGGACCGATGATGACCAGTCTCAGGGTGCCGAACACAATGCGTGCCGGCGAGGCCCCGGAGCCAGCCCACGTTGCGCCGTTACCAGCCACCGCCGTCCTGTCCTCGGATCGGGTGCCGCCGACTTTGGGGTTCCGCGACGGGGCGGAGACCGTTGTCTGGTGCGCGCGCCCCGCTGGGCCCGGCTCGTTTCGCCCGGAGGATGCCCGGTACGTGCAGGACGTTCGGCGCTTTACGACGTCCCATATGCGCCGCTGGGGCGTCGAAGGCACTGTGGCGTCGGCTGCCGAGCTGATGGCGAGCGAGCTGCTCACCAACGAACTCCAGCACGGTTCCAGCAGCTCGATCCGTGTCCGGTTGGTCGTCGCCTGTGGCGCTCTCATGCTGGCCGTGACAGGTGGCGGATCGTACGTTCCCAAGGTGAAGATGGCGGACCCGGAGGATATCGGCCAGCGAGGCCTCTTCCTGGTGGATCATCTCGCGCATGAGCACCGCGGATGCTGGGGCGTCTCCGCGGATGGCACCACCTGGTGCGTACTGGGCTCGGCCACCCTCTGGGAGTAGGCATGAGCCCCGGCCACCGTATCTACTTCTCCGTCGAGCGACCGGTATCCGACACCTGCCACATCGCCGTTGTGGTTCGCCGACTGCTGTACCTGGAGGCCAGCGGCGAAGTGGAGAGTCGGCTCGCTGCGCTACCTCTACGTCGTGCACCTACCCTGGCCCCCGGTCCCTCCCGGCGCTGGCCTCTCCACTTTGGAAGTGGCAATCTCCAACAACCCCTTCCCCTGGAACACGCTCGCTCCGCCGTCGGCGCGTGCTGAGCGCCCATAGGGGGTGCGATGCGCCGCGCTGCCACTGCCTTCGTTGCCAGGTTGCGCCCCAGCCTCCCATCGCCATGCATCTCGGCGGTCGGCCAACCGCTTCGAGGCCAGCGCCGCCGCACGCTGCTGCGGCAGGCAGTCTCCCTGTCGGTGCTCGCGCCGACTCCGACCACAACCTCACTATTCAAGGTCCCCATGTATGTGATGACGCTGCTGACCTCCGACCACGTCCCAGCTGTCGACGAGTTGATCCGCTTGCGCATGTACTGGCTGTTGGATCATCGGCTCCCGTTGAGCGGGGAGAGCTCCAACCTCGTCGATCTCGTCCGCCTCCCGGAGCCCGAGCCTGGCATGCTGCCCGTCGGGATGTGGGACGGCGAGACCCTCGTTGCTGCACTCGCGGTGCAGTCCGCAGCTCCCATGGCCGGCTGGACACTCGAGGAGCGGCAGGAATCGAGCCTGACGGTCTCCCTGGCTCACACCCACCCCGAGCAGCAGGGCCTGGGGCGACTGCTGACGCACTGGCTCTGCGACTATGCCGCACGCAGGCCTTCTCCCCCGGCGTGGATTCGCTGCACCGTGCGGGTGAAGAGTCTGGCTGACTATCTCGAGCATGCCTGTGGCTGGGAGAAGGTCCGCGAAGTCACAGGCTGGAAGGGTGACTCCCACCTGTTTCAGCGCGCCCCGCGCAGAGACCCGCACATGCGGTTATTGGTCCGCGGTGAAGGCGAGTTGGCGTGATGGTTCAGGCGCTCTCTCAGGAGGTGCGGCAAGCTGACTCTATTGATCTTGCTGCTTCGAAGGTGACGGTCGAAGAGGTCTGTGAGCTGATCACCTCTGATATTGAGCTCGGCCGCTACGTGCCGGGGATGGTGCTGTCGGCTAAGGTCGTCGCCGCCGACCTCGGTGTGCCTGCGGCCCTGCTGCCGCGCGCATTCGCAGACCTGGCGCAGGCCGGGACATTGGCCCGAAGCGGCCACCACATCGCCGTGCCTCATACGTCGGATGAGCGGGCCTTGCGGGCCCGCCACCTGGCCGACCGGTTCCTCGACCAGGTCGCGGCCAGGCTCTACCCTCCCGAGGCGCCGCTGCCGGGGATCGCCGAGCTCGCCCGCGACCGCGTCACCGAACCATCGCTCATGCGCATGGCCCTCAGCCTCCTCGAGGAGGGGGGATGGGTAGGACGAAAGCCGGGGCGGGGCCGCGTAGTCCTGCCCTCAGGGTGGCTGCTCGCCCCGCCCCGGACCGAGGCCCTTCCACCCTGCGCCACCGGGACAGCGGGGCTGGCCGAGCACGCGATCCGGGATGCTGTCAGGTTGGCGTATACCCGGTGGCGCAGCCGGCAGTTCCTGCCGCCCGAGGACGTCGAGCGGGCATGGCAGGAGATGCGCGTCATAGCCGCTCATGTCCTGCCGTCCACCCTGCCCGGGACTCTTCCTTCGGCTTACCGCGGGGATCGGGCAGTGGCCCTTGTGCGGGAGGCGGCGTCGGCTCCGCTCCCCGACACCGCCCTGCTGGGCCTGTGGCACACCGCCTGTCTGGCCATGGCCATCAGGGGCCTTCTGGCCTACTCCTGCCGGAGGACGCCATGACCGCAAACCGCGGCCACCGGTTGCTCCGGCTGCTTCGCCGGCTGGCCGGTGTGCCGCTGGTGGGACCGATCGCAGCGGGCATCGCGGCTGCGTACGGCAGATGGCGTGTCCGGCAGATGCTCTCTCGCACCCGCCTCCGGGTCGATCCGGAGAACGGTGGGGCTATACGCCCCGGCCCTTCGCGGCGCTGGCCTGGGGAGTGACCGGCGCCGACGGCCGGCGCAGTGTGCGGTCACGTGCGTGGTTCTCGGGACGGGACTGGGGATGCTTGCTTCTGACGCGGGGTCCCGCCGGGCTCTTGGGTTCGGGGGTGGCTGATGGCGTTGCGATCCGCCCGCTTCTGCAGCAGCCGGGCGCGCTGGGACTCCACGATGCTGGGGTGGTTGAGCGTGCGGCTGAAGGTGGCGATGACTTCGTTGAGTGGGGTTGGGATGGGCTGCTTTGTGGGTGGTTGGGCGAGTGTCGCGGTGGTGCGGTCGCTGGTTTGCGATGTCAGGACGGCTGGGCTTGCACCGTGCTCGTCGGCGGCCTGGTCGAGAAGGCGGCGGAAGTGGGTGGCATCTCCGCCGAGGAGGTCGACGAACAGCTTCAAGACGCGCCAGGCGGGAAGTTGGGTGCCCTCGATGAGGTGGGCGACTTCGTCGGTGGTGAGAGTCCAGCGGCTGGCGACGGCGATGTCCTGGGCCGCGGGCTGGCCGGCTCGTGAGTGGAGGGTGTGGACGGCTTTGTGGAGCGCGTCGGCCGCAGGAACGGGTGATTCCTCATCCTCGGTGAGAGTGATGTCGCGGGTTCGTTCGCTGCACCGCTCGGTTACCCATACGGTCCGCAACACGCCGGGGTCGGCTCCGCAGGCGTGCGCGAACTTCTCGGTCATGGGCCAGGTCGGGAGGCGCTCGCCAGAGAGAATCCGTGACAGGAATGAGGGAGAGCAGCCGATCTTGGCGCTGACCTCGGTGTTGGTCTGCTTGGACGTGCGCACCAACATCGACAGGACGGGGGCCAGTCTGTTGTACGCAGCCCCCGACGGCGTGGGGGTGGTGGTGGGAGTGGGTTGATTGTCGGGGGATGCGGGCTGCGGGGCTCGAGCGGCGGAGGTGCGGTGTGGCCTGGGGCTGACCGGCGGGGAGTTCTTGGGTGAGGTTCGTGGGGCGAGTGCTGGGGTGGGGTTGCCGGTGAGGCGGGCGAGGCGGCGCGTGATGAAGTCGTCGGAGTAGCGGTGGCGGGCGGTGTCCTGGCTGATGCCGAGGACTTCGCTGACACGGCCCCAGGTGACTTGGTGGTTGCGGGCGCGCCCGACGAGTCCGGCGGTGAGTCCTTCGAGTTGCTGCTGCATCTGCGCCGCGAGTTTGAGGGGCTCCTCGCCGTCGGCGTCTGGGAGCAGCCGCAGGAGTTCGCGGGCGGATTCCCTCAGGTCATGGGCGATCTCGGTGACGGGGTCCTTGGTGGAGTTGCTTCCGATGGCGGGTGTGGGCGGGGTCGGGCGTTGGGGGGTGTCGGTTGGCTGCGGTGAGGCTGGGTCGGTGCCGACCGGCTCGGGTTGGGTCTTGCGGGCTCGGTGGGCGGCCTGTCGGCAGGCGGCGCCGCAGTACTTCTGAGGGCGCCCTGCCCTGACGCCGGAATGGGTAAGTGGGGTGCCGCAGTGGTCGCAGGTCATGGTGTCCGTCCGTGTCACGAAAAGGGTTCAAGTCGGCGGTGTGCAAGCGCATGGTGTGGAAGATTCGCCGGATTTCGTGACGGCTCTCGGGCCGCGGGAGTGGTCCTGGAGCCGTTTTTGCGGTTGCACGCGGGGTGCGTGGGCGGGGGCGTGGCTCCCGCCCACGGTGGTACTAGCGCCGGCGGCGGCGAGCCTGGTGTACACCGGCGAACGCGCCGGTCGTGGCTGCAGCGACGGAGTAGAGGGCCCCTGCGGGGACGGTGACTTGAACGGACGTCTGGTTGATCAGGATGAGTCCCAGAACGGGAATCGCGAGAAACGCGAAAGTCACGCCCTTGCCAATCCGGTTCATGGAACGAAATGTTTCGTGACGGCGGATACGCTGGCTTCCAGCCGAGCGGCCAATGGACGGTTTCGTTCGGCGGCGCCGACGGGTACGTGCCATGTGCACAGTCCTTTCGGTGTTGCGTGGAAGGCGTGCGGGGCTCCGAACAGAGGTTTCCAGGCCATGTAATGAGGCCCCGCACGCACCTGCGAGTGACCGTACAGACACGATGCGCTAGCCGGGAAATCTACTCATACGAGACGGCAGCGCTCTTTTTGCACGTTGCTGCAGGACAGGTTGACGTTTCGTCACCCGGCTGGCCGAAATCTTCCTGAAGTCGAGCAAACGCGCCCCGCGCGCGCCCGCGCACTGGTAAAGCACCCAATCCGCCGGAGAGTCCAGGGGCGTCCGGAAGGCAAGGGGTAGATGTATCTAGGACCGCCACACGGCTTCAACCCGTGGCCGGAGGATGACGCCGTTGTCTCACGTGCGGAGCCGATGAAGCGATCCGGGTCAGCCCGCAACCGCCGGTCAACCCGGCGACTTGGCGACCCGGCGACCCGGCGCCCGATCACGATCGGTCGCCGAATGATCCGAAATCATTCACAAGCCATCTCTTGTGGTCTTCTGGTGTGTGCCCTCCTGCGTTGCTCCGAGGATGGAGCGGGGCTTCGCCATTCGGTTGAAGCCGAGCCCGCCTGACGAAGGGGAGCCCATGCAGCGGTGCACTGGGATCTGGACTGCGCCCGCAGCCTGCATTCGCGTACAGCGACGGGCGTCGCCCCGCCGTACGCGCGGCTCGTACCCGTCGAGGCCGTCCGATGAGCGACGTCACTGACGAGGCTGACGGCGCAGTCCGTTTGCCCGAGCCGCCGGCTGCCACGCACCGGTGGGCGCCCGAGGAGTGGGACCGGTTCCTGGCCTTCGAGCAGACGCACCGGGCGCGCTTCACCCGCTACGCCTGGATGGACCTGGACTCCCAGGTCGACGCTGAGGAGGCAGTGGAGCGGACTTGGGACGAGTTGATCGAGGAATGGCCGAGCCTGGCCTTCGGGTTGAACCTCAACCATCATGCCTGGCAAGTCCTCAAGCGGCACGTTGCCATCCAGATGCGCCTGCGCCATGACAGGTACCCGGTCGACCCTCAACTCCTCCACGCCGTCGCCCCCGACGGCTCGGATCTTCTGGACCAGGTCCGGCTGGCCATCGCCCGCCTGCCGGAACGGCAGCGCATCACCCTGCGCATGCGCTACCTCCTGGACTACAGCAACGACGAGATCGCCGACATGATGTCCATCCCCAAGGCCACCGTGCGCTCAAATCTGCGCCATGCCCACAACCGGCTGGCCCGGATCCTCGATCTGCCCACTGACGACACCAGGAAAGGCAAGGCCCGGCCATGAGCGAGACCCACGGGAGCTACGGAACCGTGGAGGAGCTTCTCGCTGCCGCGCTGAAACCAAGCCTGTTCCACGGCGAGGAGACCCTCTCCCCACCCGTACCTGCCGAAACGCCGAACCGGGCGGGTCAGATCCGTCTCGCAGCAGCCAGGGCCCAGCTTCGCCAGGCACGCCACGCATACGGGTTCGCCGGACAGGCGTGGCAACAGCTTGTGCACAACGAGGAAGCTGGGGAGGAGCTGGAGGCGCTGTGTGCCGAGACCGTCTCCCACCCGAGCGCCGGCCCCAGCATCGCCGTGTTTATCAGCAGCCACCACACCGACGGGACTGGAGCGCAGGTGTTCGCGTGCCTCCTGCACGCCGCCGGGGACAGCGAAGGGGCACGCTTTTGGTGGCAGTACGCAGCCGGTATGGGTATCGACAAGGCCGCCTACTGCCTGGTCCTGGATCACTCCCGGCGTGGTGAGTACGAGGACGCCCAATTGTGGGCGGACCTTTTGGCCCACTCCGACTTCACCCCCGACCCGCGCTGGCGTCAACGCCCGCTCTCTCCCGGCGTACGGGACGTACTCACTGGCCTCCTCGCGTGTATCCGGCAGGAGTCTCACGAGGATCTGGGCCTAATCCCGCTACCGGCAACGAGGTTCGCGAAGGCAGTGTTCGCCCTCGCCCTTCACCCGCAGCAACCCCGCCCCGGCTACTGGATGATCCGCCCGCCCGGCACCCCTCACCCGACGCCCCCCGGCGCCAAGGCACCCAACCGGCTCGCACACGAGCAAGACCTCCCCTTCAGCCCCAGCCCCAGCCCCAGCCCCAGCCCCAGCCCCGAAGCAAACAGGCGACCGGCCCACATCGCTGCGGCGGCTCCATCCGAACCAGAGGCACCCGGCTGGGTGATGGGCACCCCGCACCTGCTGCCCAGGAGCGGAAGGCAAGCCTCGGCTGACGACAGCGCCGCCATGCGCCAGGCACGACACGCCCACAACGTCGTTGGCGTACTGCAGAAGCACCGCCTCGGGATCAGCGCGAGCCAGATCGCCACGAAGACCGGCCTGGACGATGCTGCACTCGCCCCGCTACTCGAGATGCTGTGCGAGGAAGACTTCGCAGAGCCCGTCCACGGCGCCGTAGGCGTCTACGCACCCGGGCTGGCCCTGGACCGGCTCGCCTTGCCGGGCGGAAGCGGCATCGGAGCCCAGCTCCAGCGCACTCTTGCCATCGCCCGCGACCACATCGGCGCCGCGATCTACCTCTCCAGATACAGCGATGGCGACGTCCTCGTCACGCAGGCTTCCACCAGCACCAACGCCCCACCCGTCGAGGAACACACCCCCTTCCACCAAGCTCCGCACGCCAGCGCCCTCGGCAAATGCCTCATCGGCCAGCTCCGCCACGACCAGCAAGCCGAACACATCACCCGCTACACGATGGAGAGCTTCACGGCACGGACCTGCAAAGACCCCCGTACCTTCCTTGAGCGCCTAGGCCGAACCCGCCCAGGCGACCCCGCTTACGACATTCGCGAGTACGACCAACTCGTCGTCTGCTCAGCCGTACCCGCCAGCCTCAGCAGCCAAATCGGAGGCCTCGCACTGTCCCTGCCCTCCCACCACGCCCACCGCCTGAGAGAAGCAACGAAAGCCCTCCAGGCCAAAGCCGTCCCCATCCTCCTCGTCCTCCTCCTCACCGGCGCCATCCCCACCAACACCTCTGCAGGCGACCTCCACACAGCAGATCTCCTCGCCACCCCAGGCGACGCCCCGCTCAACGAACGCGGCCTCAACCACCTACGCCGCATGTTCGCCACCCCCCTCACCAGCCCGGCTGCTATCCGCAACGCCGCCGGCACGACCGCGCCCCACCTCGTGACCGACACCGCCTCCAGCACCTTCTACCTCTTCGATGCTGCACCCCCCGAATCCGTCAACGCCCTTGCCCTGCCCCACCCCATCACCGCTCCCATCCCCGGCACCCAGCTACTCGACAGCGTCACCACCTTCCCTAGCCCTCCGGGAGACCTCCTCGTCTACAGCACCTGACCGCCACCAGCCATGGACGCCGAGAGCACGATGCCCGTGAGGTGGCGCGCCCGATCACCCACAAGCGACGCTCCTCAGCATCGCCAGCAGATCGGAGCGATCCCCTGCCTTCCTGGGCAAGGGGCGGACGCAGGACATGGCCGCCTATGGGCGCTCATTCACGATTGCGGGTGGCGAGGAGGACGGGGTGCTGTTGGAGACGCCAACCCGCCAGGCCCAGAAGCGCCCGTAGACCGCGGAGAGCATCTCCCGCCACTTGGCGCTGGTCCGCAGCCGCCAGACCAGCCCCTCGAACTGCGCCCGCAGTTGGTCCGGGTACCGTCCTTGCCGCGCGGCGGCCGCCCCGCCCCGCCCCGCCCCGACTGAGCGACGGATTTCAGCCACTCATGAAACGTGATCGCCGCAGGTGGTTCGTCGGGCGGTGGGGTGTTTCACAGGTGACATCACCTATGAAACAGCCACCAAGCCCACACCATGATCAATCTCAGCGCCAACCACGATGCCCTTAATCCCCGAGGCCGAGTGACGGATCGGCCATGCGGCCGCATCCTCCAGCGGGTGGCCTGGTTCCCGGCGTACTCCACCGAAGAGCCCGCAACGGGGGGCCTCAGCGCAGGACGCTGGCCCAGTGGGCCAGGACCGAGGGAAGCTCGTTGGCGTCCACCCATGCCCGGAACAGTTGGTCACCTTCGACCCGCCGCTCTGGAGTGCCGGTGTACGCGGCGACAATCGCTCGGTCGTGCATCAGCGCGTCCCCCCTCTGTCCGTCCAGCTCCTTCCACACGATCACGTACCCCTGGCGGTACGTCAGCGGTCCTACCTCGTACACGTCTTTGACCTCGGGGGCCCCGGGATCTCCGTTTATGTTCATGGACCCGGAGCCTATGCCCGCTCCGCGCGCTTCGGGGCGAGATCAGCAATCGAGGGGGCTAAAACGGTCGTCTGCGCCCCCTCAGAACCGACTGAAGCAGCAAAGTCCGAGCGGCTGGCCAAGGGGGCGCCGTACGCGCTCTGGAGTGCCGTTTCTGCGGTGAATCCGTGCCCCCGCCCGGGTGACGGGCACGCTGCCCGCCTTCCGGACAGGCTGACGGGGCGGCTACAACCCGGGGCGTGATTAAGAACCTGTTGCTGCGCGGTCTGCCCGCGCTCGCCCTCGCCGCCCTGCCCCTACTCGCCACCGCCGCGCCGGCCTCCGCTGACGGCCCGGCCTCGGCCGTCACCCTGCCCGCCGCGCTAGAGACGACGTCCCTATTCGAGGGCATCGACCGCATCCCCGCGGCCGCCGAATCCCGCGAGGGATACGTCCGCACCGCCTTCAAGCACTGGAACGCCGGCGCCATCCCGGACGATGGATGTAACACTCGAGCCGAGGTCATCCTGCAGGAAGCCGTCGAGTACCCCGAGATCGCCCCGGGCTGCAAGCTCACCGGCGGACGCTGGTTCTCCCCGTACGACGACACCTGGGTCACCTCCGCCTCCGGCCTGGATGTGGACCACCTCGTCCCGCTCGCCGAGAGCTGGGACTCCGGGGCCTCAGCCTGGACCGCCAAGCGCCGCGAGGCCTACGCCAACGACCTCGCCACCCCGACCTCGCTGATCGCGGTCACCGCCAAGTCCAACCGCGCCAAGGCCGACAAAGACCCAGCCGAGTGGCTGCCCCCGACCGCCACCTACCACTGCACCTACGTCACCGGCTGGGTCGAGACCAAGCTCCGCTGGTCCCTGACCGCTGATGACCGCGAGCGCGAAGCGCTCCTGGGCCTCGCCGAAGACTGCCCCGGCGCCACCGTCACCTACGAGACCGTCCCCTTCGACACCGCGAAGTAGGCACACCCCGTCTACAGGGGCACAGCCAGGCGGGACCCGATGCGAAAGCGCATCTCCCCGGCCGCATGACGGACCTCCTCAGGCTGCTGCTCATCATCGAGCATTCCGAGGAGGACCATCAGAGCTCTCGCCTCGTCCTCGCTGATCAGCCTCAGGCGCGGCTCGGTGACCCCGTCGAGGAGTACATAAAGCAACTCGTTGTCCATGCCCGGAACAACGCGAAGCCGGCTCGGCCGTCACGACGGGGCACCTAGGCAGCCCGGCCGAGAGTGTGAATCGATCACGCGTGCGGGCGTGTGACGTCCTGGGTGGTAGTCGGGCAGATCACCATTCGGGCATGGCGGCGAATATCTCGTGGCGGATGTGCAGTGTGACGGCGTGCCAGAACGCGGCGCAGACGCGCGGATGGTGCCCCAAGCACTACTGGAGGTGGCGGAAGTACGGCGACCCGGACGCCGTGGTGCGCGTATACGCGACCGCTCCGGAGGCGCCGCGGTCTCGGCAGTGCACGGTTCCAGGTTGCGAGCGGCCGCGGCGGACCAGGCAGTGGTGTGGCACCCACTACGCCAGGTGGCGCAGCGAGGGTGACGTCGTTGGAGGGCGCCGCATCCGCGAGCGCTACGCGTCGGACGTCTGCCGGTCCCCGGTGTGCGACCGTCCGCGTCGCACCAGGGGGCTGTGTCTCGCGCACTACCAGCGCTATCAGAAGCAGGGGGAGGTCGGGCTGGCCACGCCCATCACGGTGGCGGTGCCGGCGGCGGTGCGGGGGTGCGACGTCGAGGGCTGCGCGCGGCCCCACCAGGCCCAGGGCTTCTGTGCCGGCCACTACATCCGCTTCCGGAACACGGGTGATCCGGGGGCGGCGGAGTTGCAGCCGAAGACGAAGCAGACGGGCTGGTGCCATGCCCCGGGCTGTTCGGACCGGGCCCGCTCGAAGAACATGTGCGCCGCCCACTACCGGCGGCTCGCCCTGGGGCAGCCGCTGGGCGAGAAGAGGAAGTACGCGGCCGCTGGCAGCGGGTACATCAACGGCGGCGGCTACCGGGTGATCCGGGTCGACGGCAAGAGCGTGATGGAGCACCGGCACTTCGTGCAGGAGCTCCTGGGCAGGCCCTTGCTGGCGACGGAGACGGTCCACCACGTCAACGGAATCAAGACGGACAACCGGACGGACGGTCCTCTGGTCGAGGACTCGCAGGGGCGGCGCAGGTCAGGGAACCTTGAGCTCTGGTCTCATGCGCATCCGTACGGACAGGAGATCGGGCCGAAGTCCGACTGGGCGCGGGGCTGGCTCGCGGTGTACGGAACCCCCGAGGAGTAGGCGGCCTACGCCAGCTTCGCCGACCGGCTGGCCGAAGAGGGACCAACACCGGGCCCGACTCGGGGCTAGAGGAACATTGAACCGGAAACTGGCGCTAAGTCAGGTCGGTCCTCACCGACGAGCTGGGCTTTCGACTTCATGGCTCGCTGCCGTCCGCGCGCAGGGCGCCCGCCCAGCCCCCATGCGACGGCCCGTACTCCTCGCTCTTCCATCCCATAACCGCTCTCCTTGCTCAACCGGCCTGAGACGGGCTGCCAGGACGACGTGCAGCCGCGGGAAGGTCTTGGAGCGGGTGTAGCGGTGGCGCTGCCAGAACGGGTACGTCCCGCCGATGGTGCCGCGGGCTCCCTCCCAGACGCGGTGCCCGGCGTAGCGCTCGTAGTCCCAGACCTCCTTGGCGAGGCGGGCCTGGGACATGGTGCCGTTGTCGAGTTCGAAGGGGCGGACCTCGCTGGTCGGGGTCGGCACGGCGAGGACGGCGTCGGTGTTGAAGCTCAGGCCGGTCTCCTTGATGGCGTGGTTGACCTCCACCTGCCAGTCGGTCAGGTGACCCGCAGCACCTATGCGCGGTGTTCAACATCACTCCGGAGACCGGACTCCGCTACACCCGCTTCTTCCACCCCGACCCCACGGACAGCGACGACGTATCCGGCTGCAACATGGAGACATCGTGACCGACCACCACGCTCACCTGGCGCCGCCATCGTCGAGGTCGGCGGTGAGCTGGAGCTCCCAGCTACCCGTAACGGGCGCTTCAGGGGGCGGTCATCCCAGAAGGCTGCGCGGTCAGCGCCGGCCGCCGCCGATGCGGCGATCGTCGGCCAGTGCGGTCAGCGGGCCGAACTCGCGGGCAAGCTGGTTCCACGTCAGAACCTCGCCACAGCGGGCCGGGAACTCCTTCGGGTTGAACTCGGGCATGGTCCAGGTGCCAGTGCCCCGGTCCCGCAGCCACAGGTCCCCGTCACCGTCGACCACAGTCGGCGGGACCGGTACGGGCTCGGCCTGATCGGTGGGCTCCCAGGTGACCCGGCCCGGGTGGGAAACGCGGCGCAGCTCGGTGGTGGCCAGCCGCGCGGCCAAGTCACGGGTGGACTCTTCGGCGTCCTTGACCGACGCGAGTCGGAATGCGTCGTCAAGTACGGGCAGGGCTGGATTCTTGCTGCGCTTTGAACTCATACGCTGACTACCTCCGGCGGGGGGCGTCACATCCGTTATGGCACCCCGTAGAGGAACACGGTATCCGAGGCGGGAGCCGGGCCGGCTACGACCACTGTCCAGGTGGAGGCGCTGGCACACCGGGCGGTGGGGCTAGAGCGTGTCTCTCAGGGCTGCCTGTGAGTCGGTCAGCAGTGGGCGTACCCAGTCCGTGGCCGGTGGGCAACTCGCTCGACAGGTCTCGGGAGGCCATGGCCCGCTACACGGGGTCGGGTCAAGCGGGCCAGCCTCTCGCGTGATGGTGCGGTCGCACCAGTCGCAAAGCACCGTTGCGTGGGCACCTGCGGCCTCAAGGGCACCGGCCGCGTCCTGGGCGGCTTCGAGCCAGTCGGGTTCTGTGACCGCTACGGGCGCACTGTCCAGCAGGAGCTTGCTGTTCCAAAGGCTGAGGCCGGTGATCGTTCGGATCGCACGGATCGCCTCCGCCTTCCGGTCTCCTGACTCCGTGAGCAGAACTCGGAATCCTGGCTCTTCCATACACCCTCCCCGGCGGCCTTACGCTGTCCAGCCAGTGAACCATCCCCGCAGCTGAGCGCGATGGGGCGGACTATCGCCGGGCCCAGACAAGGATGGCGACGAGGTGGAGTGCGGCCTGGAAGGCGATGGCGAGCTTGTCCGTCCGCATGGCCAGGCCGCGCCACTGCTTGAACCGGTTGATGCATCGCTCGACCGCGTTGCGCTGCTTGTATGCCTCGGCATCGAAGGCGGGCGGGCGGCCGCCGGTGCGGCCTCGCCGCAGACGGTGACCGACCTGATCGGACGGCTGGGGAATGACAGCCCGGATTCCACGACGTCGTAGATGCTTTCGGATCGCGCGGGATGAGTACGCGCGGTCCGCCAGGACGGCCTCCGGCCGAGTCCTCGGTCGCCCCGGACCGGTACGAGGAACACGGATGCTCGCCATGACGATCTCGAAGGCCGGCGCGTCACCCGCCTGGCCTGCGGTGACCCGGAGGGCCAGAGGCCGTGCACGGCTGTCGCTGACGAGGTGAACTTTCGTACTCAGGCTCAGGCCGCATGCGCACCCCGCCCGCAGGGCCTCGGCGCGCGGGCAGCGGGCCCGGCCGTCGTAGGCCGACCAGTGCGTGGTCGACGGCGCGGTCGGACCGCTCCCGACGTCGAAGTACACCGGACCCGGCTCGCGGCCGCCGACAAGGACAGTCGCCGCACCTGCGTGCGCGTCCCCGAACTCCACCGTCCACTCGCGCAGATCGCGGCCGGCTTCGGCATATATGTCGGCACCGCCCACACTAACGTCAAGGCCGTCGTCCAGCACTTGTCCGGCCAGGCACCCGGGCTGCTGCGGATCCTGCGTGAGACCGGTCCTGATCACGTCCTGCTCGACGGGACGCTCGCCGAGTGCGACCGTGTCGGCGACAGCCAGGCCGACTTCTCGCAGCTGACGGGCCTTACGGTAGTTTATGTGATACCGGTCATTCGATTTGAGTGACCAATGGAAAAAGTGGGCGGCTCCGCCAGGTAGATGAATTTCGATCCAATTCATACCCGGCGAGAGCCGCCGCCCGTTCATTTCGTTCACGCCGAAAATGGTGAGCGAAAATCAAGCTTCACAGATCGGCGCGTGCTGACGTTCTCCTCAGAGGGTGTCAGCACCCCTTGTAGATGCCTACCACGTCGTCGATGAGGCCCTTGCTGAACTTGTGGTAGCTCTTCGTGTTGGGGTAGGCCGTGACACAAGGAGAGATGCGTGTCACTCGGTCCTTCGTGTTGAGGATCCGCAGGTGGTACTTCACCTGGTGGCTGCAGTGGTTGTTGAAGTAGACGGTGACAGAGTTGAGGCCGGACGAGTACGACGTGTTGAAGGTCTCCCACGCCGGGCTGGTGCAGGCCCACGAAGACGTCGCGGTGGCCGCAACGGCGCCAGGCTGCGGCGCGGCGTAGGCGGTGCTTCCGAGCATGGGCACGGCCAGCACTGCAATGGCCGCGGCCTTGCCTCCGATACGAATAGCGCTCATTGTGAAAATTCCCCCCCGGGAAAGAGATTGGTTGCGCCCGGTGTTTTCCGGGCCGAGGTGGACTCTCGCACGCAGAGAAGGTCGTTAGCAATCCGTTTTAGCGGAACTCGAGGTGCTAATTTTGGCCGAAAATTGTGCATAGCTCACCGACCTCGTTCCTGACGTGCTCATGCCGGATATACGTAAAAACGCGGATCACACCTCCGACTGGAGGTGTGATCCGCACTCTCGAACACGAAGGGGCTAGCCGCGCAAGTCCAAGAAAACCGCAGGTCAGAGCACACATGCGTGAAAATCGCGGCACGTGATACACCATCAACCCCCAAGCCCGACAAGCCCCTTCAACGAGACCCCGATCACATGCCGGACATACCCGCGGCTCCACCGACAGCGCGAAGGACCCCCACCCCGGCAACCCGATGGGAGCCCTTCGGTCTGTACGGCTCAGCTACGGGGCAGGGGTGAACTCCACCTCCGTGCCACCGCAGCCGGCGGCGATGTCCAGCAGCCGCTCCCGCTCCGCCCCGTCCGCCGCCAGGCCCCAGCGGAGCTTGGTCGCCGTCCACTCCGCGCCGTACCGGCACAGTGCGTCCGGCGTCGGCGGCAGCCACTCGGCCGGGTCCTGGTCCGCCTTGGAGCTGTTCGAGCGGGCGGTGACCGCGACCAGGGAGGACAGCTGGCCCTGGTCGTTGGCGTACGCCTCCCGACGCTTCGCGGTCCACGCGCTGGCGCCAGCTGGCGGGGAGCGCTATTCGAAGCGTGCGGTATTCCCCCGATGGCGGTACGACTCCCCTGGGCGACGACGTCGGTGTCCGGGAGGGCCGAGAGCGCACCCCCACGAAGCCAGACGTCAAGTTGACGATGTCTCTCGGGAAGGCGTTGGGGTCCGGCGTCGACTCGAAGCTCGCGGGACGGTTCAATGCCTGGGTGGTGAACTGGGCACTGATGTACGACGGTCACTTTGACGTAGATCGTGTCCCTGAGCTTCTCGCTCGGGTGGAGCGTGGGTACGACTCGGAAGCGTGGACGGAGTTGGGACACCGGCTGATCCTCGAGCATGACCTGGTCTCGCCCGCCAGCATCGCTGCCCTGCCCTGGCTGGTGCGCCTCGCATCGGGGAGCAGGGAGGCACGCCACCTGGCCGGAAAGATCATGGAGCGTGCGGCGAGCCACCATGGCAGCGACGAACTGCTGGCTGAGGGCGCCGACGTGATCGCCGAGTTCGGCGCTCTCCTGGACCGGCACCTGCAGTCGCGACCATCCGATTACCTGGTTACCTTCCGCTCACTGCTTGCGGTCGAGGAGCAGTACCACTGGGCCAACGTCCTGGGGGACTTCGCGGACGACTTCTACGACCTGCAATGCCCTCACTGCGGTGTGGAGGTGACCGTCGCCATCGGCGACTACGGGCGCTACTCGGCGATCCGGGACTGGAACCTGGGCGACGTGGACCGGCGTGATCTGCGGCCGAGGCCCGGCGAGGAGCTCACGGGCGTCGGCCGGTGGATGCACGAGATTGCTGTCCGCGACGAGGAAGTCGCACTCGCTGAAGGAATCGCGCATCTCTTCGGCAAGGCCGAGTGCCCCAGATGTGCCAGCGTCTTCACCATCGCGGACGAGTATGAGGCTGCCAACTGCCCAGTCCTGCGCCAGCGCCATTGCTGCATTGCCTCTGCGCCCCACCGGAACCGGCTGAAGCGGCTTCTCCTCTCACGCCGCCTGCGAGACCTGGATGACCGAGGCCGGCAACGATCACGGCCCGGACGGTCGTCTGTCCGCGAGCGCGCGCTGGCGTGCCTGGAGGTAGGCGGTCCAGTCGGTTGCGGCTCGGCGGCGCCATTGCAGCGCGGTGATGACGTGGAGCCCGAGGAGCGGGGCCAGGACCGCCGGCGGCATCTCCTCGGCGAGCTGGACCAAGGCGTCTCGGCCCACGCTGGCTCTACATGCACTGGAAGATGCCCGCGGAGACAGGCACCCGAGACGAGTGCCTGTCCACAATGACCCGGGAGTACGCCGGGCATCGCTACTTCTTCCCCACCGTCGCGGGCCTGCCACGTGAACTCCACACGCTAATGGCGTGGTGGGCAGTGCTGTACGCGCTGTCGATGCTCGCCCGCTACCAGCCCGCCCAGTGGGCGAACCACATCAACGTGGACGGCAGCCGACACGCGGTGCCCGTCGAGAAGATCCTGAAACGGGCCAGGAACACCTACCCGTACTGATCGCGGACACCATCGAGGAAGTCGCCGCCTGGTCGTAGACGCCGAAAGCGAAGCTCACGCCCTGCCCCACCGACCGACTCCTCCAGGGCGCGGCGCTGCTGTTGTACGGTCCCGGCCACGGACGGATGGGCGCCCCCGGCAGCAGCGAACACCCACCTTCCCTGCGGGCCCAGGGGCTGACGGGACTGAAATCCGGGATTGTGTTCACGGGCGCGGGTGGCGCCCCCTCCCGCTCATCACCACCCCCCTGCAACCGACTGCGGCCACCGCCGTCCAGCTGACGCGGCCACCCTCCCACCCTGTCGCCCCAAACCGCACTCCCCGTCACCGCCGGAAGTCCCGCCCCCTTTCAAGGGCGCGGCTACGGCCGGTTCGGCGGACTCGGCAAGGACCCCGTAGGCGCCGAGCGGCGAGCCGCCGCCCTCGCCGCCATCGGCATCGGCTGGGCGCAGCCTTGATTGCGCAGATAGGTCGCGTGAATGCGCGCATGGGTAGCGATGCGGTCCTGGTTCATGGCCTCCGCGTCATGAACCAGGACACTGACGGCAAACGCCCTCGGGGGTCCTTGGCCGGCCACCCGGCCAGGAGGACCCTGGTGGTGTGGCAAGGAAGATCGTTCGACGGTGTTCTCAGTGCGGTAGCACGCTTCCGCCGGAATCGAGGAAGTCGCGCCGGTACTGCTCGGCGACATGCCGCACGCGGGCCTGGCAGCGATCGACGCCGGCGGCGAGGCGATGAAGGCCCTGCTCGCAGGCCGCCCCCACCCCTGGCCCCGGTTCACCTGCCCGGAGTGCGGCTCGACCTGGTACGCCAGCGACACCCCGTTCGAACTGCGGAAACGATCGGACAGCCGGTACTGCTCACCGAAATGCAGAACAAGAGCCTGGCGCCGGCGACAATCACGTTCAGGAGAATCACGGCGTGACGCTTCTCAGTGACGCTACTGCGCCATCCCAGCAATCACTGAACTGATCACCCGGCTGCTGTCCTGTCTCAGCGAAGGTTCACCGCTCTCACCGAAGATTGACGACCGCCCTGTCCGTCTCATCGAAGTTTGACGAGCCAGCTGGCCGGCCGCTGTTCCGTGGCGGGCGATCTGGGGCTGAAGCCGATGAACTGATTCGTCTTGACGGGCGAAGGCTGGAGCCCGCGGCGCGCCATACTGCACATCGTGAATCGCGAAGACCTGGCTGCTGCCCTCGAACAACATGCCGCGCGGGAGATGACCCAGTCGCCCTGGGACGAGTCGATACCGCTGAAGGCACCCACGTGGTCGTCCTGGCCGCCGATCTGAAGTCAGTCGTTGCCGTGCTGTAGGGGCGGGCACTCGTGACGGTGCTACTGCCGCCCGCCGGCCCGTCGCAAGCGCAGTAGCCCCGAACTTGGAGCAGCAGGCGGTCAAACTTCGGTGAGGACGGTCAATCTTCGTTGAGACAGGACAACAATCACCGCATGATCCGCAACCGCGTCACCTATCGCACCGTGGACGGCGTCCGTATACCCGGAACCTGGCGGCACGTCTTCATCCGCAACGGCCGCTACTTCCTGACCGACCTCAGCATCTATGCCGACGGGCTCGTCGACTGCTGGGGCCTGGTCACCCTCGAGGAGTTCGGGGAGAAGCTCCGCTCCGGATGGGTCGCCACAGACCTGCCGGACGGCGCCCCGGCGGCCGCACACGGCATGGCGCGCTGGAAGTTCAGTGAGCCCCAGAGCCAGCTCACGCCTGAAGTGCTCCTCTCTGAAGTCCGCGACACCATCGACCAGCTGAACAATCGGCCCGACTCGACCGGTCGTTGCCTGGCCGCCGTCCTCGCGTTCCTCGAGGACCGGACGGAGGAGAACCGGGCCGTGGCCCGCGAGGCGTTCCTGGCCATCCCCGTCACGAAGCGCCGCTTTGCCCTGAGCGACATGGACCGCAAGGACTGGCCGCTGCGCGTGCTGGTGGCCGGGCCCGGAGGCCGGACGTACCTGTCCTTCGACGAGCCGGTCACGCAGGAGGACTACGACAGGGCCCTCGCGTACTTCGAGGAGCGTTCCCGCTCGAAGGCCGAGTGGCGGACCCGCACCTCGGCGGGCGGTCCGACAACTCCGCATACTCCGGCGGTCTACCTGCCCCCCCTTCGCGGCGGAGGAGCGGGCGACAGAGCCAGGCCTGCCCGGTCTGCGCAACGACTACCCCGCACGGATCTCGATAGGCGAGGTCGACTACCCCTCGGTCGCACACGCCTACTGGGCCCTGTCGCTCGCACGCCAGGAGGACCACGACGCGGTCGCGTCGGCGGATTCCGGCGCCGCCGCACAGGAGATCGCTGCCGACGCGCCGCGGCGCGATGGCTGGGAGCACGCCCGTACCGCCGTCATGACCAGCTTGCTCCGAGCGAAGTACGACCAACATCCCGAGCTGGCCGAGATCCTGCTGGCGACGAACGACGCCACCCTGCTCTACGAGGACGTGTACTCGAGCTTCTGGGGTGAGAGCGGCGGTCGGGGCCGCAACTGGCTCGGCCGGCTCCTCGAGCTCGTCCGCTCCGAACTCCACACGCACCGATCCGGGATGCCAGTGCTGTAGGCGGACCGCGGTACCGGTCGTCCCTCAGGGAGACGGGACACCGGCACCCCTCCCGGCGTGGCGGCGTCGCTCACAGGTCCTCGACGAGCACGTTGACGGCTCGGCCGCGCAGGCCCTCGGCAAGGTACGCCATCTCAACCGCCGTGCCCATCAGGCCCGCTCCGGCCAGGTCGGCGGCCGCCCGTCGTGCCTCGCCACATCGTCTGATGCACGAAGCGACTGACCGAGCGGGGTGAACGTGAACACCTCCGGAAGCAGTGTGCCGCCGACTCGGGAAGCGATTACGGCCGGCTGTGGACGGCCGGAGTCGTAGTCGTTCCACAAGTGAAGGACGAGCATGGGGTCCTCAGGTCTGGCGGTGGCGTAGGCGAGAGCCTTGCTGGTGCGGGGGTTAGGGCCGCCGAAGACGGCGGAAGGTTGACCGAACGCCGCTACGACGTCAGGCCATTCCCGGTCCGCTGCGCACCAGCCGGGCAACGTTTCCCGCATGGCCTGGTACTCCGTGTCCGACAGCACGCGGTCGAGGGTCAGCCACCCGCGGCGGTGGGCGAGTTCGGCATAGACGGAAGCGGTGTGCGTATCGCGGGCCGACTCCTGCGGCAGCAGCCTCCCGAAGGCGCCCTGGACCCCGTCCGTGTACCAGGCACCGCACTCGGCGAGACGAGACTGCTCTTTCTGCCATGCTCCAGGGTCCCCTTCGATCATCAATAGATGGTCCATCAGGAACCAGATAGCAGTGTCGAGGTCGCCGTATGCGGCTGGGCGACGCAGGACGCTGCCCAACTGCTCAACGAAGTGAGCTCGTATCTCATCAGCGGATGCAAGGTGCGGAGTGCTCGGCATAGGTACGAGTGTGCAGATTCTTCGCTGCGAGCCCTGCACAGGCAAACGGTGCGGCGCCGGTTTCGCAGCTCGGCCGAGGTGCGAGGCGACCCACTGCCGACCGGTGTACCCATATTCGTGGCGCTTTGACGGGTTTGCCGGATTTAGTGAAACTGTTCGAAAATTCTCGGCCGCCAAGATAGAGTCGCAGGTCAGGAATACTGCTCCCCACACCCGCGGGGACTCCGCTGGAATGCCGGAGGCGGAGACCGATTTCGACGGCCGCACCCTGCACTACGTTCACGCCGTGGCCGGTCGGCTGGTCGCCCGTACCAACGCGGCGGGCCAGGCGGCCCGCATGGAGTACGACGTCCTCGACAACCGGGTCCTGAAGGCGACGGACGGCCAGGCAACACGCTACGAGTACGACTATTCCCGCCGGATCGCAGCGATCACCGGGCCGGAGGGCACCGTGACGTACCTCCGCGACCGCTGCGGCTGGATCCGGAAGGAGTCGGTCGACGGGCGAACCCTGACTCGTACGTACGACGAGCTCAGCCGCGTCGCCTCCCGGACCACCCCCTCCGGCGCCACGGCCGACTGGTCGCCTCGTGGACGTAGCCGCTGACGGCTGCCGATTCGGCATCCTCGCCTGCCCATAATCTGGCGAACAAGCAGGACGCAGATCCTCTGGAGTGGGGCTGGCGACGCATCGACCCCACCGGTCTGGCCGAAGTCCGGCGCTCCGCGATCATCGGTGCGGCGGCGGTAATCGAGCGTGGCTCTGACCGCACCGAGACGGAGTCCCTGACGCCGGGCTGGTCGGCTACGGCGGGGACACCGGGCGGGTCTACCTGCTGCTGACCGAGAACCCTGACCTCCCGTACCGCCCGCCCCTGCGCGTGGCGAAGGCGGAGGCGGGCAGAAGCCGTCCGTGATGGCAGCCTGCCCGCTACACTCCCAACGCTCGACGTTTCCCCAGGTCAAGCCACAAAATACTGCTGGAGTACTCGCTCTTGCCGAAGCTCCCGAAGACGCGCGGCACCCACTGATCGAGCTGGGTGCCGAAGGCTGCTGCTGAGTTGATGTCGAACGCCGGTATCGGTCCGCCGTCGTCGACGCCGTCGAAGTAGTCCACGTCAGCCCAGCCACCCCGGAACAACACCACGGACAGCCCAGCGTTCCCGGGGCCGGAGATGAGCACGCCGACGGAATCGGGATCACGCACGAGAGTTCTGTCAGTCTCAAGCCTCTGAGGCCACGGCGCCGTCTCGTCCCGCCACGTCACCTGCCCAACCTTGAGACCGGCCGCCAGCCATCCCGCAGCCCGCTCAGAGATTGCTGCGGCTGCCCGATCAAGATCGATGACACGCTCCATCAACGGATCATGCCCCACTCCAACGGACCATTCCACTGACTTCCACACGCCCTCCGGTCGGGACGCACACCACCGAACTGAATACGGTGCTCTCAATTCCCGACGACATTTTCAGAGCGCCCTGCCATCAACCGCTCTTGGAAGCCACCGACAAACGCTCTCCGGTCTCGGTCTCACCTACGCAGCCAGCCGGAGCGGCGGCCGGACGCGGCGTGATCAAACCGTGGCCTGCTCGGCGTCGGTCAAACGTATGGCATGTCCGTGCCGATCGGTACGCTGTACAGGCTTTCGAACTCGTTCAATCAACAACGAAAATTGGGGGGCCGGTGCGCAGTCGCCGACTCGTTGTCTCAGCTGCCGCTCTCGCAGTCGGCGTGGGTCTCATACCGGGCGTGGCGCAGGCCAACGGCCCTGCGACGCCCGGGGTCTCCGCACTGCCCCCCGAAGCCGCTCCCGACGGGGCTGCTGCCGCCGATGACGCTGGGACTTTCCGTAGCCCGGGCGAAAACACGGTCCGCACGGTCCTGCCCTCCGACACCGCGGGGGGCGGGTCGGCACAGGCCTCCGCCGACGCCTCGAACCTTGAACTCCACATGTGGGGCGAAGCCATGACCGCGCGTAGCATCTCCGTCGGCGTCAACCTCTACCAAGGGGCGCCCGTCCCCCACGAGGTCGTCATCGCCTGGGGCGACGGCACGACGCACACGGCCACCGTCACCGGCGGTGAGATCCTGTACGACGTCAGGCACACCTACCCCCGGCCGGGCGAGTACACCGTCACCGTGACGGCCACGGACACCATGAACAACGTCCAGGCGGTCAACCGGCTCCCGTTCACGACGCCGGGTTCCTTCTTCGCACCGCATGCTCCCACCCGGCTGCTCGACACCCGGGCCGGTATCGGCGCGGCCAAGGCGAAAGTCGGTGCGTACATGCCGGTACGGCTGAAGATCGCGGGTAACGCGAACGTGCCGGCCGGGGTCACCGCGGTGGTCCTCAACGTCACGGCGACCAGTACCACCGCCGGGGGGCACGTCAGCGTCTATCCCTCGGGCAGAGACAGGCCGAAAACCTCGAACGTGAACTACACAGCAGGCCAAACCGTCCCGAACCAAGTGATCGTGCCGGTCGGCAAGGACGGGTACATCGAGCTGTACAACGGCGGCTGGAACGCCGTGGACCTGATCGCGGACGTCACCGGCTACTTCGACCGTGCGGCGGCCGATGGCTACACCGCGCTGAACCCGGCCCGTTTCGTCGACACCCGCGAAGGCCTCGGCGCGGCGCGCGGGCAGGTCGCCGGACAGGGCACCTTCGGAGTCCAGATCACCGGCCGGAACGGCGTCCCCGCCGGGGCGACCGCCGTGGCGCTCAACGTGACGGTCACCAACCCCCGGGAGGCGGGGCACCTGACGGTCTTTCCGAGCGGTCAGCCCGCCCCGTCCACCTCCAGTCTGAACTTCACTGGTGGACAGACCCTCGCCAACTCGGTCATCGTCCCTGTCAGCACCGACGGAAAGATCAACGTCCGCAACGGGGCCTGGGCCGGAACCGACGTGATCATCGACGTCGTCGGCTACTACGGTGCTGGCAGCAAGGCGGCCTTCGCCACGTGGAGGCGCGGCCTCCCGGCGGAAGGCGGCCCGGTCCGTCACATCGACTCCAGGAGCCTGCCTCCCAACACCTGGCCCTGTCTCGCCGGCGGTTACTACGCCCTGCACCTGAACTCGGGGAACCGCGGCGACCTCCCAATCGAGGCCCACGTCACGAACCTCACCGTCACCACCACGACCGGAGCGGGACACCTCTCCGTCGCCCCCGACCCGAACTCGGCCCACGCGTACCAGTACGGGTACGCGGTCAAGCCGCCCCGCCCCATCACCTCCGCGCTGAACTGGACGGCGGGCAAGGACGTCTCCAACCTGGCCCAGGCCAAGACCGGCCCTCACGGTGTCATCGACCTCTGGAACCAGAGCAGCCGGGAGGTCCACTACATCGTCGACTGGTTCGGCGAGTACGACGCCTACTGATCCACAGGGCGGGCTTCCGAAGACGGGCGCGCGCGGGTATGAGGTGCCCGCAGGGCCGAGCGCGAAGTAGGCGGTGGTCGAGATGACGAGCCCTGCCGAGGTGGCCGCGCGCTCCCTCGCTTGCACTCTGACCTGCGGTTGCCACTCGGCCTCAGTCTCCTGCTCCAGAGCGGCCTGGAGGCGCTTCTGCGGCGTCTTCGTGGTTCCGGAGACGTAGCGCCACCGTCTTGCGAGAGACGCCCAGACGCTCCGCCAGGGACCGCAGGTCGGGCTTGCCTGTGAAGGTCCAGCGAGCCGCGCAGCCCCGCCGGCGCCTCCCGGGCCTGCGCCACGGTGGATGGTGGGTGGGTTGGCGGGGAGCTGATCACTGGTCGCCGAGATGTGTGCGTTGGCGGGTTCGTGATCACCAGGGGACGACGCCGTCGTCCTCGAAGAACAAACCGGTCGGGCCGCCGTTGGGCAGGGTGGCGAGCCGGATCGCCGTGGTCGCGCCCTGTTCAGGAGTGCGGGGCCCTTGGAAGCCTGTGAAGTCGGTCGCGACCAGGCCCGGGCAGGCGGCGTTGATCAGGATGTTCGTACCAGCTAACTGCCGGGCGTACTGCACGGTGAGGGCGTTGAGGAACGCTTCGACGGCGCGTAGGCCGCCATGATCGGGCCGATCTCGATGTCCGGGTCCGATTGCCGGGTCAGGGAGCCGACGCTACTGGAGACGTTGACGATGCGTGGCGAGGCCGAGCGCCGCAGCAGTGGCAGCATCGCGTTGGTGGCCCGGACGACACCCATGACGTTGGTATCCACGACCGTGCGGAGCACCTCCAGGTCGAGCGCGGTCGGGTCCTGCACCCATCCCGGGTCCATCTCGCGCGAGATGCCGGCATTGTTGACCAGGGCGTCCAGGCGCCCGGCCAGCCGTTCGATCAGTTCCGCAGCATCAGTGACGCTCTGGTCGTCGGTCACGTCCAGCGGGTACCCCGAACGCGTCCACGCCGCCGGCGCGCAGCTTCCCGACGGCGGTTTCGCGTCGCGTGGCGTCGCGGGCTCCCACGCCCACGTGGTACCCGAGGCTGCCCAGCCCGGCCGCGATCTCGTACCCGATGCCCTTGTTCGCGCCGGTCACCAGCGCGATCATCGTTTCGCTCATGCTGATGATGTTGGCTCGCGGACGAGTGGCGCGGCCAACACCGATACGGTGTTCTGTCATACCTGCCAGGTATCACCGCGTATGCTGCGGCCGTGGACACCCTGGAGACCCGCGAGTTGAGGTACTTCGTGGCGGTCGCCGAGGAACTGCACTTCGGGCGGGCTGCCGAGCGCCTCGGCATGGCCCAGCCCCCGCTGTCGCGGGCGATCCAGCAGCTCGAACGGCGCCTCGGGGTCTGCCTGCTGCAGCGCAACCGCCGTGGTGTCAGCCTGACCGGTGCCGGAGAGGTGCTGTTGCACGAGGGCCGGGCGGCCCTCGACGCGACCGCTGCCGCTGCTCGCCGTACCCGGCGCGCCGGCGGTGCCGACAGCCCTGGCGGCTCCCGCGGCCGGCTGGTCCTTGCGGTGAAGGCCGCCGCGTCGCACGAACTGCTGCGGAATCTTCTCGACGCCTACGCGGCCGAGCCCGGCAGTGCCGAGATCGAGGTGCTGCTGTGCGGTATGTGCGAGCAGGAGGAGTTACTCCGCGACGGACGTGCTGATGTCGCGCTCATGCACGCGCCGTGGAACTCCCTCGCGGGGTTCGACAGCGAGGCACTGACGACCGAGGGACAGGTCGCCGTCCTGCCTGCCGGGCACCCGCTCGCCGCCCGCGAGACCTTGTCGCTGGCTGATGTCAGGGATGTCCCCGATCTGCCGCTCGCCCGCTGGCCCACCCACGGCACCTACGCACCCTGCCCGGGCCCCGAGATCCACAACCAGACGCAACTGGCTCAGTTGATCGCCCTCGGACGCACCGTGGCGGTCGTCCCCGACTCCGCCCGCTCCTGGCTGTGGGCCGAGCACACGGCCGTCCCCTTGACCGACGCACCTCCCGTCGTGACCCACATCGCCTGGCCCGCGCACAGCCGCTCCCTCGCCCTGGCCGGCCTGGTCCGCACGGCCGCACGGCTATGACCAGGTCCTGCCCCCATCGGCCACCACCCGGGACAGCTCAGACGCCACCAGGGCCGGTGGGACCCGGTCGTGAGACTGGTAGGAGGATCCGACCGGGTTTTGGCGATAGGGCCAGCAACGGAACGGTCAGTAGCGATTCGGCTGGCCGCGGGCGCTTTGATTTCGCGGGCCGCGGCAAGCGCCAAGGCCGCGGGCGTAGGCTCTCAAGGATGCGGATAGGCGAGCTTGCCAAGCGCACGGGCGTGAGTCCGCGCTCACTGCGGTACTACGAAGACCAGGGGCTGCTGACCAGCTCACGCTCCGATGCGGGCCAGCGTCACTATTCCGATGCTGCGGTCCAGCGCGTGTCGCTCATCCGACAGCTGTTCGACGCGGGGATGTCCAGCCGGGTGATCGCGACTGTGCTGCCGTGTGTGGACATCCCGGGTGACCAGGGGGTCGCCGAGGAGACGTTCGCGGCGAGGATGCGCGAGCGCGACCGGATCGACGCCGACATCGCGCACCTGATCGAGACCCGGGATGCACTCGACGCGCTGATCAGGGCCAACAGCCGGCACCGGGCGGAGCTGTCCATGGCCCCGGAACCGGCGGCGCAGTCGACCTGATGCTGTGATCTGCATCTCAGCCGGTTGCCCCTGACATCAATGATGCTCCTATTGGTTGTCAAGCAGCGGTGAGCCAGTCCCGGTAGGTGTGGGCAAGGTCGTCGTCTCGGCGGATTCCTCGTTCCAGGGCGGAGATCGTGGCTGGCCAGAGGCCGAAGTGCCGTGCGGCGGCGGTGAGGGTGATGTTCTTGGACTGCCGTAGAGGTCTCAGATCGGCGATGCCGGGGACGGCGACTGTAGTGGTCAGGCAGCGGAACATCTCCCGGGCGATCGCTCGCTTCAGGAGCCGGATGATCTCCTTCTTCGTGCGGCCCGCGGCCGTCTGTCGGGCCACGTATTCGCGGGTGCGGGAGTCTGCGGCCATGCGGACGAGTGCGATGCGGTAGAGGGCGGCGTTGGCAGCCCGGTCGCCGCCTCGTGAGAGGCGGTGGCGGTTCGTTCTGCCGCTGGAGGCCGGCACCGGTGCGGCTCCGCAGAGGGCGGCGAAGGAGGCCTCGGTCCGCATGCGTTCGGGGTTGCCGCCCGCCGTGATCAGTAGCTGGGCCGCGGTGTCGGGGCCGACTCCGTAGGTGGCCCGCAGGCCGGGGTTCTGGACGGTCACCTGGCTGTCCAGGGCTTTGGTCAGGGCCGCGTGCTCGGCGGTCAGCTCTTTGACGCGTCGGGCGAGGATCTTGAGGGCGGCGAGGACCGCGGTGTGGACCGCGTCCCCGGCGGGCCGTAGCCGGGCCAGCGCGTCGGTGCGGTCCGTTCCCCGAAGTTGTCCGTATTTGGCGCGGATGCTCTCGGGGGCTGCGAAGAGGATGTGGGTGATCTGGTTCAGGGCGGCGGTGCGGGCCTTGACTGCGGAGCGGGCGGCGTTGTGCAGGGCGCATATGCCGGCGACGGTGTCGTCCTTGGGCGCGCTGGAGGCCCGTCCGGACATGGCGGCGCGGGCGGCGGCGTAGGCGTCGATGGGGTCGGACTTGCCGATGCGGCGGCGTTCGGCGCGGTCGGGCCGGTTGACCTCGACGACCGTGTGCCCGTGTGAGCGAGCGGCGCGGGTGAAGCCGGCGCCGTATGAGGAGGTGCCTTCCACGCCGATCGCGATCACGTGGCCGTGGGCATCCAGGAAGGCCAGGGCCGCGGTGTATCCGGCGGCGGTGGTGGTGAACTCGGCGTCTGCGAGGTGGCCGCCGTTGTCGCTGATGACCGCGACGTGGACGGTGTCGGCATGGGAGTCGACCCCGCCGAACACATCCTGGTCCGCGATGTCCTGCGCAATCTCTGATGTCATGCTGATGATGCCTTCCCAACCGAAGGTGGGCACCGGCCGGGTGGCGCAGACAGGACATTGAGGGGGCTTATGACCAAGCTCCTATCAGGTCATGTTCCGCCCGGCCGGAGCCGTAAGAACAGGCTCCGGCGGCCGGACAGAACAACCGTAGGACAACCCAGCAGGGCGTCAGTCAGTGCCCGAGCCACGACCACCGGAACCTGAGTATCAGCATCAATGTCAGTGGCCCCTGTCACGATCGGTGCGGCGGCCCATCGTGGCCGTGTGGCGAGCGGAGGCCAGCATGCCCAACCGGTACGTGCGACTGGCAGGATTCGACCAACGACTAGATCTGACGAAACCGGACCTCGGAGTGGCCGGCGGCGCTGGACTGCTCGAACAGCTGCTCCATGACCGCCGGTTGCCCGTACAACGCCGCGGCCTCACGTGCGCGGAGGTATGCGAGAAGCGGGGCTTCATCGAGCCGATGTCGGTGTACCGGCGACTGGGCAAGGTCGTCGCTGCCCACATGCGAAGCGACGCCGAGGACCGGCACCACGGCGGTGGAGAGTCTGACGAGCACAAGGCGTACAAAGACCGGGCGGTCCGCGCCGCAGAGGAAGGCGGGCACGCTGCCGTCCAGGAACAATCGAGCAAGGACCGCGCAGTCCGCAGCGACGTCCTGATCCATGGTGTGGACGGGGTACTCCTCGGGTTCGAGTCACAACTGTCCCCGCGCAACCCGCGTGAGATTCAAGCACGGGACGTGGCGGCCCGACGGGCCGGCGTGCTGGACGCATGGCAGACGGACAGCCAGGACATGGCGCGGGACACGACGGTGCCGTGGTTGCGTACCGACCGCGTCCCCTTGGAACTGATCATGAAGCGGGACTCCCCCATCCCGTTCCGCGGTGGTATCCGACGCATCGAACTCGCCAAGTGCGACAAGCGGTTCCCGGGGCCGTGTCCGAAGAAGCGGACAGGGAAATGCGGAGCCTGGCATCCGACCACGCGACCTGCGGAACGCCCCTTCGACGAATTCATCCGAGATGCCGCCTCCGGGCTTTACGTACGAGCGATCGTCAAGGTGAAGCGGACGGCGTTCGAGTTCTGGACCCCCACTGCCGATCACACTGCGTATCTCGACGCGACATCAGGCGAACCGCCTGCCGTCATGCCGAGGCAACGTCAGGTACGGCGTCCTATGGAGGACGGCGACCCGACGTGCCGCGTCCGACCGCCAGCCGCGTCGGACCACGAGACGGCGCCGCTCCCCTACATCCCGGCACCCCGGTCGCCGGAGTCCGTCCCGAGCACAAGGCCTGCGGTGACGGGGGCACCGCCGATCGCCTACCGGGGCAAGTGCGGGGCTGGGGTACAGCTATGCGGGGCGCCCGCTCGTCTCTATCCCGCCGGATGGCTCTGCGACGACCACCGGCCGTAGCCGACAGGACGGGACACCCGCGGGAGGGCCCTCCCTGCTCCCGATCGCTCCCACGACCCGCTCTTGACCGACCCCTACCGCGATCCGGACCATTTCCGGACCAGCCTCCGCCCGAGAGCCTTACGAAGCGCCGTTTTCCCAGGTCAGCATGGGTGCATCTGCTGTACCACCAGGAGACGAAAAACGTCCTGGTGTCGTACTCGCCGAAGAAGCTCGGCTTCTTCTAGGAGCACGAAAGAGGGGGAATTCGCAGTCTGTGAAGAACGTGCCCATGCCGTGGGCGAGGGTTGTGGCTGCCATGGTGCGGGACTCCTCGGGAAGCGATGCTGACCATTTGCGGCCGCACCGACTACGAGATCCGCAAGGCCCGCGAGGAGTCCCGCTGGTCGAAGTGCCCGCACACCCGCACGATCCCCTACCGCAATGCAGGTTGTCGGCTTCCGTCGGACTCGAGCCGAGTTCTGCCACCGACGGGCCCCACGCGAAACGGCGCACGCTGTGGGCCGTCAGCCGGTACCGATCGTCACCCCGGCGTACGCCACCGCCGTCAGGGCCAGGACGACGGCGGGCAGGGCCCGCGCGGGCGGGTCGCCGTGGCGCAGGTGGGCCACGGCGGCCGCGGTCATCAGCAGCGCCAGCCCGATCGCGGCGGCCATCCCGAGTGGGGTGGAAGCCAGTCCGAGTACCAGTCCGAGGGCTCCGGACACTTCCAGGGTGCCGACGACGCGGTAGAGGCCCGGCGACATGCCGAGGTGTGCTGCCGCCTGGCGCATGAACGGCACCGCGGCGATCTTCGCCGCTCCCAGTGGCAGGAAGAGCAGGGTCAGGATGACGGCGAGGGTGATCTGCGCGGCTGTCATGTCGACCGGCCCCGGCGCTCGGCGCCCATCTGGGCGAAGTAGTCGATGAGGTCGGGGGCGTCCACGGCTGCCGGATTGACGACCTGCTCGACCGGGGCGCCCTGGAGGAGGCGTTTGACGGGGACTTCGAGTTTCTTGCCGGTGCGGGTGTGCGGGATGCCGGGGACTTCGAGGATCTCGTCGGGGACGTGGCGGGGTGAGGCGCCGGTCCGGATCGCCTCCTTGATCTTCACGCGGAGCTGGTCGTCCAGGGTCGCGTCGACGGCGAGGACCACGAACAGGGGCATCCAGTAGCCGCCGTCGGGTTCTTCCGCGCCGATGACGAGGGCCTCGGTGATCTCGGGGAGGCGTTCGACGACGTCGTGGATGTCGGCGCTGCCCAGGCGTACGCCGTTGCGGTTGAGCGTGCTGTCGGAGCGGCCGTGGACGACCACCGAGCCGTGAGAGGTGAGGGTGATCCAGTCGCCGTGGCGCCACACGCCGGGGTGGGAGGAGAAGTAGGCGTCGCGGTAGCGGGCGCCGTCGGGGTCGTTCCAGAAGTACAGCGGCATGGACGGCATCGGGCGGGTGACGACCAGCTCCCCGACCTGGTCCACGATCGGGACGCCCTCGGCGTCGTACGCGGCCAGGGCGACGCCCAGGTGGGGTGCTGAGAGCTCTCCCGCCCAGACCGGTGTGTTGGGGGCGCTGCCGGCGAATCCGGAGACGACGTCCGTGCCGCCGCTGATGGACGCGAGCAGGACGTGGTCGCCGACGTGGTGGCGGACCCAGGGGTAGGCGGAGGCCGGCAGGGCGGAGCCGGTGGAGCCGACTACGCGGATCGACGACAGGTCGTGCGCCGAGGGGTCGATGCCGTACTTGGCCATGCCCAGCAGGTACTGGGGGCTGGTGCCGAAGACGGTCACCCGGTGGCGCGCGGCCAGCTCCCATAGGACGTCGAGCTTGGCACAGGGCGCCGGACTGCCGTCGTAGGTGCACGTGGTGGCGCCGGTGAGCAGCGTGGAGGCGACCAGGTTCCACATCATCCAGTGGGTGGTGGTGTACCACAGGAGGCGGTCGCCGGGACCGAGGTCGGAGTGCAGTCCGAGGGTTTTGAGGTGTTCGAGCAGGACGCCGCCGTGGCCGTGGACGATGCCCTTGGGCAGGCCGGTGGTGCCCGAGGAGAACACGACCCACAGCGGGTGGTCGAACGGCACCGGCGTGCAGGTGAGTTCCTCGGTGCGGGTGGCGGCGTCCTCCCACGGCACCACCAGTGACGGGTATGCGCGTGACGGCCACGGCAGGCCCACGTGGTCCAACAGCAGCGCGGCCTTCAGCGTCGGCAGCGCGCCGGCGAGTTCGAGGGCGGCCTCGCGGCGGTCGTGGGTGATGCCGTTGAAGAGGTAGCCGTTGGCGGAGATCAGGACGGTGGGTTCGAGCTGGGCGAAGCGGTCGGCGGCGGCCTTGGGGGCGTAGTCCTGCCCGCAGACCGACCACACCGCGCCCAGGCTCGCGGCGGCGAGAAACGCGACGATTGCGTGCGGGGTGTTGGGGAGGTAGCCGACGACCCGGTCCCCCTTGCCGACGCCCAGGTCGCGCAGGGTGGCGGCGACGGAAGCGACCTGTGCGCGCAGCCGGTTGCCGGTCACCTCGTGGCTGGAGCCGGTCTCGTCGAGGGCGATGATCGCCACGGTGTCGTCGGTGAGGTTGCGCAGAGCGTGGTGGGTGTAGTTGAGGGTGGCGCCCGGGAACCAGCGGGCGCCCGGCATCCGCTCCTCGGCCAGCACCTGGTCGTACGGGGAGTCCGCGTCGATGTCGAAGTACTCCCACACCGCGCCCCAGAAGCCTTCCAGGTCGGTGACCGACCAGTGGTGCAGGGCGGCGTAGTCGGTGCCGTCCACGCCGGCGCGGCGGGCGAAGTCCATGATGCGGCTGTCGGCGACGGCCTGCGGATCGGGCGTCGTGAAGGGTTCCGGGTACGGCCTGGTCATCGTGTGGCGCTCCTCAGCAGGCTTTTCTCGACGGTCCGTGGGGAAGGGTGGGGGCTGCGCGTGGTGTGCAGGAGAGAGGCCCAGGCGGCGGTGTCCGTGAAGCCGTGGCCCCCGGCTGGGACGATGTCCATGACGACGCGGTCGGGGCGGAGCAGGACGGCGTCCGCCCGGCCGGCGCGCAGCCAGGCGGTGAGGGTGCCGTCGTCACCGAGGTCGGTGACGGGGATCGCCGGGACGCCGAGCCCGTGGGCGAGGGCGCGCAGCAAGGGCCAGGGTTCGGCGGCGGTCAGGACGCTGAAGGTGTCGCCGAGCAGTTCGTCGAGACGGGAGCGCCGGCCGTCGAGTCCCACCACCCACGGTTGCGGGCAGTGGGTGCCCACGAGGCTCCTGCGCATACGGCGCCGGACGAGGGGCCCGGCGGCTAGGGGTGGGCTGAGGTCGCGGCCCGCCGCCGCCGAGAGGCCGGGTATGCGGCAGGCCGCGGCCAGGATCCTGCGGCGCAGTGCGGCGGCGCCGTCCTGGCCGCCGGTCATGGCCCAGCCCATGGCGACCGCGAGCCGGATCGCGTGCCGCGCGTGTGGCTTGCGCTCGCTCTCGTAGGTGTCCAGCAGCCGCTCGTCGCCGCCCTGCTGGAGGACTCGGGCGAGCTTCCAGGTGAGGTTGTGGGCGTCCCGCAGGCCCGAGCAGAGTCCCTGCCCGATGAACGGCGGGGTGAGGTGGGCGGCGTCGCCGAGGAGGAAGACCCGTCCGCTGCGCCACCGGTCGGCCACCCGCGCCCGGAAGGTGTACTGCGTCTCCCGTACGACTTCGAAGTCCCCGTCGTACGAGGGCGACAGCCACGGGGCGATCAGTTCGCGGACCGGTTGCTGCCCGTCTTGCAGCCGGAACTCCCAGCGGTAGCGGTCCTCACCGACGCGCATGAACGTCGCCGGCCGGTGCGGGTCGCAGACCTGGTCGACGCCTTCCCAGCAGCGGACGTCGGCCTTCGTGCGGACGTCGATGACGGTCCAGCGTTCCTCGAACCGCAGGTCCTCCCATGCGGCGCCTATCGCGTCGCGGGTGAGGCTGCCCGCGCCATCGCAGCCGAGGACCGCCTCGGCCCACAGATGATGCTCGCCGTCGTCGTCACGGTAGGTCACCCGAACGGGGCCGGCCGGGTCCCTGACGACGCCGGTGACCTCGACACCACCCCGCAGTTCGCACTCCGGGCTGCGGGCGAGGGCGTCGCGCAGCAGTCGCTCCAGCTCGGGCTGGTCGAACATGCTGGTCTGCGGGTAGCCGTGATGGCCGTGCTCGGAGCGCCGGAACTCGGCCATCACCCGGTGGCGGGCGTCCAGCAGCCGAAGTCCGTTCGCGGGGCGGGCGATCGCGTCGAACTCCTCGCCCACGCCCGCGGCCTGGAGGATGCGGCGCACCTCGTCGTCGGTGGCGACGGCACGCGGGAGCGGGTAGACGTCCCGGTGGCGTTCCAGGATGAGGGTGCGGATACCGCGCCGGGCGAGGAGGAGGGCGGCGGTCACGCCCACCGGCCCGGCGCCGATGATCACGACGGGTGCGGGGTCTGTCTGCGCGGGCCCGGGTGCGGGAGCGGGTGTGGTGTCCCGGGGTCCGGCCTGGTCGGCGGTCATGTGCGGCTCACCTCGGGTCCTACTTCGCGTCCGTGACGGGCGTGCGCTGCTCGCCGAGGTCGATCCGCCCGTCCGCGGTCGAGATCGTCGCCGTGATCACGTCACCCGTGTGCAGGTAGTGCGGGTTACGGGCCTGGCTCTTGAAGAACGCCTTCCACTTCACGGCGGGCGGCAGCAGCGCGCCGATCTTCTCGACGGCCTTGGGCGGGGCCTTGAGGGCCGTGCCGCCGGGGGTCCCGGTGAGCAGCAGGTCGCCGGGGTCGAGGGTCTGGAAGCGGGCCAGCAAGGTCAGCGCCTGTGCCGGGCGGACGATCATGTCGGCGAGGGTGCGGTCCTGACGCAGCTCGCCGTTGACCGACAGCCGCAGCCTCAGATCGAGGAAACGGGCGAAGTCCTCGGGCTCCAGCAACGCCAGGTAGGGCCCGGCCGGTGTGAAGGTCGGGTACGACTTGCTCTCGTAGAACTGCGTCTTGGTCAGCTGCACCTCACGGGCGCTTACGTCGTTCGTGATCACCAGCCCGGCGACATACGACGGCAGGTCACGCTCCTCGACCACAGTGCCGACGGGCAGGGGTGCGCCCATGACGAGCCCGAGCTCGATCTCGTAGTCGAGGAACTTCACGTGCGACGGGCGGACGATCGCCTCACCCGGGCCACTCACCGACCCGGACGCCTTGCGGAAAAAGGCGGGCGGAATGTCGCCGGTGAAGCCCGAGTCGCGGGCGTGGCTGCGGTAGTTGACCATCTGTGCGACCACCCGGCAGGGAGTGGTCACCGGCGAGAGGGCGACCAGGTCGGCGACGGGCGTGCCCGCCTCCCCGGAGAGGGCGGCCTCGCGCACGGCCGCCCGGTCGGCGATCAGCTCGGCGGTGGTCGCGGCCTTGGTGTCGACGGGGACGGCCCGGTCGCCGCGGAGGACCCACCATCCGTCGGCGGTGCGCAGGACGTTGGTGCTCATATCAGTACCTTCGTGAGGGGGTTGGGTTTCAGGACTTGGCGGCTTTGAGCAGGCCCAGCAGGCGTGCCGGGTCCATCTCGTTGTCGCCTCGCAGGGCTTCGATGACGTCACGGACCCGCTGCGGGGAGGGGCTCGCGCCGAGGAAGTCACGGGTGGCAGGAGGTCCCCACTGGGCGAGGCCGGTGGTCGACATGGGTGCCCAGCCGGGCTCCAGGTCGCAGGAGAACAGGTCGCCGTCTGCGAAGTGCTCCAGCATGAAACGGTCGGGGTCGCGCCAGTAGTCGAAGAGCTGGCTGCCCTGGATGTGCCGGCCGATGCCCCAGCTGCGCTGGTAGCCGCGCTCGGCCAGGTACTCGCCGCCTGCGGCGATCGAGTCGAGGTCGGTCACCTGGTAGGCGGAGTGGACGTAGCCGTTGCCCGGGCCCAGGTGCATGGCCAGCGTGTGGTGGTCAACGGCCCGGCTGCCCTGGTCACAGCGGATGAACGCCATCGTCGGGCCACGGCCGCGCTGGCCGTCCAGGAACAGGAAGTCGGACACGATCATCCCGAGGGTGTCCAGGTACCAGTCCAGGGCGCGCCCGAACACCCTTGTCTCCAGGACCACATGGCCCAGGCGCTGGATGCGGGAGGGTTCACGCGGCGGGCGCTGGGTGACGTTCGTGCGACGGTGATCGGTGCCGAAGTTGAGCAGAAGCGGCTGCTGCTCGGGCAGCGCCGGAAGTTCCTGACCGCAGTGCACGACCCGGACTGGGAAGCCGGAGGGGTCGATCAGGTCGACCGCCTTGCCGCCGCCGGGCACGTCCGCGTCCCGTACGGACGCGCCCGTGGCTCGGGCCAGCCGGTCCAGGTCGGCCCGCTCGGCGGCGCGGAACGCCGGGCCGATGAAATGGGAGGTCCGGCCGCGCCGGATCACCATGCACGGCGAGCCGGCGAAGGTGCCCCGCAGCCACAGCTCGCTCTCGCTCCGGGCGGCGATACCGAAGCCGAAGTCCCGGGCGAAGACCTCGGCCCGGTCCAGGTCGCGCTTCTCGAACTCCAGCCATGCCAGGTCGGCCACCTTGATCAGGGGGTTGCGGGAGCGCCCGGGATGTTCGCCGCGCAGGGCGCCCTGCGCGCTGTGGAGGTCCTGATGGGCCGTCCTGACGTCCGGGACGCCGACTGCGTTGACGCGGGTTTCGGACATGGTGTCCTCCAAGCGACATTGCCGTAATGAGGAAATCATCAAGTGTGAGAGTTCTATCGTCAAGGTGTTCGCGGCAGGAGATGATGAATTCATCAGGACTGCGATCATCATCGTCTCCACGGTTAGACTCTGCGTATGCCTACGTCAGCCCGGCCCAGCAACCGATTCGAGCGGCGTCGCGCCGAGACCCGCGGAGCTCTCGTCCGCGCGGCCCGCCAGATACTCGCCGAGACCGGGGACACCAGCGTCAGCATCCAGGTGATCGCCGAGCGCGCAGACGTCGGCTTCGGCTCGTTCTACAACCACTTCGACTCCAAGACGGAGCTGTTCGAGGCCGCGGTGCAGGACGCGCTGGAGGAGTTCGGCCAGACCTTCGACGAGCGCCTGGCCGGCATCGACGACCCCGCGGAGCTCGTCGCGACGGGCTTCCGGCTCAGCGCCCGCATGGCCGAGTCGCACCCGGAGTTGATGCAGGTGCTGCGCCGTCGCGGCCTGGGCCACATCCACTCGGACAACGGCCTGGCCCGACGGGCCCGCCGGGACGTCGAGGTCGGCATGGCCTCCGGCCGCTTCACCGCCGTCGACCCGATAGTGGCCCTGTCCGCACTGGGTGGAACCCTGCTGTCCCTGGTAGAGCTGAGATTCGCCCGCCCCGACGTGGACGGCGATGACGCCGCGGTGAACCTCGCCGAGATGGTCCTGCGCATGCTGGGCGTCCCGCCGGACGACGCCCACGAGGTCGCCCGGCGCCCCCTCCCCGACCTCGCCTGACCGACCACCGGACCGCGTCGACGCCAACGGTCCGCGCGGCGCCCTCTCGGTCTGGGGCGGCTTCACCCTGGCACGGTGCGGCCGTGCCCGTAGCGCTATCGAAGCCACCGAGGACTGCGGTGCGTTCATCCAGATGTCTGGGGTACTCGAGCGCATCGCTGTCACGTCGACGTCGCCGCTGATGACGTTCATGGCGGTCACCTTCCCGCCAAGGCGCCGCCCGCAGAGGTGCCCGCGTACTACGACACCTGGGACTGGGAGGGGTCGCGGGCCTGTTCCGTGGAGAGTCTGCGTGGTGGAGCATCCCGCATGCTGAGGTCAGCATCATGTCGGCCGGGGCCATGCCGTTCAGTTGGCAACGTCACCGTCGTGACCGTGTGGTTGAAGCGTTTCGCCGGGCCTGCGAAGCGCTCAATGATGCCGTGTCAGGACGGTCCGAGACCGAAGGAGAGCTCCCAGCTCGCCCCTGGACCGTCCGCGACCTGCTCGGGCGCGTGTGTGTCGTGATCGATTGCCTTCCGGGCATGTCGGACGGACCGGCCCCGAGCCAGGGCAAGGTGTCCGCGGTGGAGTACCACCACCCGGAGGACCGCTTGCCCGCTCGACACCAGACCGCGTGGAACTGGAGACGGCTGGCCATCTGGATGCACGCACGGGGCCTAGGATCGCTGCGCTCGTGCGACAGCAAGACACTGGATAGGTACGGAAGTTTCCTGCTGGAAAACGGAACCGCCCGCAACACCGTACACAAGGCGCTCATCGCGCTGACCCGGCTGTGGGTGTTCGACGGCCTTGGCCCCAGCCCCCTGGGCGTCGGCAGACCACCCTGGGACGTCCACGGCGTCGATGACTACCTGCCGCCCGCGACAAGCACCCAGGGCGGGGAGAAGGATGGTCGATGACTACGCCGAGGACATCCTGACTGCGGCCGCCGTGCGCCGCCAGCTCAGCGCCGCGGCAAACAGCAACGTCGGCACCCCCGCCTCCCTGGCCGCGTTGCATTCGTACGTCGACGGGCTCCTCGCCGCCGGCCACCCGCTACCCACTCGCATGCACGCCGGTCGCCGGTGCCTGAACGTCCAGTACGTCGCGGGTATCACCGGCGCCTCCATCGACCAGGTCTCCAAGCGCGCCGGGACCACGTGGAGGCAGGCCGGTAGCCGGCAGCCGGGCCCCAGCCCCCTACAGAGTCCCGTCATGGGCACGATCGGCGGGCTGCCCTGGCGTGAGGCCATCGACTTCACGGAGGGCCACCCCGCGAAGCTGTGGACGGGGTGGCTGCGCGGCCAGCACGAGGCCGAACACCGGGCCGACGTGCTCGCGGACTTCGGCCGCCGCGCCGGCCGCGCCGTGCTCTCAAATTGCCGCGTTTTGGGCGAAGGCGTCGATATTCGAGCCGTGGACAGTGTGGCCCTGATCGACCCCAAGGGGTCGGCCGTCGACATCGTCCAGGCCATCGGCCGCGCCCTCCGCCAAAAGCCCGGAGAGGGCAAGGTGGCCACCCTGATCGTGCCGGTATTTCTGGACGCTGACGAAGATCCCGAGGACATTCTTTCTTCGAAGACATCGTTTCATTTGGTGAGGTGGCGGTGGCAGATCAGGGCAGCGGCTATGCCAACAAAGGCGAGGAAGTGTTCGGCCTTGCGCTCGTATCGGCGGTGGAGCCGACGGCAGCCGGCGAGCCAGGACACGGTTCTCTCAACGACCCAGCGGTGTCGGCCGAGCCGCTTTGAGGACTCGATCCCCTTGCGCGCGATGCGATGGCGGATGCCGCGTTTGCGTAGCCATCGACGCAGATGGGGATAGTCGTACCCCTTGTCGGCGTGCAACTTCGCCGGCCTTCGTCGCCGTGGGCCGCGGCGGGACCGGATGGGCGGGATCCCGCGCACGAGCGGTTCAAGGCCGAGACTGTCGTGCATGTTGGCGCTCGAGATCCCCAGCGAGATCGGCAGTCCATTCCGGTCGGTGATCAGGTGGATTTTCGATCCCGGCTTGCCGCGGTCGGTCGGATTCGGTCCTGTCAGTGGCCCCCTTTTGCGGCCCTGAGACTGACGGAGTCGATCGCGCACCGAGACCAGTCCAGATCGCCTCGAGCTCCGAGTTCGTCGAGGATCACTCGGTGGAGCCGAGCCCAGACACGGGCCCTGCTCCACTGGGCGAAGCGTCGGTAGACCGTCTGCCAGCTCGGGCCGAACACCGGCGGGAGCTGCCGCCACGTGCAGCCCGACGTCGCCACGAAGATGATTGCCGCCAGCGCCTCGCGGTCACCCGCCCGCCGTCGGCCCCCGCCCTGCGGGCGTATCACCTCAGTCGGCGGCACCACCCGCCGAAACAGGACCCACAACTCATCCGGCACCAGCCGCTCAACCAAGTCCGTCATGCACGGTTCAACGAACGATCACGCCATAAGAAACGACGTCTTAGTGTGCGCGGCTACGGTGTCGCCCATGAATCGGACCCTGGTCGTCGGCCTGGAGGCTTGCCTGCACTGTCGACCCGGTATCGAGCTCGGAATGATCGCCCGCTGGGCGACTGTCACCGCGGCAGCTAGACTTGTGGAGAATTCAAATATTGTGGATCCTGTAAAGCAGGACGATAATAGGTGCGGGGGTTGCAGATTAGTTGAACGCTCGTAGAGTGGCTGGTGATCCCATGGCAATGGAGAGCGTGGATCAACTCTTCGATCGGCTCCCGCGTTTGAAGCTCAAGCGAAATCCGCAAGTGGCAGCAGTCTGGGGGTTCCTGCTCGGCGGCCTCGCTCTGGGGATTTATTTCAGATCTTTCATTGACTTCATCATGCCTGTTGCCCTCGGCGTAGTGCTACTTCGCCTCGTCGGTGACCCTGGACTACTTATTACAGCGGCACTTGTGTCCGTTTATGGGTATTTTCGAGCGGAGAATTCCAACAAGAGGCTGGAAGTCGAAGAAAATCAGGATCCTTCGGCGTCAACGAGACCCTAATCTCACTCCAGCCCCTGATGGCCCTCCGCTGAGTGCGGCCCGGCTACCGGTTCGACTCGGCGGATGCCGCCGCGAATAGGAGGGATCGGCATGGGTGCCCTCCACCTGTATTCCGAACTCGACTTCGAGGACTTCATCTCGGACCGCGAGGCTGAGATCCTCGATTCGAACACTTTCCAGGCCGGGCAGTGACGCGATCTCACGCGGCAAGCAAACTTTAGGCCTCGATCAACAAGTATGTGATCCCAGTCGACATGTCGAGCGTCAAGTTCCTGGTTCTGACCGAGTGCGAAGGGCCGTCAGATGTAGCGGCCCATCAACACGATGAAGCAATCTTGCGGTTCGTTATCGCTGGCGCATTCGGACGCAATGGAAAGAGTTATAGTCCAAATGACTGGGTTTACGTACCGGCGGGCGTCGAGTATGAAATGAGAACACAAGGTGGCTACACGACAATTGCCGGTTATGGCGAACCGTGCAATCCTCCAGCCTAAATCTTGATCAGGCAATCGGATGGTGGATGGCTCCAGCGCTCCGAACCTTGGCTGAGCGGGGCTTCGCGCCGTAGGCCGATCAGGCGACGCCTCTTCACCACCGTGGCGTGCTCCCCGCCGACGCGGGGTGGACCGCCGCCATTGGTGGCCGTGTTGGTCGCAGAGCCGTGCTCACTTGCCGACGCTGGGGTGCACCGACCTGGGTCGGCCCGTCGTTCACGGTCAGCCGTGCTCCCCCGCCGACGCGGGAGTGGCGGGGGTGGACCGAGAGAACCTGATGGAATCGGAGATCGAAGGCGGGGGCTGCCATCCGCCAGCCGCAGCACCCTGCCAACCCAAGTGGCAGTGTCCCAAGCCTATTACTGAGGTCGCGGCCACACACCGCCAGAAACTGCCCAACCGTCACAGCAAGCACCGTTGCAGTACTAGGCATCGTCCGGGACGGAGTGCTCCGTGGCTGCCGTTGGGGTACGGCAGATTCTGAGCATCGGATTTGTCCATCCGAGCCAACTATCGTGCTCAGTCACAGGGGCTGCTTGTGGTCGGCCACACCCGCGGCGGGGAGACCTTGCGGGCTGGGTAGGCATGGGGTGGATGGTGACGTATCCGGATGCCTCGAGCAGGCCCTGGCGCTGGCCCTGACGGCCCCGCCGGGCCCCTCGGATGGGGTCCACGGCCGTCCCGCCGGACCGTGTGGAGCCGGCCTGGCCGACTCTGGAAGAGGGGCAAGTCGTGAGGGAGGCCCCGGGATGGTGCTTCGACCGCCGGTGGAGCCGATGCTGGCGCAGGCCGCCGAGTCCGTGCCGGGCCCAGCTGCGCTGCGTGCCGGGGTGGCGTATGAGCAGAAGCTGGACGGTCACCGGGCGCTGCTGTTCACCGGGGCCGAGCCGGGCGGGCGGGTGCTGGTGCAGACCCGGCGCGGTTCGCTGGTCCAGGACCGGTTCCCGGACCTGGTGACGGCCGCCGAGCAGCAGCTGCCGCACGGCCTGGTCCTCGATGGCGAACTGCTCGTCTGGGATGTGGAGGCGGGCCGGTTGTCGTTCGAGGCGTTGCAGCGCCGGGCCGCCGCCCGCGCCCGCGGCGCCGGCAGCCTCGCCGTCCGGTGGCCGGCCTACTTCGTCGCGTTCGACGTCCTGCAGCTGGACGGCCAGGAGCTGCTATCGCGCCCGTACAAGGAGCGGCGCGCTCTCCTGGAACAGCTGTTCACCGACCACGCCCTGACAGCCCCGTGGACGCTGTGCCCGATGACGACAGACCTGGCCAAGGCCCGGGAGTGGCTGGAGACCTGGACGGATGTGTCCGGGGTGGAGGGCATCGTGGTCAAGCCCCTGACCAGCCGCTATCTCCCCTCGTACCGCGGGTGGACCAAGATCCGCCGACGAGACACCACCGAAGCCATCACCGGCGCCATCACCGGCACCCTGACCCGCCCGCAGCTCCTGATCCTCGGCCGCCACGACCAGGCCGGCCGGCTGCGCGAGGTCGGCCGCACCGTACCGCTGCGCCCGGAGGTGTCCCGGCAGGTCGGGGAGTACCTGGCCGCCGCCGACCCCGGGCACCCCTGGACCGGCGTGCGGTTCGCGGCGGCCTGGGGGTCGCGGGAGGCCCTGGACGCGATCCTGGTCCGCCCCGAGCTGGTGGCGGAGATCAGCGCCGACCGGGCCACCGACAGGGGCGGCGTATTCCGGCATCCGCTCCGGTACAGGCGGCTGCGCCTGGACATGGAGGCTGAGGACGTGCCCCGGTTCGGGGCCGGTTCGGCCGCCGCGGCCGGTTGAGCGCAGCCGGGCGCCAGCGGCCGGTCGCCCGTCACCCGTTTGACTTGTCCCCCTCAGCTACCACGAGTTGCGACGCCTGATTCACCGCCTCACCCACCGCCGGCCGGCACTCATCCAGCACGTCCTGCACTGGGTCACGGCGACGCAGATGACAGCACCAAACCCGCACCAGCCACTACGGATTGACGCGGCCAGACTCCACCAGAAACTGCCCAACCGTCACGGCAAGCACCGTTGCAGTACTAGGGTCTGTGTGATGTCGTGATCATTCGGCGGTCTTGAGTAGGTCATCGATCCAGATCATTGCGGCGCGGAGGTGGAGGCCGGCGAGGTAGCTGTCCGGGGTTTTGTCGTAGCGGGTGGCGATGCCTCGCCAGGCTTTCAGTTTGTTGATCAGGCGTTCGACCGTGTTCCGTTCCTTGTAGAGGTCGGCATCGTGGACGATGGGTCGGCCGCCTCGTGCGCCCTTCTTCTTGCGGTTGGCGGCCTGGTCCCGCTTTTCCGGGATGACGGCCTTGATTCCGCGTTTACGCAGGTAGGCGCGGTTTCCTCGGGACGAATAGGCCTTGTCCGCGGCGACTGCGTCGGGCTTGGTGCGGGGACGGCCGACCGGCAGGCGGACTTTCACTTTCGCGAGCACGGGGATGAACTGCGGGCTGTCCCCGGCCTGTCCGGCGGTCAAGACCAGCGCAAGCGGACGGCACCTGCGGTCAGCGGCGAGGTGAATCTTGCTGGTGAGGCCGCCCCGGGACCTGCCGAGCAGGGCTTCGGTCAGACGGAGCTTGCGTCTGCGCCGGATGCACCGGCGCTCTGCCTGTCCGTTCTGTTCCTCCGGTCCGCCCCTTTTTGCCGGGCCGTCTCCTGCTCCTGTGCGGCTTCTTCCAGGGCCTTCATGAGGTGCTTGCTGACGCGCATCCCCGCGGCGTCGTGGTGGGCGCGGACCGTTGTGGAGTCCACGCTGACCAGCGACAAGTCTGTTCTGCCCACCCGGGCCCCCTCGGCGATCAGGCCTTCCAGCAGGGCGGTGAACACACCGGCGTCCCGCCAGACGCGGAAGCGTCCGTAGACGGTGGCCCAGGGGCCGAACTCGGCAGGCATCTCGCGCCACTGGGCACTGGACCTAAACCGCCAGATCACCCCCTCGAACTGCTCCCGCAACCGCTCCGGGTACGGGCCGTACCTACCGATCGGCAGATACGGCTCGATGAACTTCCACTGGGCATGGGTGAGTTGCCTGCGCGTCACGCCCCCAGTCCTACCGGATCCCACCCCGCGAACAGGACAGAACCCAGAAGCTGATCACGACATCACACAGGCCCTAGTACTGCAACGGTGCTTGCCGTGACGGTTGGGCAGGTCGGTCGTTGTTCAGTTCATGGGTGGGGAACTTGTTGATGCCCGGTTGTGGGCGGGTGAACTGAAGGCTTTGCATGAGCGGTTCGTGCATCGTTTCTCCAGGTCGGAGCCGCGGGAGTCGGCTCTTGCCTATATGCGGGGGCTGATCGCTCCGTTGGAGCGGAAGAACGGGTGGACGCTTGCCGAGGAGGCCGGGCATGGGGGTCCGGACCGGATCCATCGGTTGCTGAACCGGATCGACTGGGACGCCGATGAGGTCCTGGACGACGTGCGGGACTACGTCGTGGAGCATCTCGGAGACCCGGATGCGGTGCTGATCGTGGACGACACGGGGTTCCTGAAGAAGGGTGTCCGCTCGGCCGGGGTCCAGCGCCAGTACTCCGGCACCGCCGGGCGGACAGAAAACTCCCAGATCGGAGTGTTCCTCGCCTATGCCGGCGGCCGGGGCCGCACGTTGATCGACCGCCGTCTGTATCTGCCCACGTCATGGACGGAAGACCGGGAACGGTGCCGGGCTGCCGGCATTGAGGACACGGTCGCCTTCGAGACGAAGGTGGTGATGGCCAAGGCCATGGTCCGCCGGGCGATCACAGGCCGGATTCCGTTCCGGTGGGTGACCGCGGATGCCGCTTACGGCTTCTCCAAGGGCTGGCGCACGGAGCTCGAGCGGGCGGATGTCTTCCATGTCATGGCCACCACCCGGCACGACACCGTCGTCACCCGCTGGGGGATCGACCACCCCGTCCACGACCTCTTTCCCGGGCTGCCCCGGCAGAAGTGGAAGCGTCGTTCCTGCGGGATGGGGGCCCATGGCCCGCGGGTCTACGACTGGGCGAGGGTCGAGGTGAGGCCCTGGCACCGCGAGGACCGCCGGCACTGGGTGATCGCCCGCCGCAGTGTCCGCCGGCCCGAGGAGATCTCCTACTACATCGCCTACTGCCCCGCCGAGACCACACTGGATGAGCTGATCCACGTCGCGGGAAGCCGGTGGGCGGTCGAGGAATGCTTCCAGACTGCGAAGCAGGAGTGCGGCCTGGACGACTACCAGGTCCGCCGCTACGACGGCTGGCACCGCCACATGACCCTGGCCATGGCCGCCCACGCCTGCCTCACCGTCCTGAGGGCCCGCGAACTCGACACCGGGAAAGCAGAAACGGATCCTCCCAGCTCATACCCCTCACCCTGCCCGAAATCCGACGCCTGATCAGCCGGCTCACCCGGCCCCGCCCGACCATCGACCACATCCTGCACTGGTCACACTGGCGCCGCAGACGTCAACACCAAGCCCGCGTCAGTCACTACAAACGACGCGGCCACACACCACCAGAAACTGCCCAACCATCACGACAAGCACCGTTGCAGTACTAAGGCGCTGGGGCCCATCGCCTAAGACATCGTTTCATTTGGTGAGGCGGCGGTGGCAGATCAGGGCAGCGGCGATGCCAACAAAGGCGAGGAAGTGTTCGGCCTTGCGCTCGTATCGGCGGTGGAGCCGACGGCAGCCGGCGAGCCAGGACACGGTTCTCTCAACGACCCAGCGGTGTCGGCCGAGCCGCATTGAGGACTCGATCCCCTTGCGCGCGATGCGATGGCGGATGCCGCGTTTGCGTAGCCATCGACGCAGATGGGGATAGTCGTAACCCTTGTCGGCGTGCAACTTCGCCGGCCTTCGTCGCCGTGGGCCGCGGCGGGACCGGATGGGCGGGATCCCGCGCACGAGCGGTTCAAGGCCGAGACTGTCGTGCATGTTGGCGCTCGAGATCCCCAGCGAGATCGGCAGTCCATTCCGGTCGGTGATCAGGTGGATTTTCGATCCCGGCTTGCCGCGGTCGGTCGGATTCGGTCCTGTCAGTGGCCCCCTTTTGCAGCCCTGAGACTGACCGAGTCGATCGCGCACCGCGACCAGTCCAGATCGCCTCGAGCTCCGAGTTCGTCGAGGATCACTCGGTGGAGCCGAGCCCAGACACGGGCCCTGCTCCACTGGGCGAAGCGTCGGTAGACCGTCTGCCAGCTCGGGCCGAACACCGGCGGGAGCTGCCGCCACGTGCAGCCCGACGTCGCCACGAAGATGATTGCCGCCAGCGCCTCGCGGTCACCCGCCCGCCGTCGGCCCCCGCCCTGCGGGCGTATCACCTCAGTCGGCGGCACCACCCGCCGAAACAGGACCCACAACTCATCCGGCACCAGCCGCTCAACCAAGTCCGTCATGCACGGTTCAACGAACGATCACGCCATAAGAAACGACGTCTAATAGGAGAAGCGTGGGTGCCCCGCACGCCGGCCACTCCGGAGCTGGCCTTCCTGTTGCTGCGGCTCGCCGAGAACATCGTCTTCCCCGTCACGGGGTTCCTGGGTGACGGGGAGCCGCACGCGGACTCCTTCACCCTGGACGAGGTCGGGTGCATCTTGCTGTCCGCCCTGCGGGACTGGACGCGCGACTCCCCTACTACGGCCGTGCTGGGCATCGCCCGCAGCATCATCCGCTTCGTCGAGAACGTCATCCCCGACCCCGACGACCACTGAGACACCCGCGCCGCCCTGGAGAGCATGCGCGATGAACACCTGGAGTGGGCCCGCACGGTGCAGTCCATGACTGGGCGTCCGTAGCCGCGCGCACGATGCGCACTGGCGCGGTGGTGCGCATCCACCCGGTGCGCATGTCAGTGAGTGAGGGAGGCGTTTGTTAGCGCTTGTGGGAGGCAGTCCTGACCGATCTAGTGGATGTTGCTTTGTTTTGACGGCGGCTGAGGCCTTGTGATGGGACGCTGCGTGTGCTTCTCCCATTGGGGGCTCCATGCGCCTGCCGAAGTCGAAGGTCGAGCTGTACGCGGCGATCCGTCGTGACCACCGTCAGGGCAACGTGTCGATGCGTGCTCTGGAGCACAAGTACGGCGTGACCTGGCGAACCGTCCGCAGGGCTCTGGATGCTCAGTGGCCGGAGCCGCGCAAGAAACACCGTCCCCGGACGACCCGGCTGGACCCCTACAAGCGGATCATCGACGGCTTCCTTCAGGCAGATCTGGACGCTCCGCCGAAGCAGAAGCACACTGCGAAGCGGATCTTTGACAAAACCGCACGTCGTGGGTCCCGGCATCGGCACTCCCGCGGCGCTGTTCGCCGCGGCCCGGCACCCGGACCGGTTCGAGACCCCAGCTCCCGGCCCTTGGCCGCCGGCCCGGAGCGCGCCCGCTTCTTCGCGGCCGGCGCCTTCTTTCCGTCGGCCGCGCGGGCGCCGGGGGAGGCGGCCTTCTCGCCGGTGTCCTTGGGACTCCGGGCCCGCTCGACACTGGCGCGCAGGGCCTCCATGAGGTCGACGGCACCGGTCGGCTCCGCCGCCGGTTCGGCCTTCTCCACCGTCTCTCCGGCCGCCGAATTGGTCGTCAGTGAACTGGTCACCAACGCCTACCGGTACGGCGGCGGGTCGGGGACCCTGCGGCTCATCCGCGACCGCAGCCTGATCTGCGAGGTTTCCGACGGCAGCAGCACGGCTCCGCACCTACGACGGGCGCGCACCACCGATGAGGGCGGCCGCGGACTCTTCCTGGTGGCCCAGCTCACCGAGCGGTGGGGCACCCGCTACACCCGGGACGGCAAGACCGTCTGGACGGAGTTCCCCCTTGCCGCGGGCGAGTCGTAGCCTCACGGAACATTTGCGCGAAGCGTTCGGCGGCTGGGCGGGATGTGCCATGTCAACGGGGGAACTCCGCCACGGCCGTGCCGAGGTCGCGTTCGGTCTCGCCCGCGCGCTGGAGTCCTCGGTGGGTCAGGTGCTCCAGGCGCTCGCGGGTTTCGGGCAGGGTGATCAGGGCCTGGAAGGTGGCGGCGTCGGAGCGGATGTGCGCGGGCTCCGCCAGCGTGAGGTCGTTGATCGAGCGCTTGGCGGCCCGGACCCCCTGGGGCGGGAATCCGGCGATGCGCTTGGCCAGGTGCTCGACGAAGCCGTCCAGTTCGGCGTCGGGCAGGGCACGGTTGATCCAGCCGTAGCGCTCGGCGAGGTCGGCGGTGAAATCGGCCGCTCCTGCGACGGCCTCGATGGCGCGAGTGCGGCCGAGCCGCCGGGTCAGGTGCTGGATGCCGCCCGCGCCGGGAAGGGCGCCGGTCCCGCACTCGAACTGGCCGAAGACCGCGTTCTCGCGCGATGCGAAGGTCATGTCGCAGGCCAGTGCGAGTTCGTTGCCGCCGCCGCGGGCACGGCCGCGCACTTTGGCGATGGTGATCACGGGGACGCGCGACAGCCTGTGCAGGAACATGCCGAGCGAGGCGTCACCGGGGCCGCCGGCCTTGGCCGCCTCCGCGGTGTACTGCGGGACCGCGGTGAGATCCACGTGCGCCGAGAAGTAGTCCGGCGAGGCGCTGTCGATGACGAGGACGCGTACGTCGCCGGGGTCGTCGTCCAGGGTGTCGACAAGGGAGACCAGGTCACGCACCAGATCGACACCGAGGAGGTTGAGCGGGCCCGCGTCGAGGGTGGCCCACAGAACGCCCTCTTCGAGCCGGGTCCGGATCGAGGAGCAGGCGAAGGTCATGGGGACTCCGTTCGGTACCCGGCGACATTAGCCCTCTCCCCGGGTCCCGCGGGCGCGCCGTCGCCGCGTGTCGCTGTCCGTGTTGTCATAGACACGTTTGCGTCACGGCCCGGGGCGCGTGCCACGAAGGCCCCTGAGAGGACGGGTAAATGAGCGAGATCAGGCCCCGGTTCCGGACCATCGACGGACTGTCCATCCGGTACGCGGAGAGTGACGTGCCCCGCGCCCGCGAGGCTCTGCTGCTCAGCCCGTGGCCCGAGAGCCTGTACGCCTATGACGCGATCTGGTCGAAGCTGGCCCGGCACGCTCACCTGACTGCGGTGGACCTGCCCGGGTTCGGCCATTCCGAGCTGCGCGAGGACCTGCTGTCCCCGACCGCGATGGGTGACTTCATCGTGCGGGTGGCCGCTGGTGGTGGGCACCGGAGGGACGGCAGTCCCGCTGAACCTGGGAAGCCCCCTGAAGGACTGGGTGTTCGACGAGGACCTGTCCCCCTATCGGGCCATGAGCGCCAAGGCCGCCGTGACCGCCGCGATCGGCGGCATCCACGGCTACGAATTGCCGGACGTCGTGCGCGAGGACTACCTCGCGTCCTACACGGGTCAGCGGTTCGCCGACCAGCTGCCCTACGTCCGCGCGCACCCCGCTGAAATGCCCGTCCTCGGCGAGCTGCTGCCCCGCCTGGAGACGCCGGTCCAGATCCTGGCAGGCCGCAACGACGCGGTCGTACCGCCCGAGAACGCCGAGTATCTGGACCTGCACCTGCCCAACAGCAAGCTGGACCTCATCGACGTCGGCCACTTCGCCTGGGAGGAGGGCGCCGACGCCTACGCCGACGTCGTCACCCGCTGGTGGGAGGCCAACTGACCCGGATCGGCTTCCCGGCCGCCGCCGCCCGCTCCGAAGCCGGGCCCGGCGTGCTCCCCGGGCCACCCTCCACTGGGTTCCCGGGCGCGGCCCGCGTCCGGCCGTGCGAGTCTCGTCGAAGGCGGCATCTGCACGAACCAGGAGTGGTTAGTCATGGACATGAAACTCGAAGTCGTAGTGGTGCCGGTGTCCGACGTCGACCGGGCCAAGGACTTCTACACGCGGCTCGGCTGGAGGCTGGACGCGGACGTCGCCCCGGACGAGACCTTCAGGGTGGTGCAGGTGACGCCACCCGGCTCGCCGGCATCGGTCATCTTCGGCACCTCGGTCACCTCCCAGACGCCCGGCTCGGCCCAGGGCCTGCACCTGGTCGTGGACGACATCAACGCTGCACGCGAGGAGCTGAAACGGCTCGGCGCCGAGCCGAGCGAGGTGTTCCACGACGCCGGCGGCGTCTTCCACCACGCCGGGACGGAGGCCCGGGTGCCGGGGCCGGATCCCCAGCGCACGAGCTACGGCTCGTTCCTGTCATTCAGCGACCCGGACGGCAACGGCTGGCTGCTCCAGGAGATCACCACACGGCTCCCGGGACGCCTCGACCCCGCGGCCACGACGTTCGCCTCGGCCGAGGACCTGGCGAGCGCGCTGCGCCGTGCCGCGGCCGCACACGGGGAGCACGAGGCACGCATCGCTGCGGCGGACGAAAACTGGCCCGACTGGTACGCCCGGTACATGGTCCGGGAGCAGGCGGGGACCGAACTGCCGTCGTGACCTCGTCGCCCCGCGGGAGGACAAGGCCCGCGCGCCCATTTCCGGCTGCTGGTGCACGGCAGTGGGCGGAGGCGCACCCTGGGAGGTGGAGGCGGTCATCTCGAACCAGGGAGCAGGTCATGCCTTCCCTACACTTCCACGTGAACTCTTCGATGAGCCCGGACGAGGTGATGGGCGTGCTGACGAACTTCAGCCCCTCCCGCGTCGACGAGTGGTCTTCCATCGATGCCGAGCACTTCCAGGTCCACGAGCGGGGCGACACCTGGGCGGAGGTGACCGAGGGCAACGACAAGTCCTGGGAGCGTGCACGCTACGAATGGGACCGCTCGGCGAACAGCGTCAGCGTCACCACCCGTGACTCGGTGCCCTTCGGCCCGGGCGGCTGGCAGTTTCACATGACTCCCACGGACAACGGCACCCGCGTCGACGTAAGACTCGAACGGCACCCCACCTCGTTCACGTCGAAGGTGAAGTCCTCGATCATCCCCTTCGCGGGTCCGGTCTTCCGCAGGTCCTTCAAGGAACCTCTGCACACCACATGACCGCGCTGCTCCCGCACGGCGCGCCGCGTCGCCCGCTCGTCAGCCAGCCCCAGTCCCGGCGCCGTGTGACGCCGACGGTCTCGGCACGCGTATGGCGCTGCGGTTCCGAACGAATGGCGCGGAGGTTCAAGTACGCGCGACCTGCCCGTCACCCCGCCGTCAGGTGACCGCGGACGTCGGGAGTTCCGGCGATAGCGGCGGGGCGTCCCATGGCGGCGCTGACGAAGGCCGAGCTGTACGAGAAGGCGGCCGCGGCCGGCATCCCGGGCCGCTCGTCCATGAACCACGACCAGCTCGCCGACGCCCTCGCCCACACCGGCCGCGCCCGGCGCAAGGCCTGACCGCCACGTAGTGGGCGGTCTGACGGGCACAACCGTGGTCAGGCCACCGTGACGCGCAGGACGTACGGCTCGCCCGTGCTGATCGCCTGTGCCTGTTCCCGGAGGTCCGCGTCCGTGAAGCCGAGCAGCGCTTCGTCGGAGGCCCGGCGCAGCAGCGGGAGGATCTCGGCGACGGGCCGGCCTCGGTGCGCTGCGGCGAGCTCGGCGAAGGCCCGCTGGTAGGGGGCTCCGTACGTGCTCGCGCTGTCGGCCAGCAGGTGGTCAAGGTGCTGTCGCTCGATGCTGATCTCGCCCATGGCCCGCTCCTTCGGTCCTCCGGGGTCCCGTCCGGTCCGGGGCCTCGTCTTCGACGCTACGAGGCCGGTCTGACATCGCCCCCTACCCGGCAAGGGGCGCGTCCCGGCCGATGAGGTCCTGGAGCTGCTCGCGGACGGGTGGCGGCAGCAGCCCCTCGGTGGCGAGGAGGTGCCACTGGCAGCCGGGAATGCGCTGGTCGAGCCGGTGGAACTCCCCGAGCTGGTAGAAGCGAGCTGGCGCCCCGGTAGCGCTATGGCCGGCGCCTCCAGGGGCCGCACCTCGGGCGTTGAGTCCACAAGCAGGTCAGGACTGGCGGCATCCTCCATCACAGCCACCCCCCACCCCATGCGACTCGGGAGCGAACCAGACCCGCCGGTGCCCTGCCGATTCCTGCATCGCACCTCGCGGTACGGCATACCGGACTCGCGCGGTGGTGCCCTCGTCCGCGATGCGCGCGAGCTCCACCTCCGTGCGCAACCAGCGATGTGCGATCTTCACCGCGCCACTCACCATGCTGACGAGAACGGTCACAACCGCTCCTGCCACAACCGGATCCACCCTGTTTCCCTTCGCGTAAGGCGTTGCCGTGAGGCATACGTGTAACAACAGAGCGCGAAGCAGAGCCAGTTGTGACATTCCGCAGGTCAGGACGGCGCGGTGCGGGACCTGCGCAGAGGTTGGCCGGCGCGTACGCCTTCCGTGCCGCTTGAGTGCGTGTTTTTGAAGGCTGGCCTGCCGGAGCCCACCCTGCTCGGCCCCGCCTCGACGTGCGGCATAGGCTCGGCCCATGGATGACTCGATATGGGTGGGGGTGCGGGAGCGGGTGCAATCCCTCATTGCCGCGCCGGCCGGTGATCGTGTTTTTGGCGCAATCGGGCACAAGTTCTTCCTTGAGGACCCTTTGACCCCGGCAGAGCTGGCCGACCTCGAAGGTCAGATGGGTGTGTCGCTGCCCGGGGAGTACCGCGACTTCCTCCTCTGGGTGGGCGCCGGAGGTGCCGGGCCCTCGTATGGGGTGTATCCGGTACGACTCATTCAGGGTCGCTGGCGGTGGGAGGGGGATGGAGCCGATCTGGCTGACCTATCCCGTCTGGCCAAGCCCTTTCCGCGTGAAGGTGCCGATCCTGAAGCTGTCCAGTCGCTGCTGGCCGAGCACCCCGAAGAAGAGGACTTCGAGGACATCGAGGACTTCGATGACGCTATTGAGGCATGGGAAGAGCGCTGGGAACCCGTGATGTGGTCGGCGGACCGCACTGTCGGCGCGGTCGTGATCTCAACGCTGGGGTGTGCCGCCCGCGAGTGGTTGATCATCAGCGGCCCGGAGCGTGGGCGAATCTGGTCCGACAACAGGGCGGATGACGAGGACCTGAAGCCGCTCCTCGATGAGCACGATGCTCCGATGACTTTCACCCGCTGGTATCTGACGTGGCTTGAGAGGGCGGAACGTCAGCTGGCACCAGTCCCCGCGGCGGACTGAGCTGCGGGCTCTGCGGAGGATGTCTCGGGCTTCCTTGTCCAGCTGTCGGTGCGGGGGCCTTTGCGGGTCAGTCGCCTGGTCATGAGCGTGATGGCGGCCCAGGTGATCAGCATCTCGGAGTGTTGGACGAGCCGTTCGTAGTCACGTGCATGACGGCGGGCATGCATCATCCAGGCCCAGGTCCGCTCGACGACCCAGCGCCGGGGCAGGAATAGACCTCTGCGATGTCGGCACCGCACCACGGGCGTGCCCCCTCTGGGCGCCCAGGTGCGTGAGCGGTGCGACGTCATCGAGACGGCGGCCTCGTCCTCGAAGACCAGCCATGCCCCGAGCGCCGCCGCGGTGGCTTTGCCTGGGGCCAGGTCTCCTTCACCCAGCCGGCCACCGCCGCATCGTCCCGTTCCACTGCCCGCCGCGCAGGCTGCTGACACGACCAGCCGTGCCGCCGCAGCAACTCCCACACTCCGCGGATCGACAACGACACCCCCAGCTGGTCCGCGATCAGCATGCGCACCCTTTGAGAGCGTCCACCGCTCATCCGCCCAGCCCTCGGCCATCGCGCCATCCAGCAGGAGCGGCTCGAGCACGGCGAAATCACTGTCGTCGACCTTCGGCCGCCCGGCTGGGCCCGAAATGCACAGTGCCTGCCGTCCTCCCTCCCGCCAGGACCGGCGCCACCGTTCCACCGACCGCACACTGACCCGAAGCCGTTTGGCTATCACCACGTTCTTCTCATCCCGCGCAAAGTCGTCGGCGGCGAGCATGCGCACCCGCTCCCGCGCGGCCTGCCTCTGCGGAGTGAGACCACCACCCTGGGCATACCTCATGGTCACGAACTACCGCAGGGATCATGCGATGTCACCCCCGACAACTCAACGGAAAAGTCAGTAACAAAGGCGTTGGTCGTGCCGGTGGGTGATGAGGCAGGTGGCAAGGCCGAGGAACGCCTCGTGGATGTCGTCGCGTCGTTCCCACCGGATCCGTAGCCGGCGGAAGCCGTGGAGCCAGGCGATGCTCCGCTCCACAACCCACCGGTAGACGCCGAGGCCGGAGCCGTGCGGGACTCCGCGGCGGGCGATCACGGGTTTGACTCCGGTCGCCCAGACCAGGCGGCGGTACTTGTCGTGGTCGTAGCCACGGTCGGCCAGGAGCATGTCTGGGCGTCTGCGGGGCCGGCCGGCGAGCTGGTGCGCTGGTAGCCGGTCCGGTCCTCGGCCGCGACCGGCAACACAGTCACCGCGACGCCCATCGGGAGAACCTGCGGCACAGTGCGCTCCCCAGCAGCATGCGCGGGCGCCGCAGCGACAGGGAGGGACAGGGCAAGAGCAGCGGCGGTCGCAGTGGCGGCCCGCATCATCATGATCATCACGAGAGCGGTTCTACCGGCCCCACCGCCCCGGCAACAGGCCCCGAGCAGTCAGTTCACCCACCCGGGCAACCCCATTCACCTGCAAAAACCCCACTGTACCCACGGACGCGCCGGGGTGCAGTCTTTGTAGTCCGCGAGCAGCTGGAGACGGGCGGGACGGTGGGCTGCGCGTCGAGGTAGCCGCGGGCGGCGACATAGACGTGGGCATGGCAGGTGCCGTGCAGCAGGTCGTACACGTTTTTCGCGTACAGCTCGGCCTGCGCCACGGATTCGCTGTCACGGCAGAGGGAGCGGCATTGGTCGACGAATTGGCCGCAGGCTGATTCCAGGGCGGTGAGCCGGTCCAGATACATAGTGCGGGCTGGCAGGAGGGCGTGTTCGGTTCCTTTGCCGTGTTGGCGTTCGAGGGCTGCGACGATGTTGACGGTGCCGTCGGAGTCGCCGGTGAGCCGGTCGCGGTGAATGAAGAAGACGTCGTTCTGGATGGCGGTGGCCTCGTCGAGTTGGATACGCATCCGCACGTAGCCGCTGGTGGCCTTCGCGAGCAGCGGGAGCTCGAAGCCGTCGAAGTACTCGATGTCGTTGGTGAACATCGTCATTCCGTCGTCCACGGGGACGGCCAGGGCGGCCTCGACGTCCGGCGGTTCAGGAAAGGCCCCGATCAGGAACTTGTGCACGATTCCTCGCAGGAGTACCCCCACGTCGGTCCGATGCTGGCCCAGCCACTCCTTGGACATGTGGTCGGCTGCGCGGGTCATCAGGTCCCACAGGCCCTGGCTGGCCCCACGTAGCGGCTCGGGGACGGGGCCGCGTGGGTCGGCGTGCAGGACACGGAAGGTGTCGGCGATGACGGCTGCCACGACCGACAGGGCGCATCGGCACGGTTGACGGTGTCGTCAAGGGCGAACCCCCATGTGACCCAGTCGGTCACGAAGTTCAGTCCGCGCCCGCGGGCGCGCGGGTAACCGGCAGCTACAAGCTGCCGTTGGCCAGGGCGACACGCAGCGGAACGGGAGGTGTGGTCATGGTGATTTCCTTCGCATCGACGCTGCTGAAAGGCACCACCGATCGGCCGCGTCTGCTGCGTGCCATGATGAAGCCGGAACACGCCGCAAGGGCACCGGACAGGGCCTGAACACGTAAAGTGACGAAGGCAGGGGCTCGGCCAATCCCGCGTGCGGGGGTTTGCGGAATCCGCCCTCGAACCGCTCCCGCCACACCGTCACGCATCACGCCGCAGGCCCGCCGCCCCCGCTGCGTCGCTCCCTCCCCGCCCACCCCGTCATGACCGAAAGCCTCCGTCAAACGCCACACATCCACCACGCTTGCGGGTGAATCAACCTGCGGTGAAGTTGACGCTCTTGGCGCGGTGACACCGCCGCGCGACAGCAACACAGTGACCGCACGTGACGGACGACAGCCTCCGCATCCACCCGCATGTGACCGTCGGCGCGCGCGATCGGGACGGAGCTGTTCTGCTGGAATGCGGGGGCGCCGAATCGTGTCTGAGAGAGGGTCGGATGGGTACGTATCGAGTCGCGCAGGTCACCTCCCCCGACGGACGGTTCGAGATCGTCGAGCGGGAGGTGCCGCAGCCGGGGCCCGACCACGTGCGCATCGCCGTCGATGCCTGCGGGATCTGCCACAGCGATGCCGTCTTCGTGGGCGCCAAGGTGCCGGGCGTGCGGTTCCCGCTCGTCCCCGGCCATGAGGTCGCCGGCCGGATCGAAGCCTTGGGCGAAGGGGCAGAGGACAGGGGCTGGCAGGTCGGTGACAGGGTCGCCGTCGGCTGGTTCGGCGGGAGCTGCGGCCACTGCACTCCTTGCAGACAGGGCGACTTCATCGTCTGCGAGAACCTCAAGGTCCCGGGCTGGGCATACGACGGGGGGTTCGCGGAGGCGGTGATCGCGCCGTCCGACGCCCTGGCCCGGATCCCCGACGCGCTGGCCGCCACCGATGCGGCACCGATGGCCTGCGCGGGAGTGACCACGTACAACGGGTTGCGGCGCAGTTCCGCGCGGCCGGGTGACTTGGTCGCCGTACTCGGCATCGGCGGCCTAGGCCATCTCGCCGTGCAGTATGCGGTGGCGATGGGCTTCGAGACCGTGGCCATCGCCCGCGGGGCCGACAAGGCGGAATTCGCCGAGCAGCTCGGCGCACACCACTACGTCGACAGCACGGCAGGTACGAGCGTTGCGGACGCACTGCGGTCCCTCGGGGGCGCCAAGGTCGTGCTGGCCACCGCCGCCAATTCCGGTGCCATCACCGCGACCGTGGACGGCCTGGCGCAGCGGGGGGAGTTGGTGGTGATCGGCGCGGCCCCCGAGCCGCTGGAAATCAGCCCGATGCAGGTACTCATGAGCGGACGCGTCGTGCGCGGCCACCCGTCTGGCACCTCGCAGGACGTCGAGGACACCATGGCCTTCAGCGCGCTGCACGGAATCCGCCCGATCGTCGAGGCGGTACCGCTGAGCCGGACCGATGAGGCGTACCGGAAGATGCTCTCGGGTGCCGCGCGCTTCCGGATGGTCCTCACCGGCTGACCCGGGTACGCCGCCCCGTGGGGCGCGGGAGGATCACGCCCACGCCGCCAGGCCTCTGCCTCGCGGCGTTGTCACGGGCGGAGTCACAGGGTCCGAGGCCCAGGGCGCCGAGCCGTCGTCCGCCTTGCAGGCGGCGCCGCGGCGCGGCCCGCGCCCGGGATGGGCGCGGGCTGGTACATCCAACACCGTCCCCCTCCTGCCGGGCTGTCGAAACGGTCACTCAGGACACGGCTCCCGCAGGGCCGAGTGTCGTTGCGGAACCGGCCGGTCCGGCGTGGTCACCCTGTGATCGTGAATGAGCATTCACCTTCAGTCACGGATGAGACCCCTGCGCCGGGCAACCTGCGATCCGGACGAAAATGCCCTGACCACCAGCACGCACCCTGCAGATCCGAGGGCCTGGTCGGCCCACAGGACGCAGAGGTCCGCGGCGGCGGCTTGTGGTGCAGTACCGCGCGGTGTCAGCCTTCGTCCCCGTCGAGCTGGTGGGCATTCAGCTGGAGCATGCTGCTGCCTTCGGGGACATTTTGGCATTTTCGCGCCGCCGGGCAGGCTCGAGGCCAGGAGGCTCCAGCCGGACTTCCGGTAGGTGAGGATGTTGCCTTCCACTCGGGCCGGCTTCCAGCCCGCGCGCTCCAGTTCGGCCCCCATCTTGGGAAGAGCCTGCTCGGCCTCTGCGGATTTCACGACGGCGATCCAGTCGACCATGTCCGGGCGCTTCACGCCGTTGCGCTCGGAGGTGGTCATCCCCTTCGCGGGGTCCAGGCCCGCCTTGGCGAGGGCCTTGCGGGAGTCCTCGTCCACGGCGTCCCGGCCGAGGACCGTGCCGCCCTTCCCCGGATCCGTTATCAGGACCGCGCAGAACTGACCGTGGTCGAGCAGCCGGACGGCGGCCTGCGGCGCTGGCTGCAGTACAACGCAATGGCCTTCGACCTCCCCGTGATCAGCGAACTGGCATGGAAGTGCACCGCCGCACTGACGGCCGCCTGCGGATGCCCCCCGGCGCGCCGCCGGTCCGGGCTCATGGACTGGCGGTCGCCGTACGGGCCGAGGCGGACGAGGTGGAACGGCGCAGGTCCGGCGTCGTGATGCCCACGAAAGCCACGGCACCGACGCAGAGCAGGCCGCCGCTGACGAGGGCCACCGCTCCTGACGAAACGTCCGCCACGAGGCCCCCTCGCATGTTGCCGATGTCGGGCCCGGCTTGCCCCACGATCTGTTCGGCCGCGCTGACGCGGCCGAGCAGATCGCTCGGCGTGTTCATCTGGACGACGGTGCTCCGCGAGACCACGGAGACGGTGTCCGCCGCGCCGGCCACGACGAGGAAGGCCAGGCCGACCCATCGGTTGGATGCCGTGCCGAACAGCGTCAGCGCCGCGCCCCAGGTAGCGGAACCGCCGAGCATCACCAGGCCGGGCCGTGGGAACCGGGTGAAGGATCCGGAGAACAGTGACGCCGCGACGCCCCCGACGGCGAGCGCGGTGAGGAACAGCCCGAGGGTGCGCGGGTTGCCGCCGAACCGTTCGGCGTTGATCAGGGGAAACAGACTGATGGGCATCGACAGCACGGTGGCGGCCAGGTCGGTGAGCAGGGCCCCGCGAATGACGGGGGTGCGTCCCAGGAAGACGAGGCCGTCCAGCATCCCCCGCAGGCCGGGGCGCGCCGGCTCGTCTCCGGGAGTCATCTTCGGCAGGGCGAAGGCACCGTAGAACGCGGCGGCGAACGTTAGGGCGTCGATCAGGTAGCAGGCTCCGACACCCAGCCCGCCCACGATCAGTCCGCCGAGCACGGGACCGAGCAGCATGGCGCCCTGGAAGGCGATTCGGCTCAACGCCAGTCCCGCGGCCAGCTGTTCCTTAGCGAGAAGGTGCGGGATGAAGGTGCGCGAGGTCGGGCCGCTGCCCGCGACGAAGCACGACTGAAGCGCGACGAGCCCCAGGACGGCGGCGACGGGAGCGTGCCCGAAGAAGGCCTGGAGCGCGAGGAGCAGCGAGCACACGGCTTGTCCGCTGGTCATGAGCAGGTAGAACTTCCGCCGGTCCACCCTGTCGACGAGCGATCCGGCGAACAGGCCGAGCACGACGAGCGGAACCGCTTGGGCCAGTCCGACGGCGCCCGTCCAGGCGGGGCTCTTCGTCATCTGCCAGACCTGGAACATGACGGCGATGAGTGTCATCTGGCTGCCGAAACCCGACAGGGTCTGGCCGATCCACAGCCTCCGGAAGGGTGGCGACGACCGTAACGGAGCCACGTCGATGAGTGCGCCCTTCAGCCCCATGCGGGATCCTCCGCCAGCTTCTCGGCGATCCGGTCGCGGAAGCTCTTCCGCTCCAGAGCGGCTTCGACATCGGTGACGACCCGGGAGAGCGGGTAGGGAATGTCCTCTTCCAGCTCGGCGATGGCGGCCTCGGTGGCTCGCCATTCCGCCGCCAGGCGACCGACAATGCCGCGGGCTTTGTCGGTGAGCGTCACCTTCCTGGTGCGCGCGTCGTCGCCCACGACGGTCTGGACCCAGCCGGCCTTCCGCATCGCGGCGACCTTCTGGCTGAGTGCGGAATGCGTGAGCTGAACGGACTCCGCCAGTTCCGCGATGGTCAGGGGTCCGCGGGCGTGAAGCCGGAGCAGCTCCATGACGAAGCTGGGCTTGAGCCCTTCGATCTGCTGGCTGGAATAGACCTGTGCGATGTCGGCGTCCATGGACGCCTGCAGCAGACGCAGGGGCCGCCAGAGGCTCTGCTGCGTCGGGTCGAGCGCGTGGGTGTCGGCCATGCCGTCCATCGTAACAGCATTTATATAAGCGCTGTCACTTCCCACGCACCGACCGCCGGTGGGATGTCGACATAGGAGTCCTTCGGCGTCCGCTCCAGCGTCCGCCTGGTACCGCGACGTGATCGCCACGCACCGGATGCGGCAGGGCCGATAATCGGCCTGCCCGGGGGCATGGAGGAGCGCGCTGGCGGCAGCGGACAGTCGCACCGCGACGGACTGCGGTGCTACCTGTTCCCGGGCGGGGTCTCGTTGCGCTCGGCCACCCGCCGAGCGGGGACCTGCGGGCTGAAGCCGAGCCGGTGCATCAGCCTCGTCGCCCCGGAGACGCTGTAGGAGACGTGGAACTTCCGGCCGATCAGCGTGGCCACCCGCGCCGCGGTCCACACCTGGTCCTCCACTCAACCGTGCACGGCCGGACCCTGCTCCAGATACGTAGCCAGTTTCTCCAGACACCGCGGGGACAGACGGCACCGCGACCCGCCCGGCCCGCGGGAGGCCAGAGCCCGCACACCATCGTCCCGCCACAACTCATGCCAGTAGTAAGCCGATTTCCGGCTCACCCGCAGGGCCGTGCCACTTCCGACGGCCTGATCCCCTGCTCGAACAGCTCAACCGCCTGCATCCGCACCGATTCCCGGCGCAGCCGACCCTCAGCTGTCAGCCCGCCCCCATCCGCATACCTCACACACCATCAGATAAAGCCACCACACCACGCCCATCAGGGACTTCGGGACAGTTCACCCTGATGCGCCGAAGTCAGTAACCCACAACACCCCAGGCCAGCCAACGGCCAGCACACCAACCACCACCCCCTCCAGCGTCAGAAATAGTAGCCATGGACATAGTATCCATGTACTCTATCTGCCATGAGCAAGGGTTCCCCGGGCCCCACGCCCGGTTTCCTGGTGTGGCGGCTCGCCAACAAGTGGCGCGTCGCAGTCGATCGCGCAGTGGCTCCGGTGGGCCTCACCCACGCGCAGTACTCACTGGTCGCGTCGCTGCACGGCATGCAGCGCGCCGGCGAGCGGCCCAGCCAGCGCCAACTCGCCGACCACACCGGCTTGGAGGCGCTGTACGTCTCGAAGCTGGCGCGCGCCCTGGAGTCGGCCGGCCTGGTGGAGCGAACCCGTGATCCCCGCGACCCGCGCGCCGTACAGCTCGCCCTCACCGATCAGGGCCAGACCGTCACACGGCAGGCCATCGCAGTGGTCCAGGAACTGCATCAGCAGTTGCTGGAGCCGCTCGGCGGCCTCGACGCTCCGCGGACGGGCGTGTTCACCGAAGAGCTGACAACCCTGCTCGATGTACCTCTCGCTCCATCCCTGCCGATCAATAAGAGCACTCAGGAGCCAACACCATGACCACCACCGCATCCACCGCCACTGCGCCCGCCGCCGACGCCCGCGTCCTCGGCCTGGCCCACTACGCCGCCCGCGGCCTCCTGGAGCACGTCCTGGCCCTCCACGGCATCACCTTCCAGCAGCAGGTCACCCTGCGTGCCGCCGTCACCGCCGACGCCCCGCGGACGCCGGATGATCTCGTCACCCAGGTCCGGGACACCCTCAAGGCCGATCCGGCCAACATCCGCGCAACCCTCGACGAACTGCTCGCCAAGCAACTACTGGTCGCGGACGGCGCGCACCTTCGCCCCACGGATACGGGGCGCGAACTGCTCGCCGCCGTCGGCGCGCAGACCGCCCCGATCACCGCCCGCGTCTGGGGCGGCATCCCCGACGAGGACCTGGCCGCCGCCGGCCGCGTCCTCGCCCTGGTCACCGAGCGCGCGAACACGGAGCTCGCGACGCTGACCGCCTGAGCGGCCGCATTGGTGTGTGCCGTCGTCGGTGCCGTGATGATGACCGTACATGCGGTGGCGCCCCTCAGCGGTCGATCGGGGGAATGCTGTCCAGGCCGCTCTCGGAGAGGATCTGTTGGACCGTGTCGTCCAGGGTGCTGGCCGCGTCGATGACGGTTTCCAGGCTGTTGGGGAGCAGGTCTTTCTTTCGGTACCAGTCGCGTAGGTGGCCCTCGTTGACGTGCGCGAGGTATTCGGCGTCTGGTTTCGTCGCGTGGCGGAGCACCGTCTCCTCGAAGGGCACGTGGAGGTAGTAGCACCGTGTGACGCCCTGGTGGGCGCGCTCCAGGTCCTGGAGCATCGTGCCGTAGCGGTCGGCGTACAGGATGCCTTCGACGACGACGTGGAAGCCGTGGTCCAGGGCGTAGCGGGTGGTGAGGTCGATCAGGCCGATGTTGGCGCCGCCGGGCCGGTCGCGTTCGCGTAGCACGATGCGGCGGAGGTTGTCCTGGGCGACGATGGCGAGGTTGCGGCCGAACTTCTCGCGCAGGCCGGACGCGACGGAGGACTTGCCCGAGGCGCTGTTGCCTCGGAGCACGATCAGGCGCGTGTCGCTGGTCCCCACGGTGCCGTGCGTGGCCTCAGTCACGCGCGGCTCACCTGGATGCGGTTCTCGTGGAAGTGCTCCCAGTCCATGACCAGACGGAAGCGGCGGTTGGCCTCCTGGCGCTCAGCGTCGGCCGGCTCCTCGCCGCGCTGGACACGGGCGTCGCCGGATTTCACGAGTTCCGCGAGAGCGAGCCGGACGTCGTCGACGTCCTGGCCCGTGGCTGCCGCCAGCCGGTCCAGGGAGGTGAGGGTCTCTGCCGGTTCACCCAGATCGTTGACCAGGTGGTCGATGAGGGTGTCGAGGAGCGGGCCGGTGCGCAGGGTCCAGCGGATCCCGTCGAGGCGCTGGGTGAGTTCGGGGTCCAGGGGCAGCAGGTCTCCGGGCAGTGGCAGCACGGCGGGCATGGACCATCGGGTGCCGTCCGGCGTCTCTTCGCGGCTGGCCAGGCCCCACGTCAGGTAGAGCTCGGACAGGTCCCGCACGGTGGTGGGCACCGGGAAGCCGGCTGTCGTCAGCATGGTGCTGAACTGCTCCCAGCGGGCCGCCTCGCATGCCTCGCGGCCCTCCGGCGCGGCCTCGTAGTCCCATTCCTCATCGGGCCAGGAGAAGGTGAGGGGACCGTCGAGGTCGCCGCCGATCATGTCCCAGCGGCCGTCGAAGATTTCTTGCAGGAGGTCGTTCAGGGGTCCGGTGAAGCCGGGCTGGCTCGCGGTTCCGATCAGCATGGTCAGCGGGAAGCCCTGGCGGGGCAGGACGTGGTCCCAGCCCGAAGCCCACCAGTCGTTGTGCATCGCCATGTTCCGGCGCGGCCCGGGCACGAGCGGGTTGTCAGTCATCTGGTGAACTCTTCCTCGAAAGGGCATGCCAAACGCGTGCAGCGTAGGCACTACGCGGGCGCTGGTTCAGATGCCGCCGGTCTCCAGCACGTACAACTCGTAGGGGACGGTTCCGGTCTCGGTGTCTCGGTCGGCCGTGCCGATGCGGGTGAACCCGACTTTGGTCAGGACGCGGCCGGAGGCGGGGTTGTCGGGGTGGTGCATGGCCTCCAGCCGGTTGAGGCCGGCGGTGGTGAAGGCGGCTGTGACGACCTGGCGGGTGGCTTGGGTGGCGTAGCCGTTGCCCCAGCTGTCGTCCCGGAGGATGTAGCTGATGGTGCCCATGGTCGGGGTGCGTCGGCGTAGGGAGATCAGGCCGATCACCTCGGCTTCGTGGAGGATGCCCCAGCTCCACTGCGCGCGGGGGGGTCGGCTGCTCGGGCGAGGGCGGTGCGGATCTTGTCGTGCGCCTGGTTGAGGGTGAGCGGCCTGCCGGTGGTGTGCCGGATGGAGGCCCCGCTGTAAATGCGGGTGAGGGCAGGTGCGTCGTCGAGGGCCAGGGCGCGCAGGGTCACCATGCGGCGGTCAGCTCCTTCGCGGTGGGCCGGTCGGCGGGGTCGGGGGCCAGGCACGCGGTGATGGCGTCCTCGAACGTGGGGAAGGGCCACGGCCGGACGTCGCGCAGCGCGGTGGTGGTGCCGCGGGCGATGGCGGCCAGCTTCTCCAGCCGGTCGAGGCCGTCGTCGTAGGCGACGGCGCGCCGGCCGGTCCAGCACCAGAACAGGGAGGCGCCCAGGCTCCAGATGTCGGCGGGCGGTTGGGCGGGGATGTGGGTGTCGGCGGGGGTGTCGAGGATCTGTGTGGCGAGCTCGGGGGCGGTGGTGTGGGTGAGGGCGCCCCGGTACGGGACGCGGCGGTGGCCGTCGGCGGGGCCGCAGGCGAGGGCGTAGTCGATGACGGCGGCGTTGCCGTCGCTGGTGACGAGGGTGTTGGTCGGCTGGACGTCGGCGTGGGCCCACCCGGCGGCGTGCATGCGGGCCAGGTGTTCCGTCCAGGTGCGGGCGATGCTCGCGAGCCAGGGGCGGACCGAGGCGCGGTCTCCTTCCGGCCCGCGGGCGAGGGCGAGGGCCCGCCACAGAGGCGCCCCGTCGATCCAGTTGACGGCCAGCCACCGGCCGCCGTCCCACGGCCCGGCGCTCACCCGGTAGTCGGGGTGGAGGGCGCCGGCGCCGGTGAGGCGAAGGAGGTGGTCGTCTTCCTGGGCCATCTCGGCGGCCTTGTCGCGGGCGTCGTCGCCGTCGGGGTTGTTGGCTTCAGCGCGACGGCACGCTTGGGGCCCTGGAGTTTCCAGGCGCGGGAGCCGCGCCGGTCGCTCAGGAGCTGGATCGCGGTGGGCTCGCCGGTGTGTCCGGTGAGGAGGGCGACGGCTTCGCCGGGGGGAGCAGGTGCCTGGCCCATGTGCGGATCTCCGTCCACTCGGTGGGGATGTGCTCGAACACGTCGCGGCCGTCGTCGTCGGCCGCGGCGAGCGCGGCGGCCAGGTCGGGCGTCGCGCTCAGGAAGCGTGGGTCGCGGCGACGGACGGCGGCCCTCACGGGGAGGAACGAGGCGGGGGCGGCCGGGATCCGGTGGCCGGCCGCGACGACTTCCTCTTCTCCCGCGTAGAACTTGCCGAACATCACCCCGACCGGGCCGTAGAGGTTCTTCAACACCCAGTGCGGCCAGGCGAGCAAATCACGGTGCCGGGTACCGGGTACGTCGCCCAGCAGAACGATGTTCTCGCACCGCAGCAGGCCGTGCGGCCGGTTCAGCAAGGGTCGCAGCCATTCCGCGGCCTGGACGCCCCCGTGGAACAGCTCCGCCTGGACGGCTTCGGCGTCGCCGTCGGCGCGGTAGACCGTCCAGGACGTCAGCCCCCGCTGGAGGGACGGGGCCAGGGGGCAGTGAGCAGTCATCTGCCGCGCGTAGTCGCTGATGTCCACCGTTCGCGGCCGGGTGGTGCTGGCCTCAACGAGGCGCAGCGCCCCGGCGGTGGACCGGAGCGCTGCGCTGGTGCGGCCGGTGGTCACCGGCGGGCGGTGACCGGCTGGTCGGGCGCGACGTCGTCGCCGTCGCCGCCGGCGGGGCCGCAGTCCCACTCCGCGACCACGGCCGCCTACTGAGGATTTCAGGCTGGAGTCGGTGGGTTGATGGGGGCCGGCAGCCTGGTCCCGGGCGTGACCGTGGGCGAGGACCTCGCCCCGCACCGGGCGAGCGCGGCCGGGCCGGCCACCGCCGCCGGACCGACCCCGGCGGGCAACGGGATCCCGGTCTCCGGTGGAGTCCCGGCGCGCCCCGCCACGACGGGCGGCGCCGCGGCCGCTCCCGCCTTCGGGACGTCCTCTGCCAGGCGGGGCCGCCCGACCACGTCCTCGGGCTGAACCGCTCCGCTGCGCGACGGGGCGGCCTCGGCCGGGCGGAGCCGGGGGCGCGCGAAAGCCCGCATTGTGGCAGACGCGGGCGCGGGGGTCATGCCACGCGTTCCCGGGGCATGACCCCCGGATGCCGCGGGTGGACTAATGAGGGCAACGAACCGGGCGGAACCGCCGCCCATCCCACCCCGAAGGAGGACAGCCATGGCTGCCCTGATCCCCCTCCGCAAGTCGCTCCTCATCGTCGCCTCCGCCGTCGCCGCGCTCCTCAGCGCCGGATCGGCCCAGGCCGCGTCGAGCTCCGCCCACCTGGCCAACGATCCCTCCGGGGCGAAGGTGCAACGCAGCAGCACGCTCGGAGGGTCGGACCACTCCAGTGCGTATTACTACTACTACGTACAGGCGCGGTAGCAGATGCTGTCTTCCCGTGTGCCGCCCGGCCCCTCGGGGGCCGGGCGGCACGGCAACCGGCGCGCGTTCGAGCGGGACCACCTCGGCTTCCTCCTCGACCAGCAGCAGTACGGCGACCTGGTCCGCTTCGACGACGACCTGTACATCGTGAACTCGCCCGCCCTGGCGGAGGAGGTCCTCAAGCACACCAACACCACCTACGGCATCTCCAGCGACCTGCTGGGCGAGGCGACCGACGGAAGCCGCGCCTCCGAAGACCTGGCCCTGTGGATGCGGGCCCGCAGCCTGGCGGGACGCGGCCTGAACCGGACCAGCATGCGCGCCGCCCGGGACAGCCTCGCGTCGACCGTCGTCCGCCACGCGGACACCTGGCACGCACGCGGCAGGATCGAAGCGATCCCCGCACTGGAAGACCTCACCGCCCACCTGATCGCCGAGTTCTGCCTCGGGCCCGAGACCGGCGACGTCCCCGACCTCTTGGCCCGCCTGCAGGACGCGCTGCTGCCCCCCACACTGCCCCTGCCGGCCCGCTGGCACGCGCTGCGCCGACGCCGCCTCCAGCGCGCCGGCCGCGACCTAGCCGACGAAGTCTCCTCCCTGATACGCCGGCGGCGTACGACGAGGCGGGACGACTCGCCCTCCGTGGTCGCGGACCTCCTGAACACCGCGTGCGACGAAGGCGCCCTCACCCACGAGGGCGCGACCAGCGTCATCGTCGCCAACCTCTTCGCCGCCCACGAGACCACCGCCGCCGCGCTCGCCTGGCTGCTCCTCCTCCTCGACCGGCACCCGGAAGTCCGTCGGCGGGTACGGGACGAGGCCGACCGGGAACTCGCCGGCGCGCTCCCCACCGCGGCCGTCGTGCCCCGGCTGGCCGTCACCGAAGCCGTCGTGAAGGAGACCCTGCGCCTCTACCCCCCGCTCTGGTTCCTCCAGCGGACCATCGAGGAACCCACCGAACTCGCCGGCTACCCCCTGCGCCCCGGCCAGAAGGTCGCCGTCAGCCCCTTCGTCCTCCACCGCGACCCCCGCCACTACCACCGGCCCACCACGTTCGACCCGGACCGCTGGACCGACCGCGCCGCCAACCCGCTGCCCAAGTACGCGTTCATGCCGTTCGGCGGAGGGCCGCGCAACTGCCTCGGAACCCACTTCGCCACCACCGCCATGACCATCGTCACCGCAACCCTCACCCCCCACTACGAGGTCACCCGATCACCCGGCACGACACCCGTCTTCCACACGCGCACCATCCTCCAGCCCCACGACCTCACCCTCGACGTCTCGGTCCGTCCCCACCCACCCGGCGACCGGCCCGGCGACCACCGGCCCGCTGCGGACCCACAGCCCGAAGACCACCGGGCAGCCCGGTGTCCGTTCACCGCCAACACCCCCGCCGCACCGTGACGGACCGGCGTCCCCGAGCGTGTCTGAAAGATCGTGTAAGTCCGTGATGTGGAAGCCTGGCCCGGGGCTCGGCCTCGGGCCTGTGGGCCAGGAGGATCGGACGAGTCATGGCAGACAAAGACGAAGCGGCCGCGTCCGTGGCCGGCGACAAGACGGTCGACGAGGTGGTCGAGCGGCTGCTCGACAAAGCTGACTCCTCGGGAGCGGCCCTGCTCGGCGAGGGCGGGCTCCTGACGGAGATCACCAAGGCTGTTCTGGAGCGGGCTCTGGAAGCCGAGATGAGTGAACACCTCGGCTACGAACGCGGAGATTCCGCAGGTCACGGCTCTGGAAACTCCCGGAACGGGACGTCGCCCAAGAGGGTCCTGACCGATGCCGGCGCCGTCACTTTGGCGGTGCCCAGAGACCGCAACGGTGAGTTCGAGCCGCGTCTGGTCCCGAAGAACGCCCGCCGGCTGGCGGGATTCAACGACCGGATCCTCTCGCTCTACGCGCGCGGGATGAGCGTGCGCGACATCCGCTCCCACCTCGCCCAGATCTACGGAGTCGAGGTCAGCCCAGACCTGATCAGCAAGGTCACCGACGCCGTGATCGACGAGCTCGTGACCTGGCAGAACCGGCCCCTCGACGCGGTCTGGCCGATCATCTACATCGACGCATTGTGGGTGAAGATCCGTTCTGGCTCGGTGACATCGAAGCCGGTTTACCTGGCCGTCGGCGTCGACATGGACGGCCGCAAAGACGTCCTCGGCTTGTGGGTTGGAGCCGAGGGTGAAGGCGCGACCACGTGGATGGCGGTGCTGTCGGAACTGCGGAACCGGGGTATCGAGGACGTGTGCATCGTCGTCTGCGATGGTCTGAAGGGCCTGCCCGACGCCGTCACCGCGACCTGGCCCAAGGCCACGGTCCAGACGTGCGTGATTCACCTGACCAGGGCCTCGCTCAGACTGTCGTCCGTGCGGGACCACCCGAAGCTGGTGCCGGCTCTGAGAGCGATCTACACAGCGCCGACCGAGACGGCCGCCGAACAGGCCCTTGACGCGTTCGAGGCCTCTGACCTGGGCGAACGCTACCCGGCGATCGTGCGGACCTGGCGGTCGGCCTGGCCGGAGTTCACTCCCTACCTGGCGTTCCCACCGGCCATAAGGACGGTGGTCTACTCCACGAACATGGTCGAATCGATCAACTCGCGGCTCCGCAAAGCCACCCGCAACCGCGGCCATTCCCCCTCGGAACAGGCAGCGTTGAAGGTCCTCTACCTCGCAGTCCGCGAGCAGATCAACCCCAAAGCGCGCGATGCCAACCACGTCGCCCCACACTGGAAGGAAGCGCTGAACCAGTTCTCACTCTTCTTCGAGGACCGGCTCAGCATCCAATGACACCAACCGACTTACACAAGATCGCTGACACGCCCGCGTCCCCGCCTCCTCGTCCGGCTTGCTCGGGACTGTAAAGAGAACGGTGTAACTCCGATCATGGAAGAGTGCACCTGTGACCAGCGAGAACATAGCCAAGCCGTCTGAGGCGGGGGCTGCGCCTGCAGCTGTGGATGACCAGTTCCTGAACGAGCTCGTGGCCCGGGCTCAGGCCGAGGGGCTGCAGCTGACGGGTGAGGGCGGGCTGCTCCAGCAGCTGACGAAGCGGCTGCTGGAGTCCGCCCTCGAAGGCGAGATGAGCGATCACCTCGGCTATGACCGGCACGATCCGGCGGGGAAGAACGGCGAGAACTCCCGGAACGGAAAACGCTCCAAGACCGTCGTCACCGACGTCGGGCCGGTCGAAATCGAGGTCCCGCGGGACCGGGAGGGCTCGTTCGAGCCGCAGATCGTCAAGAAGCGTCAGCGCCGGCTGACCGGCGTCGACGAGATGGTCCTCTCGTTGTCAGCGAAGGGCCTGACCCATGGTGAGATCTCCTCTCATCTGGCCGAGGTCTATGGCGCCGAGGTGTCGAAGCAGACGATCTCCACGATCACCGATTCGGTGATGGAGGGCATGGCCGAATGGCAGGCCCGTCCACTCGACCGCGTTTACCCGGTCGTCTTCATCGACTGCATCAACGTGAAGATCCGCGAGGGCCAGGTCGCCAACCGCCCGATCTATATGGCCCTGGCGGTCACGGCCGAGGGCCACCGCGACATCCTCGGCTTGTGGGCCGGCGGCGAGGGAGGCGAAGGCGCCAAACACTGGCTCCGGGTCCTGACCGAGCTGAAGAACCGCGGCCTCGAGGACGTCCTGATGCTGGTCTGCGACGGGTTGAAGGGCCTGCCCGACGCGGTCGGCGAGGTCTGGCCCAAGACCGTCGTCCAGACCTGCGTCGTCCATCTGCTGCGGGCCTCGTTCCGCTATGCCGCCCGCCAGGACTGGGACAAGATCGCCAAAGCCTTGAAGCCCGTCTACACAGCTCCGACCGAGGACGCCGCGACGAGCCGGTTCCTCGAGTTCTGCGAGGATTGGGGCCAGAAGTATCCGGCGATCGTCCGGCTATGGGAGAACGCCTGGGCGGAGTTCGTCCCGTTCCTGCAGTTCGACGCCGAGATCCGCCGGATCGTCTGCACCACCAACGCCATCGAGTCGGTGAACGCCCGCATCCGCCGGGCCGTCAGGGCCCGCGGCCACTTCCCCTCGGAGAACGCCGCCCTGAAGTGCATCTACCTCGCGGTGATGTCCCTCGACCCGACTGGCACCGGCCGCAAACGCTGGACCAGCCGCTGGAAGCGGGCCCTGCAAGCCTTCGACATCGCCTTCGACGGCCGCCTCACCAACAACCGAATCTAACCCGAGACCAACCCAGTTACACCGTTTACTGGGCCCTGTCTCACATTCGGTGGTGACGCAGAGTGGTGTAGGTCGTTGATGTGAGCGTGGAGAATCTCAACGAGCTGGTGGCGACGGTGTTTTCGGGGATATCCCCGCTGGTCATCGAGGATGTGGTCGACGAGGGTGAGCGCGTGGTCGTGAGGGCACGGACTCCGGGATCGACCGCGGTCTGCCCGGTGTGCGGGGTGTTGTCGGTGCGGGTGCACGGCTATCACTGGCGGACGGTCGCCGACCTGCCGATCGACGGCCGGCGGGTCGTGGTCCGTGTCCGGGTTCGGCGTCTGGTGTGTCCTACCCGCGGTTGCCGCCACACTTTTCGCGAGCAGCTGCCTGGGGTGCTGGAGCGATACCAGCGGCGCACAACCCGCCTGACCAGGCAGATCAAGGCTGTGGTCAAGGAGTTAGCGGGCCGTGCGGGATCGCGTCTGCTGGCGGTACTCGCGATGGGCCTGTCGCGTCACACGGCCCTGCGCACCCTGCTGCGCATTGCGCTGCCCACCGGGCGGGTGCCCCGCGTGATCGGTGTCGACGATTTCGCTCTGCGCCGGCGGCACCGATACGCCACCGTGGTGATCGACGCGGAAACGCATGAGCGGATTGACGTGCTGCCCGACCGCACGGCCGACACGCTGGAAACGTGGCTGCGCGAGAATCCGGGCGTCGAGGTCGTGTGCCGTGACGGTTCAGCGACCTACGCGGAGGCCATCCGCCGTGCCCTGCCCGACGCAGTGCAGGTCGCCGACCGGTGGCACTTGTGGCACAACCTCTGCGAAACCGCCCTGAGTGAGGTCAAGGCACACAGCGCCTGCTGGGCCGCCGTGCTGGACACTCCAATTTACGAAGGACCACGAGCCGAGACTACGCTCGAGCGTTGGCACCAGGTCCACGGCCTCCTCCAGCAGCGTGTGAGCCTGCTGGAATGCGCCCGTCGACTGCAACTGTCCCTGAACACTGTCAAACGTTATGCCCGCGCCGACCGACCCGAGCGCATGCTCCGCGTCCCCAAGTACCGGGCCAGTCTCGTCGATCCCTATCGCGAGCACCTGCGCAGACGCCGAGCTGATGACCCTGCTGTTCCCGTCCAGCACCTCTTCGAGGAGATCAAGGCCCTCGGGTTCACGGGCTGCCTCAACCTCCTGCACAAGTACATCAACCAAGGCCGCGCGGACGCCGACCGCAGCCACATCTCCCCGCGCAGGCTGGCCCGGATGCTCCTGACCAGGCCCGAGAACCTCAAGACCGGACATCGCGATCTCCTCGATCAGCTGACCGCCGCCTGCCCCGAGATGACCGACCTGGCCACCGCCGTCCGGACTTTCGCCCAGCTCCTGAAGCCTCGGCCCGAGAACGTCGACGCGCTCGATCACTGGATCACCCAGGTCCGCGCAGCGGACCTGCCACACCTGCACGCCTTCACCCGCGGCCTCGAGCGAGACCACGACGCCGTGATCGCCGCGGTCACACTTCCGTACAGCAACGGCCCCGCCGAAGGCGTCAACACCAAGACCAAGCGGATCTCACGCCAGATGCACGGACGCGCAGGCTTCAACCTCCTCCGTCACCGCATCCTTCTCGGATAGCGACACACTCCGTCACCACCGAATGTCAGACAGGGCCGTTTACTGGACAGACCCGCTTGCTCCGGGCGAGGAGAGCTGACCGCATCCGCGAGGTACTAAGTGAGCGTTTTGGTTATGTTCGCGCTGGTCTGATGCGGTTCTGAACCGCCGGTGCCGCAGAGTTGTCGTGCCATCTGTGCTGGAATACGGCTTTTCTGAAGAGCAGTCGGCAGACGAAGTGACCCCGTTAACCCCGGAACATCCCGTCTCAATTACACATACCCTACTTCGCGACATATCCAGGACACCTGCCAACGCTCCCGATGCCACCGCACACGCCCTCCCCGACAGCTCCAAGCGCCGGTATCCCCACATCATGCGACCACCCCCGCCCTACCCCAGCGACCTGTCCGACGCGCGATGGGAACTGATCCGCCCCACTCTCGAAACCTGGCGCCAGGCCCGCGCCGGAATCCGCCGGCCCCACCACGACCTGCGGGCCCTCATGAACGCCATCCTCTACGTCGACCGCACCGGCATCCCCTGGCGCTACCTACCGCACGACTTCCCACCCTGGCAGAGCGTCTACGGCTACTTCGCCCACTGGCAAAACGACGGCATCTTCGACCACCTCAACGGCCTCCTGCGCAGCCTGCTCCGCCAGGCCGAAGGCCGCGAACCAGAGCCCACCGCCTGCCTGCTCGACTCCCAAAGCATCAAGACCTCAGCCAACGTCCACCTCACCGACCAGGGAATCGACCCCGCGAAAAAGATCATCGGACGCAAACGGCACATCGCCACCGACACCCTCGGCCTCCTCCTGGCCGTCCTCGTCACCGCCGCCAGCGTCCACGACTCCACCGCCGGCACCCATCTCATCGACCACCTCGCAGCCCGCCATCCCACCATCACCAAAGCCTGGGCCGACAACGGCTACAAGAACAAAGCCATCGAACACGCCGCCACCCGCGGCATCGACCTCGAGATCGTCCAACGCGACCCCCACACCCGCGGCTTCACCGTCCAACCCCGCCGCTGGGTCGTCGAAAGAACCCTCGGCTGGCTCATGCACCACCGCCGCCTGGCCCGCGACTACGAAACCCACCCACACCGATCAGCAGCCATGATCCAAATCGCCGCCATCAACCTCATGACCCGACGCCTCACCCACCAAAACACCCCCAACTGGCGCGACACCTGACCCAAATGAAACAGACAACCGAGAATCAAACGCTCACTTACCCACTTGGCGTCGGTGAGCGGGCCCAGCAGCGGGAACGCCCGCTCCAGCGGTGCGGTGTCGGTGTGCCGCTCCCCCTTGGCCCCGTTCGCCACCTGACGCATGGCCGACCAGGCGGGTAGGGCCGCCAGCCCACCCCCGGATCCCGATCGCCTTCGACCCTCGCATTCCGCACGGGCGGGCCGACTCCCCTGGTCAACGGCCCTGAGCCGACCTGCGCGTACTACGGCCTGCCCAACGGTGCCGTCGGCAGGCCGTCCTGCGCGGCGCGAGGTGCCGGCAGCGCCCCTGGCAGGGTCCAGGTATAGACGTCCGGCGAGAAGGCGTGCAGACGCCTGACGAGCCTGGCGGTCGACCAGGGCCACCAGAAGGTGTTGACGCCCGGGAGGCCGAAGTAGTACCCGCCTCCGTTCACGGGGCTGTAGACGGTGGTGCGCAGCGCCTTGTGCAGGGCCTGCTGATGGGTTTCCTCGGCTTCGGAAGTGACGTCGAGCGCGGCGTAACCGCGGGTGCGCAAGTGGGTGAGGGCCGTCGAGATGTAGCGGAGCTGGGCCTCGAGGACGGTGGGTACTGCGGTGGTACCGGTGAGCAGGTTCGGGCCAGAGGAAGAGGTTGGGGTAGCCGCTGACGCTGGTGCCCAGATAGGCGCGGCGGTTGTCGGCCCAGGTCCGGGCGAGCGTGGTGCCGCTAGGTCGTGTCGTCAAAGTGATCTTGGATTGTGGATCATGAGTGGTGATACGTCGCCATGAACTGTCCGATGCCGAGTGGGACCTCATATGTCCGTTGCTGCCCCGGCCTGTGCTGGGGCGGCCCCGGCTGGACGACCGGATGGTCCTCAACGGGATCGTGTGGAAGTTCCGCACTGGTGTCCCCTGGCGGGACGTGCCCGAGCGATACGGCCCGTGGACCAGCATCCACACCCGTTTTCGCCGCTGGGCGGCGGACGGCACGTTCGACCGGATACTGCGGGCCGCGCAGGCGAAGGCGGACGCCGCGGGTGACATCGACTGGCTGGTGTCGGTCGACTCCACCATCGTCCGCGCCCACCAGCACGCCGCCGCGGCCCGAAAAGGGGGCGCCAAAGCCCGGCCCTCGGCCGGTCCCGGGGCGGTCTGACCAGCAAGATCCACCTCGCCTGCGACGCGGTCGGCCGCCCGCTCGCTTTCGTCCTGACCGGCGGGCACACCAACGACTGCACCCAGTTCACCGCGGTGATGGACGCCATCCGAGTGCCTCGCCTCGGTCCGGGCCGGCCCCGGACCAGGCCCGATCACGTCATCGGCGACAAGGGCTACAGCTCGAAGGCGATCCGCACCTGGCTGCGGCGCCGCGACATCAGGCACACCATCCCCGAGCGGGCCGACCAGGTGCGCAACCGAAGCCGGAAAGGCAGCCTCGGCGGCCGCCCTCGGCCTTCGACAAGGAGGTCTACAAGCATCGCAACGTCGTGGAACGGTGCTTCAACCGCCTCAAGCAGTGGCGAGGCATCGCCACCCGCTACGACAAGACCGCCCAGTCCTACAAAGCAGCCGTCACCCTCGCATCGATCCTGATGTGGGCCTGACACTTTGACGACAACTCCTAGGCCGGGGTGCGGTGGCTGCCAAGATGCAAGCGGCTCGCCCAAGGCAGAGCTGGGCGAGCCGCTGTGACTCATTACCTGCTATTCGTGGTGGCGGACTGCAGGACCGTGCAGCGGGAGGTCCACGCCGGCAGGTCCTGCTGAACCTCATCGAGGTGGCGCCCAGGGTAACTGGGTGGCGCTTCAGAAATCCCGTGGGCTTCCAGAAGATAGAATTCCGCAGATCCTCCACCGATGGTGGACTCACCATCAGGGAAGAATTGCAAGCTCAATCGCCATCCACCATCAGTCGTCTGAGAAGGCTGACTTGACATCACCGAGAAGGCCATCAGCTGATTCTGCTGCGGGAGTCCATCCCAGAACAGAGATTTCAGCCCCCTGACGACGATGATTGCAGCGTTTCCCAAGGGATAACACGCAGCAGTACGCATGTCGAAAAGCAGTGCCGCACGATTCGCCGTCGGAGAAAATCGCAAGTCCAAGAGCTGTGCATCCAGCAGGGCATCCTGCTCTTGTAGCGGATCCCAGCCGACAGGCTCCACCGCCTGAAAATGACCTCGGGACGTGAAGAGGTCTTCAATTAGACTCATGGGATACCAATATGCCAGTAGGGATCAGACTTGGTGATGGTTTTTCCAGTGATTGGGTTGATGATCTGGCCTGCATCATTGAGGTAGTTTACATACCCATTGGGGTACGGGTACGGGCCGCTGGTGACCGGATCCATGACGCGCACATACCGGACGTTTGCGTGCAGTCCGTTGGCCGCGGCCTCTGCCGCCTTGATGTCATAGATCCAGCCCTTCAGATTATTGGCGGTTGCAATAGCCTGACGGCCCTTGGGGAGCCACAGTTTCTCGCCCTGAGGCCCGACAACATCGGCGATCAGGCATCGACTGTTGTGGACCAGCACAGGAGTACTGCCAGCGAGCACATAGTACGTGTGGAGATCGTTGACCGTGAGGTTGTAGGCCGGCTGAAGGCCCTTCCAGTGGGTCACCTTGCCGATGTGAACCGTGGTGCCCACCGGAGTGCGCAGAGCGTCGCCGACCTTCAGGTCGGCGGCGTCAGTCCAGCGCCTGCGGTTCTCCACCCAGTAGGGGTGGTGATCGGTCGAGGTCAGGGGCGCTGCCGTCCAGCCACCGCGCAGCTCTATATCAGTGAATTCCCGATCGTCTGGAGTGTAGATCGTGGCCTCGACACGGCGTGAGCCGGTGACGCCGGTATCCGGGTCGGTTGCCCGGACGAAATCGCCGATCGCAATCCGTTCGATCGGTTTGACAGATCCGTCTCCCATCAAGACCCGCGTGCCGGCCGGGAAGCTGTTCGTCCCGCAGCTGGGCGCCTTCTTCAGCAGGTTGGCAAGTTGGTCGAAGACTTCCTTCGCCTTGGGTCCGTATTTTTCTCCCCACTTGGCGAACTTGACGCCAGCGGCGCCCCATCCGGCAATCGGGATGGCAGAGGCACAGGAAAGCGCCGCGTCCGTCCACATGCCTTCGCGGCCGGTGGGGGTGAAGTAGTCGACCGTCCCCTCCGTCGCGTACATCGCACAGTTCGCTCCGTCAGCAATCTCTCCCCAGCCCGGAACGAGACCGATGATGTCGAGCTTGATGTGGATGTAGTCCAGCTGGGTGTTGAGAGAGACACCCATGCACATGCCCTTTGTGAAGCATTTCCAGTGGTTAAGGCCCTTGAGGCCCAGCTGGAGAAGGTCCGCCCACTTCTTCTTGCTTTCGGCCCGCAGGCGCTCCTGCTCCTTGAGGTACTGGTCCGTCATGTACCGATCGACGGTTGCCTCGTACTTGTCCTGCGCGTCCTTTGCGCTCGCCCCGGCGTTCGTCGCGGACTGGCGTGCTTCACGGGCAGCCTGGTACGCGCTGGCCGCGTAGTCGGCCGCGACGTCGGCGCTGGCCCTGGCTGTGGTCGCGGAGCTGGTGGCCTGCTGCGCGCTGGCGGCAGCACGTGATTCGGCGTTGCGGGCCGCGGTCGCGGAGGCTGCGGCCTCGGTGGCCGAGGTTGCGGCGCTATTCGCGGACTTCTTGGCGGCGTCGGCGTAGCCGGCGGCCTTGGTCGCGTAGCCGTCGGCGGTCTGCGCGTGCCGGGAGGCCTCGTCGGCGTACCCCTGCGCGTTGGCGGCGGCCTGGGCGGCGTAGTAGGCGTCCTGGAAGGCCTTGGACGAGATGGCGCTGGCCTCGGCGATGACGCCTTCGACTTGTGCGATATGGGCGGCGTTGAGCTGGTCCCGCCGCTTGGCCCGGCTCTGGCCGGACTCGATGAACGTGCGCAGTTGCGTCTCGGGGCTGGCGAGCGCGGCTTCTGCGGCGGCCTTGAGCTCGGGCGTGCCGCCCTCGGCGAGGCGGGCTGCCTCGACCCGGTCGTCCTCGAGGCGCGCTTGGTGCTGACCGACCAGGACGAATTCCGCCAGGGCCTTGGGGTTCGAGGACTCGAGGGCGGCCTTGGCCGCTTCCTTGACGCCGGTGCCGCCGGCTTCGGCGATGCGCGCGACCTCGATGCGGTTGTCGGGGGCCGCGGCCTGGTACTGGCCGTCGGTCAGGAACGTGTGGACCTGCGTGCCATCGCCCTTGAGCGCGTTTGTCGAGGCAGTGCGCACATCCGCGTGCGGCGACTCCTGAGCGAGTTGGTTGACCATCTCGCGTTCGTCCTGCTCCGCGGCCTTCTTCCAGCCGATGGTGACGAACTCGACCACAGCCGCGTCGTCGCCCGTGAGGGCTGCTTCTGCAGCAGTCCGGCTCCAGGGGCCGCGGGTCTGCATGACCGTCAGAGCCATCTTGCGACCGGTGGCGGCGACGTCCACAGGATTGGAGCCAGGCTGGGTGGCCTGCTGGGCAAGCGTGGCGACGTCGGCGTCGAGCTTGACGGCGTCCTGCTCCAGGCGGGTGACTTCAGCCTTGGTGGCGTCGTACTGGGCCTTGTCGTCACGCGCCTGGTTGACCAGGACCTTCGTGCGGGCGGCGACTTCTTCGGCTTCGTTCGCCCGGGCTGCTGCCTGGACGTCCTGGGCTTTCTTGACCGCGGCGTCCGCGGCCTGGGCGGACTTGAGGGCCTCAGCGGCGTCGGTCTTGGCCTGGGTGGCGGCCTTCTGGGCATCATTTGCGTAGTCGGCAGCGTGCCGGGCGGCTTCTGCCGCCTTGCGGGCGTGCCCTGCAGCGGAGCGGGCTGCGGCGGCAGCCTCCCGCGCTTGGGTGGCGGCTGCTGCGGCATGGCCCTGTGCGGCGGTGGCGGATCGCTTCGCTTCAGCGGCGTGCCGACGGGCCGAGGCCGCGGCCGCTTCGGCTTCGTCGGCGTTGAGGCCGGCCTTGGACGCCCATTGGCCGGACTGCGTCGCGTTGTCCGCCGCAGCGTTCATGTCTGCGATCGCGTCGAGTGACGCCTGCAGGGCTGTGTTGGTGGCAGTGAGGGCCTGCTGCACGGCTTCGGCCGACTCGGCGATCTTCTCGGCCTGTTCGGCGGCCTTGTCCGCGTCGGCGGCGATCTTCTCGTTGACCTTGCCGGACGCGGCGGCGTTCCAGGCTCGGGTCGCGGCCTGCGAGGCGTACAGGGCCGCGTTCGACGCGTTGTACGCGGCAATGGCAGCCGTCTGAGCGGCGGCGTTGGCGGCCCGGGCCGAGGCGATAGCTGCCTGAGCGGCGGAGGCGGCGCGGCGGGCGGACTCGGCCGCTCGGCGAGATGCGTCCTTGGCCTTGATCGAGTCCTTCTGGGCTGCCTGAGTTTCGGCAGCGGCCTTGACGGACTCTTCCTTGGCCAGGCGCGCGGCGTTCTTGGCCTTGTCGGCCTGCTCCAACGCGCTCTTCTTCGCCTTTTCGGCTGCCGCGCCCGCGTCAGCCGTCTGCTTGGCCAGGTCGGTGATGGTGGCGTGTTCCTGGTCCTGGGCGGCTGCGATGTACTGCCCGTAGGTCAGGAAGTCACGTACGTCTTCGATCGAGCCCTTGAGCGCTGCTGCGGCTGCGCGCTTGGTGGAGGGCCCACCGCTGGCCTCCAGCTGAGAGACCCGTACGCGCGCGTCGTCGTCGCGCTGTTTGTACTGGCCTTCGGTCAGGAAGGCGCGGATGTCGTCGATCGAGCCGCGCATCGCGGCGTCGCCCGCTTCCCGGGTGCCCGCGCCACCGGCCTCGGTGATCATGGCCGCCTGGACCCGCTCGTCCTCGGCCAGGGGAGCCTTCCAGCCGTCCTTCATGAAGACCGCGAGGTCGGCGGGCGTGCCGTCCAGCGCCCGCTGTGCAGCTTCCCGCACTCCCGCGCCGGCGTCGGTGACGAGCTTGAGCGCGGCCTCGCGGAGGTCGAGCTCCTCGGCAACCTTCTGGCCAGACTCCAGGTAGATGCGGATCTGCTCGTCCTTGCCCGCGAGGGCTTGGCCGGCAGCCGATTTCACGGCCGGGCCGCCCGCCTTCCACTGCTGGAGTACCTGCTGGCGCGGGGTCAGCGGTGGTGTGGCCGGGTCATCGGCGGCAGCTGGCGCTGCTGATGCAAGTCCGGCCAGCAAAGCCAGTGGAAGCAGGAAACGTACGGCCTTGAAGGCCGTCACGGCTCCCCTCCCCCGGGCTCTGCCGGACCGCACTGGGTTGTGACGCACGGGACGTTCCCCCTGTTGTGATGTGAGGTGTGCGTGCACACGGGCAGGCCGGCGCCCCTCCTCGATGCGGGAAGGGGCCGGTGGCGTCGTTGCGTCCTGCCTGCATGCGCGGGCGGTCCCACCGTCTTCCTTGAAATCGGCTTCCCCAGGCCGAAGACAGCGGTTCCCGCCCCGGGCCGTTGGACGGTCCGGTGCAGCAGTTGTCGATCGGGACTCTAGATCATCGCGACCGGATGATGGTTGTGCAGCTTGCCGGTGTGGCTCTCTCGCCGTTGTCCACGGTCCGACCTGGCGTAGTTCGGCCAGTACCCGCCGGTGCTGCTTTGCCAGCGCCCCGTTGGAACCCGCCGCCCCGGGCTCCCGTTTTGCAATGCGCGCACAGTTTCTTGATGGTCCGTGCAGCAGCGTCTACAGCCGCCGTTGTAGTGGGTACGTGATCGACGGCGAAGTCGTTTCGTGACGGGCGAAGGTGCGGAGCTCGTGTCCGAGGAGCTACTGTTCCCTCGGCCCCCAGGCAATCACGACCGTCCGCACCGTCGCGGCGCGGTCAATTCCGCTCATCCCACCCTCGCGTACTGTTCAGCGAGGGTTGCCTGGAAGGCTTGACACACATCGTGCGTATTCGCAGATGGCTGCCTGCAGCCACGCTGACCGCTGCCTCTGCCGTTGCCGCCGCCGCAGGGGCGCCGCTGGCATCGGCCGACCCGGTGTCGCCGGCCAACGGCAATGCACCCTTCACGGTCGAAGACGGCGCCTACCCGTCACGCTCCGACGTGCTCGGCATCACCGGGGCCGATCTGATCGCGGGCGACGGAAACATCGCCCTCACCTCGTGCTCCGGTCCTTACCAGATCATGGTGTGGGCGCGGAACCTCAAGACCGAGGACTCCAGGATCTGCTTCAGTGCCGCAAACACCGGCTACCTGGCAGTGAACATCCCGCGTGCTTTCCGAATCGAGACCAACGGGCGTGATCTGAGTGCGCAGGTAACGATCAATGGCCAGACCTCAAGCCTCGCCGTGCCGAAGGACACCGCCAAGGGGTTTGGCGAGTCCAATCCGACGGATCCTCAGCGGGCCACGCTGCTGGAGATGCGGGTGACCGGATCCGCGACCGCACCCGCCCAGCCCTCCGGGGACCAGACGTACGCGTTCGCGGGCAAGCTGACCATCGGGGACAACAAGCGGTTCTGCACCGCGACGCTGGTGGACCCGCGCTGGGTGCTCGCGGCGAAGAGCTGCTTCGCCGACAAGCCCGCCGAGAACAACACGGTGGCGGCCGGGGCGCCGAAGGAGAAGACGACCGTCACCGTCGGCCGGACCGACCTGGCGACGTCCAGCGGTCACACCACCGAGATCGTCGAGGTCGTGCCGCGCGAGGACCGGGACCTGGTGATGGCCCGTCTGGAGAAGCCCGCCTTCGGCGTCACCCCGGCTGCCGTGTCCGCGACCGCGCCCACGGCAGGCCAGGAACTGACCGTCGCCGGCTTCGGGCGCACTCAGTCCGAATGGGCGCCCAGCAAGATCCACACCGCGGTCTTCACCGTCGGCACCGTCGCGGCCACCGGCATCGATGTGGCCGCGAAGACCCCGGCGGACGCCACCGTCTGCAAGGGTGACGCCGGCGCCCCTGCCGTGCGCACCGAAAACGGCAAGCCGGCCATCGTCGCCATCGGCAGCCGGTCCTGGCAGGGCAACTGCCTCGACAACACCGAGACGAAGACCGGGGCGTACGACAGCCGCGTCGACGACCTGGGCCAGTGGATCAGCTCGCTGACCTCGCGCCGGTCCACGGCGGTCAACGAGGCCGGCGGCAACGACCGCATCCGCTGGGCCGACTTCGACGGCGACCGCAAGCCCGACTACATCAGCGTCGCCGACAACGGCGAGGTCTCCGTCTGGCTCAACCGCGGCGGCGACCCGGCCGGCGCCAACGGCTGGCAGGGCATCGGCCGGGTGGCCACCGGCCTGACCAACGACCGCAACCGGGTCCGTTTCGCCGACTTCGACGGTGACGGCAAGGCCGACTACATCCTGATCAACACCGACGGCTCCGTCGAGGTCTACCTCAACCAGGGCGGCGACCCCGGCACCGGCTGGAAGCACCTGGGCAAGGTCGCCTCCGGTGTGACGAACGACGCCACCAAGGTCCGCTTCGCGGACTGGGACGGCGACGGCCGCTCCGACTACATGGTCTTCAACGACTCCGGTGCGCTCTCGGTCTTCCTCAACCGCGGCGGCGACCAGTCCGGCAACGGCTGGCCCGCAGCCGGCACGGTCGCCTCCGGCGTGACCAGCGACCGCTCCCGTATCCGCCTCGCCGACAACGACGGCGACGGCAAGGCCGACTACATCCAGGTCAAGGCCGACGGCAAGGTCGACCTCTACCTCAACCGCGGCGGCGACCCGGCCGGCGGCAACGGCTGGAACACGGTCGGCCAGATCGCCAGCGGCGTCACCACCGACCACACCAAGATCCAGTTCGTCGACTTCAACGCCGACACCCACGCCGACTACCTCGTCGCCGGCACCGGCGGCAGCGCCTCCGTCTGGCTGTGGAACGGCGGCGACAAGTCCGGCCCCAACGGCTGGACCGGCATCGGCAAGGTCGCCAGCGGCACCTGACCGGCACCGCAACTACCGCCCCGAGGCGCGCCGGCTCATCGTCGGTGCCCGAGGGCTGACCGTCTGCCCGGCCTTCGAAAGCCGGGCATATGGGCCCGCCCGGTTCCGGTGAGCCGGGCGGGCCCGCTCGACTCCTACCCGAAAGACTCATCGATCGTGGCAAGACTGACCCGCCTCGCCCTCGTGGCCGCCGTCGCCGGTGCCGTCCTGACCGGCATCGCGGCGAGCCCTGCCGCAGCCACCGCACAGCCTTCGCCTCCGCTGATGAGGATCATGCCGCTGGGCGACTCCATCACGGCCGGCGCCGGCAGCTCCGGCGGTGCCGGCTACCGCGCGCCCCTGTGGGACCGGCTCGTGCAGCAGAACCGGTTCGTGCCCGACTTCGTGGGCTCCGGGTCCGTCGGCGCCGTCGGCGATCCCGACAACGAGGGGCACAGCGGCTGGACGATCGACCAGGTCCGAGCCGAGATAGACCGGTGGCAGGACGCCGCCCGGCCCGATGTCGTCCTGCTGCACCTGGGCATCAACGACCTGAAGTGGCATGCCGCCGATCCCGAGGACGCGGCCCGCCGACTGCTCGGGCTCGTCGACCGCCTGCAGGCCCAACGGCCCGGTACCGCCGTCATCGTCCTCGGGCTGTTGCCCGATACGCCGGGCCTGGAACGGCAGACCGCCGCGTTCAACGCAGTCGTCCAAGGGCAGGAGGCGAGCCGGCAGGCGGCCGGGCAGCACTTCCGGTACGTGGCCCCGCCCCGGCTGGACCTGGCCGCCGAACTGCCGGACGGGCTGCACCCCAACGACGCCGGCTACCTCAAGGTGGCCACCGCCTACGACGCGGCCATCGAGCAGACGGTCAGCGACGGCTGGGCCCGCCGGCGCCCGGCGCCCCGCGCAGGTACCGAAGCTGGCGGCATCGGGCCCGTGCGGTGGGCCGACTTCGACGGCGACGGCCGGTCGGACCAGCTCACCATCGCCGACAACGGCGAGGTACGCGCACGCCTGAACCGCACCTCCGGCTGGCAGGACGTGGGGCGCGTCGCAACGGGCGTGACCACCGACCGCACGAGGGTTCGCTTCGCCGACTTCGACGGCGACGGCAGGGCCGACTACCTCCTCATCTCGGCCGACGGAGGGGTCACCGTCTACCTCAACAAGGGAGGTGACGTCTCCGGCCCCAACGGCTGGCAGCACATCGGCCAGGTCGCCTGGGGCACCACCACCCGCCACGAGCAGGTCCGCTTCGCGGACTTCGACGGCGACGGCCGCACCGACTACCTCGCCATCGCTGACGACGGCGCCGTCCACGCCTACCTCAACCGCGGCGGCGACGCGGCGGGCAGCACCGGCTGGCGTGACATCGGCCAGATCGCCACCGGCACCACGACGGACCGGACCCGGGTACGTCTGGCCGACTACGACGGCGACGGCAGGGCCGACTACTGGATGATCAGCCCCAGCGGCGCCGTGACCACCTACCTCAACCGCGGCGGGGACAGCCACGGCGGCTGGCAGTACCTCGGTCAGACCGCGACCGGTCTGACCACTGACCACGGCAAGGTCCAACTGGCCGACTTCGACGCGGACAGCCACGCCGACTACCTCCTCACCGGCTCCGACGGCAGCATCAGCATCCACCTCTTCGACGGCGGCGACCCCTCCGGACCCCACGGCTGGAACCCCATCGGCACCGTCATCGACGCCAAGCCCACAGAAACCCGCAACCTCCCGCCTTCACTCGGCTGACCAGAGCGCTGCGGGCAAAGTCCCGTTGAACGGCTCGGGACGGCAACGGTTGCACCTTTCGCTGCCGAGGCCCTGAGCGGGACGGTCGATGACCCGCACCTCGCCCAGCATCACAAGGGGGTTCCGCGTCGGGCGCGGAAAGGCGATACACCGAGGGAGCGGGCCGGCTGCCGGTCCGTGTCCACGCCGGGACCTGCTGTGCCCCCCCCGTTATCTTTTTCGCGGTCCTGCAATGGGGCCGCTGGCCTCCGGGCCCGGTATGGCTGTGTCCCCTCTGTCGAAGGCATGACCTGGGGGGTGGTGTCGCCGGGTCCGTGGGGTGCCGTCGGAGACGCTGATGAGAGACCCGGCCACCGCCCGGCCTGGCGCAATGCCGGGCAGTTCGCGGGCGGCAGGTCTGCATAACGTGGATGCGCGAGCACGGTGCCGCCGCCGAGGCCGGCAGGATCCAACCACCCTGGAGGGGTGCGATGTTAGACACCGGCGATGTGGCCGTCTTCCTGGGTATGGACGTCGGCAAGAGCGCCCATCACGGTCACGGGCTGACGCCGGCGGGCAAGAAAGTCTTCGACAAGCCGATGCCCAACAGCGAACCGAAACTGCGGGCCGTCTTCGACAAGCTGATCGCGAAGTTCGGCACGGTGCTGGTGATCGTGGACCAGCCGGCCTCAATCGGCGCTCTGCCGCTGACCGTCGCCCGCGACGCCGGCTGCGAGGTCGCCTACCTGCCCGGACTCGCAATGCGGCGGATCGCTGACCTGTATCCGGGCGAGGCGAAAACCGACGCGAAGGACGCGGCGGTGATCGCGGACGCCGCTCGCACCATGCCGCACGTCCTGCGGTCGCTGGAACTGACCGACGAGATCACCGCCGAGCTCACGGTGCTGACCGGCTTCGACCAGGACCTCGCCGCCGAAGCCACCCGCACCAGCAACCGGATACGCGGCCTGCTGACCCAGTTCCACCCGTCGCTGGAGCGCGTGCTCGGGCCCCGGCTGGACCACCCGGCCGTCACCTGGCTCCTCGAACGCTACGGATCCCCGGCCACACTGCGGAAAGCCGGCCGCCGCAGACTCGTCGACCTCATCCGCCCGAAAGCCCCGCGGATGGCCGCCCGGCTGATCGACGAGGTCTTCGACGCCCTGGACGAACAGACCGTCGTGGTCCCGGGAACCGGCACCCTCGACATCGTGATCCCGTCACTGGCCGCCTCGCTCACCGCGGTCCACGACCAGCGCCGGGCGCTCGAAGCCCAGATCAGCACCCTGCTGGAGGCCCACCCTCTTCACCAGGTCCTGACCTCGATGCCCGGAGTTGGGGTCAGGACCGCCGCCGTCCTGCTGGTAACCGTCGGCGACGGCACCAGCTTCCCCAGCGCTGCCCACCTCGCCTCCTACGCTGGCCTCGCCCCCACGACCAGATCCTCGGGGACCTCGATCCACGGCGAACACGCACCACGAGGCGGAAACCGGCAGCTCAAACGCGCCATGTTCCTCTCCGCCTTCGCCTGCATGAACGCCGACCCCGCCTCCCGCACCTACTACGACCGCCAACGCGCCCGCGGGAAAACCCACACCCAGGCGCTCCTCCGCCTCGCCCGCCAACGCATCAGCGTCCTGTTCGCCATGCTCCGCGACGGCACCTTCTACGAGTCCAGAGTCCCCGCCGTCACCCTCGCTGCATGACCATCCCAAACAGCCTCATACCTGGCATCACGTCCTTGACGAAAGACATAGAGACACCCCCCCGGAAACGCTCCACCATGGCTCCCGGAAGCCTCCCGGCCTGCCAAGACGTGTACCGAAGCGGCAGTACCCTGCTAGATTCCGGCGATTTGATCACTTGGGGTGGGTGGGAGGTGTGCTGAGGTGACCAACTCCGGGATCCCATGCGTGGCTGGACTTGTGATGCTTGCGTCACTCACAGCTTGTGGAAGCTCGACGCAGCCTCAACAACCGATACCGTCCGCTGAGCTGCCACCGTTGTCGGCTGCTGAGCTGCTCGGCGATTGGCTGGAAGACATAACCCTCACCGATGGCGGCGCCGATCGCCCATCGCCGACGGCCCGCCCGATCTGGGCGCAGTGGTATCAGGGCCCACCGGCAGCCCCCAACATGTGGGCGCCGTACGACTCACAGGGCAGGGCCGCGTGGCTCGACCTCACCACCCGTGCCTGGCGGGTGCCCACGCCCCGACCGGACCGCTCCGGCGGCGAGTACCACCTCGACGGCCGGTTCGTCACGGACGTCCCCGGGCTGCACTGCGCAATCGCCGAGGCCCTGCTCGGACCTGGCCGCTACTTCGGCCGGGAGTGGAACGCCTTCAAGGACTGCCTGTGCGGTGGATTCGGAGTGGCCCCGCCCTTCACCTTGACCTGGCATGACTCCGAAGTCGCACACCGCGCACTGGCGGACGTTGTGGAGGATCCGGAGGGCCAGCTCTCCTACTTCGAGGAAATCGTGCAACTCCTCGAGCGGCGCGGCGTCACGGTCGTGCTCCGGTAGCCCGCAGGCCCCCCGACTACGACTCGGGGACGGGCGTGCCGGGCTTCAGCGCCTGCTGTTGCCGGGCGCGAGCAGACTGGCGATCTCGGCGGTCGCCTCAGGGGACGGCTTGAAGTCCCAATCCGGCGCCTTCCTCTCATGGCTGGCCGACCGAGGACGCGCAATCGGGCAGTGCCAGCAGGCCGACATCGACGCCTGACACAGTTCAACGTGTGGTGGGGCCGGAGCGGGGTGCGGCGCGCCGGGTGTTCACCCGGACGCCTGACTCGGCCCTCAGCCGCCGCAACCTCCGCAGCCGTTCAGCCCCCGCGAGCTGAGTTCGCAGTCGTCGGACACCCCGCCGCCGATCTCGTCGTCGTCGAAGAAGAGCAGGCCGATGCCGCCGAACATGGGGGGTGCGAAGGCGATGGGTATCAACCACCAGCCGAGGAGATCCTCGGTGCTCTGGAGGTCCGCGTCCAGCACGATCCAGCCCAGTACCCCCCATGCCCCGGCCCACAGCACCGCGCTGAACGCGACCCACCAGTCCACTCGTCTCATGCCCCCACCGCCCCTTCCGCCGCACCCCGTGTGGTGTCTCTGTGCCCGGCGCACGGCGGCGGAACACCCAGCTCCGTCAGCTGTCTCCGGCTGCGGTGCCCGGCTCCCCGCGATGGTGTTCACCGCCGCCCAGGCGAAGGCCATCGCGGGGCCGATGGTCGCGCCCGGGCCCGGTGCGGGGCAATCACTAACCGCCGCGACGGCTTGCCCGGCAGCGTCCGACGGCGCCCGAATAGCGGGGGGTCATCCCCGCGGGTGCGGGGAGCAGACTTTCTGACCTGCAACTCTAGGCGAGCGACAGGGCGTTCTCGAGCACTTTCGCCGAATCCGGAAAACGACGCATAATTCCCATCACACACAAAGCACCACGGTCGTGGGTGCCCCGGGCGGTGCGTGAGTCGCCGGCTCACTGCGGTGCGCTGAAGCGCGCAAGAACGTTGCGTGACCCAACTGCCCCGCCTCCGCCGCTCCGCAGGATCCAACGACGCGCAGGCTCCCGCGCGTCCTCAATAGGATGATTTGCCGATCAAGGTATGGTTCCCTCCGGGTGTCGACCGCCCTGAAGGGGGATGCAGACCGTGGAACTAACCGCAGAGATAGCCGCATATCGAACGGGCACCGGGGATCCCGGTCGTCTGGTGGGTGAGTTCCGGCGGGCAGTACTACTCGTGCCCCTTGCCGGTGGTTCCACCGACGGTGACGGCGGGTTGCTGTCCGCCGTCTCCGGTGGGATCCGGTGGTTCTACGCGTTCACGGACGAGGAAGCCCTGGCCCGGTTCGCTGAGGCCCGTGGGGAAGCCGAGCGCGAATGGCCCTACTTGGCGGTTCTGGGTGCGCGTCTGGTGGATGCGGTCGTTCCGGAGGTGGACGGCCCCGCCGGAGTGGCGGTGAACGTGGCGGATGCGGACGGGTCGATGTTGTTCCCGCCCGTCGCCGGGATCGTGCCCGATGGGTGTGCCGTGGACGTCGAGTCCGAGTCTGCGGGGGTGGCCTGATGGCCGGTGACGGTGACCTCGAGGTGTCCCCGCAGGCGGTTGCCCTGGTGCAGAAGGGGCTGCGGGCGGCGATAGCGGAGTTGCGCGAGTCGGGGGATGCGGCGGGGGCCTCGCAGGGGGCGGGGTTCGAGAACCTGTCGATGACCGCGATGGAGGCCGGGCACGGCACGCTGTCGAAGGATTTCGAGGACTTCTGTGAGCGCTGGGAGTGGGGCGTGCGCAGCCTGATCCAGAACGCCTCCGCCCTCGCGGGCAATCTCGGGATCGCCGCGGGGACGGTGTGGGAGGAGGACCAGTACGTGCAGGGCGCGTTCAAGGTGGTCGCGAACGCCGCGTACGGCAACCCGCATGCCAGTGAGGACGAGATCGAGCAGAAGTCCTGGGACGACATCTTCAGCGCGGACGTCTACAAGCCGGACTACAGCGCCGAATCGTTCGAGAAGGGCGCGCAGGACATCAAGCAGACCTGGTCGGACACCAAGGACACGGTGACCTCCACCGGCAAGATCGGGTCGCTCAAGGACCTGCTGGAGCAGACGAAGGGCAACGGGGGCGGTAACTGATGGGCTGGCGGGACTTCATACCGGACTCGATCGAGGACAAGGCCGAGCACGCGGTCGAGAAGGTCGGCGACGCCATCGAGTGGGCCGGCGACAAGACGGCCGACCTGGCCGAGGAAGTCGGCCTCGACGAGGCCGGCGACTGGATCCGCGACAAGAGCCGCTCGGCGGCCAACCAGCTCGGCGCGGACGTCTCCGAGCTGGAGCTCGGGCAGACCGACGACCCGAAGAAACTCATCTACGGCAGCGTCTCCAAGATCCGCGCGCAGGTTTCGCACCTGGACGACTTCAAGACGGCCTTCGAGTCGGTCGGCAACGGTCTGAAGGCCATGACCCAGCCCGAAGGCCTCAAGGGCAAGACCGCGGACACGTTCCGCGAGACGGTGGCCAAGGAGCCGCCGCGCTGGTTCAAGGCCGCCGACGCCTTCGGCAAGGCCGCCGACGCGATGAATCGTTTCGCCGAGACCGTGGAGTGGGCCCAGGGCAAGGCCAAGGAGGCCCTGGAGGAGTACCAGCACGCCCAGAAGGTCTCCACCGACGCTCGCAGCGCCCACAACAAGAAGGTCACCGCCTACAAGGAAGCGGTGGAAGCGAAGAAGGACCCGCTGCCGCCCAGGCCCGTCGACGCCAAGGACTTCGTCGACCCCGGCGAGACGCTGGCCACCGCAGCCCAGGACAAGCTCGACAGCGCCCGCAAGCAGCGCAACGAGGTCGCCGACACCACCGCCGCGGCCGTCCGCGCCGCCCGCGACGCCGCCCCGCCCAAGCCCTCCTACGCCCAGCAGCTCGGCGACGGCATGGACTATTTGGACCTCGCCTCCACCCACCTGGTGGGCGGCGTGGTCAAGGGCACGGCGGGTATCGTCAACTTCGCCCGGGCGCTGAACCCGATGGATCCGTACAACCTGACCCATCCCGCCGAGTACCTCACGAACCTGAACTCCACGGCCGCGGGCCTGGTCACCATGGCCAACGACCCCATGGGCGCGGGCAAGCAGATGCTCGACGAGTTCATGAAGGACCCCTCCGAGGGCATCGGCAAGCTCATACCCGAACTCGTCGGCTCCAAGGGCCTCGGCTCACTGAAGAAGCTCGGCACCGCCGCCAAGCACGTGGACGACCTCAAGGGCCCGGCCCGCGCCGGGCACACCGCGGACGGTCCGCACGTGAGCGAGACACCGGACCTCGCCAAGCGGTACGACAACACCGACCCGATCGACCTGGCCACCGGCCGGATGTTCCTGCCGCAGACCGACATCGTGCTCCCGGGCACCCTGCCGCTGGTCTTCGTCCGCCGCGCGGAATCGGGTTACACCGCAGGCCGCTGGTTCGGCCCCACGTGGACTTCGACGGTCGACCAGCACCTGGAGATCGATGCCGAGGGTGCCGTGCTCGTCACCGAGGACGGCTTGGTGGTGGCGTACCCGCATCCGGCACCTGGTGTTCCCGTCGTACCGCTGTCCGCCTCCGCACCGCGCCACCCTCTGGAGCGCACCCCTGACGGGGACTGGACCCTCACCGATCCCGAGACCGGACACGTCCGCCGCTTCACCCCGCCTGCCGGCGACCCGGACGGCGACGGCATCGCACCGATCTCCCAGCTCGAGGACCGCAACGGCAACCTCGTCACCTTCGAGTACGACGAACACGGCACCCCGCTCGGCATCACCCACTCCGCCGGCCACCGCCTCCGCTTCGACACCGCCGACGGCCGCATCACCGCCCTGCACCTCGACGGCGGCCCGCGCATCCTCGCCTACGGCTACACCGACGGGAACCTGACCGAGGTCACCAACTCCTCCGGGCTGCCGTTGCGCTTCGCCTACGACGACCGCGCCCGCATCACCTCGTGGACCGACACCAACGACCGGTCCTACACGTACGAGTACGACGAGCAGAACCGCTGCATCGCGGAGGGCGGCGGCGACGGGCACATGGTGCTCAACCTGGCCTATGACGCCGTCGACGAGGCGACGGGCCACCGGGTCACCGAAACCGTCACGGGCGAGGGCCACACCCGCCGGTACCTCGTCGATGACCGGTACAGGATCGTGGCCGACGTCGACCCCCTCGGTCACACGACGCGCTACGTACGCGACCGCCACAACCGTCTGCTCGCGCAGACCGACGCGCTCGGCCGCACGACCTCCTACGGCTATGACGACGAGGGCCATCTGGTCAGCGTGACACGCCCCGACGGGCGCGGAACGACGGCCCGGCACAACGAGCTCGGCCTGCCCGTCCACGTCAAACGGGCCGACGGCCAGGTAGTCCGGTACTCCTATGACGAGCGCGGCAACCGCGTCGCGACCACCGACTCGATGGGCAGAACCACCCTCTTCGCCTACAACGAAGCCGGTGCCCTCACTTCCGTCACCGACCCCCTGGGCCACACGACCACCATCCGCTGCGACGGCGCCGGGCTCCCCGTCGAGGTCACGGATCCGCTCGGGGCCACGACACGCTTCGTGCGGGACGCCTTCGGCCGCCCGACCTCCATCACGGACGGGACTGGCGCCACCACGTGCCTTCAGTGGACGGTCGAAGGCCGGCTCGCCCGCCGCGTCCACGCGGACGGCGCCGCCGAGAGCTGGACCTGGGACGGTGAGGGGAACTGCACCAGCCATACCGACCGGCTCGGCGGGGTCACCCGGTTCGAATACACGGAATTCGACGTCCTCACGGCGCGCACCGGCCCCGACGGCGTCCGCCACGCCTTCCGGCACGACGCCGAGCTGCGTCTCACGGAAGTCACCAACCCGCAGGGCCTGACCTGGAACTACACGTACGACGCCGCGGGACGCCTCACCTCCGAGACGGACTTCGACGACCGTACGGTCACCTATACGTACGAGGCCACCGGAGCTCTCGCCTCCCGCACGAACGCACTGGGCCAGACGACCGCGTTCGAGCGCAATGCCATCGGCCAGATCATCCGCAAGGACGCGGCCGGCAGCATCACCAGCTACGCCTACGACCTCACCGACCAACTCGCCGAGGCCCAGGGACCCGACGGCACGAGAGTCACTCTGCTGCGCGACCGCGAGGGCAAGCTGCTGTCGGAGACCGTCGACGGACGCACACTCGCGTACACCTACGACGGCCTGGGGCGCCGTACCAGCCGTACCACGCCGACCGGCGCGACGGCGACATGGAGCTACGACCGTGCCGGCCGCCGCACGGCGATGACGGCCTCCGGCCGCTCCATCGCCTTCACGTACGACGCCGCAGGCCGCGAGGTGGCGCGGCGGATCGGCGACTCCCTCGTCCTCAGCCACGCCTTCAGCCCCGCCGGGCTGCTCACGGCGCAGTCCGTGACCGGCCCGACCGGTGCCCGCGTGCTCCAGCGCGACTACAGCTACCGTGCGGACGGCCACCTCACCGCTGTCGACGACGCAGCCGGCGGGCGCTTCGAGTACGAGCTCGACCCGGCCGGGCGGGTCACCGCGGTGCACGCTGCCGGCTGGAACGAGAGCTATGCCTACGACCAGGCGGGGAACCAGACCTTCGCCTCCTGGCCGACGGACCATCCCGGCAACGAGGCGAACGGCGCGCGCACCTACGACGGGAACCGCCTCACCCGCGCCGGGGCCGTGCGCTACGAACACGACGGGCTCGGCCGCGTCACCATGCGACGCAAATCCCGTCTGTCACGGAAGCCGGACGTATGGCACTACGTGTGGGACGCCGAGGACCGCCTCGTCTCCGCGACCACCCCTGACGGCACCCAGTGGCGCTATCTCTACGACCCGCTCGGCCGCCGCACGGCCAAGCTCCGTCTGGCGCAAGACGGCGAGAGGGTAGCCGAGCGGATCGACTTCACCTGGGACGGAAACACGCTGTGCGAGCAGATCAGCAGCTCGACTGAGCAGCCCCACGTCGTGGCCCTCACGTGGGACCACGAGGACATTCGGCCGATCGCCCAGACGGAACGCATCCTCGACGCATCGAGGGAAGAGGTGGACTCGCGGTTCTTCGCGATCGTCACCGACCTGGTCGGGGCTCCCACCGAGATGGTCGACGACTCCGGCAACGTGGCATGGCACACCAGGTCCACGCTGTGGGGCCTCACGACGTGGGCGGCGAACAGCACCGCCTACACGCCGCTCCGCTTCCCGGGCCAGTACGCCGATCCCGAGACGGGCCTCCACTACAACTACTTCCGCCATTACGACCCCGAGAACGGCCGCTACCTCACCTCGGATCCCCTCGGCCTCACCCCGGCGCCGAACCCCTTCACCTACGTGGCGAACCCGCATGCGTGGACGGACTACCTGGGCCTCGCACCGGACTACGTCCCGATCTACCGCACGCCGAAGGGGGCCCACGCCCAGTACGAGCTGGACCACGGCCCGAACCCTGCCAACCACCAGCCGGGGGTGGACATCGGCGGCGGCATCATCTCGGACGGCAAGATCTACTTCGGCGAACGGGCGGTGGCCGCCGAGTACGCTGGGCCGACCGGAGCCAACTTCGCCAAGGGGATGGTGAAGTACGAGATGCATCCGCGGTTCCTCGAGGAATTCGGCGACCACGTAAAGGTTCATGACAGGAACGGGCCGAACGGCGCTGTCCGGCTGGAGTTTGAGATACCGGTGGAAAAGCTCGACCGGTTCAACGAACTGACCCAGCGTCGCAGCTGGGTCGACGTCTATGGAGGACCGAGTTGAGATTCCACGATCACCAAGAACTCGACGTGACGATCGTCGGGGTAGCGCCCGTGGGCTCGAAGGTCGAGGTGGACGGGCACGAGGGCGTATTCGGCTTCATCGACCAGGTGAAGCACCCGTCCTGGTGGGACGAGAACGTGGCGGCGCCCTGCGCCGGCGACAAGCTCCACGTCTGCGTCCTGGACGCCACCCGCGAGCCGTACCCCCGCCTCAGCGCACTGCAGAACGACATCGACATCGCCCGACGCCTGCGCGGGGAGGCGTAGCGGAAGCGGGGCGAGCCGTCGTCATCCTGAGGCGCCGGTAAGAACGCTGCCACCAGCTGCAAGCAAGGGGCGTCGCGTTCGGCACCGCAAGCGGTGGAAGCCGACCGCTGCAGCGCTCTCGCCGCCCTCAGGACCGTCCGGGGTGAACCCCACCCGTCCGGGCCCGCCGGCCGCTAGGTTCGATGGACGGCCCAGGGACGGGCCGGCCCGGAAGGACAGCTGGACAAGGGGGTTCGGGTGGCGAGGCGGAAGGCGTGGGCGGCTGTTGCGGTGATGTGCGCCGTGGTGGTCGTGGGACTGGTGCTGGTCGTGGGATTGGCGGACCTGGAGACGGCGGACAAGGTCGCCAGCGTGGTGGGGGCCGGCGTGGGGGTGATCGGGCTGGCTGTGTCGGTGTTCGTGCTCACCCGCGGCGAGGGCACTCCGCCAGTGGCCGGTGCCCGGTCCGTGCAGGCCCGCGGCGGGATCGGGCGGGCGGTGACCGGCGACAACAACCAGCTCACCACGCCTGCCCCCGGGCCCCAACCGCCAGCAGCCGCAGGGGGCGCCGTCGGCGCCGGCGGCGGCCTGGCCGTTCCCGGAGAACGCGGCGTGGCCGCGGACGGCAGTATCGGCGAGGCCGTCACCGGCGACGGGAACCAGCACCCATGAGCACCTTCCGACGCAGCAAGAACGAGGGCGGCCCGGGGAAGACGGTGCCGGGCGAGCGCGGACTGTCAGCCGGCGGTGACATCGGCCTCGGAGTCTCCGGCGACGGCAACGAGATCACGGTCCGGGACCTCCTCACCGGCGACAACAACTCCATCACCCACCAGTACCACCTGCCCGCGAAGAGCAGCCCGGCTTGGCCGCACCAGGTCGGTGTGATCCCGTTGCCGGCACGGTCTTTTCAGCACCGCGGGGAGGGAGACCGGCTGCGGGAGGCGGTCGAGGGCGGCGGTACCGCGGTGCTCTCCCAGGTGCTGACTGGGATGGGCGGCGTCGGCAAGACCCAGCTCGCCGCCGACTATGCCCGCGCGGCCTGGGACGACGGCGGCCTGGACGTCCTGGTCTGGGTGACCGCGAGCGCCCGGTCGGCCGTGGTGAGCGGGTTCGCGCAAGCCGGTGTCGAGTTATGCCGGGCCGACACCGACAACCCCGAACAGCTGCGAAACAGTTCCTGGCCTGGCTGGCTCCCAAGCCCGGGCAGCGGCCGTGCCGATGGCTGATCGTCCTGGACGACCTCGCCGATCCCGGCGACCTCATCGTCCACCCCGACGATCCCGCCCACCGCTACAGCCTGTGGCCGCCGGCCAGTCCCCACGGCCGGGTACTGCTCACCACCCGCCGCCGCGACGCCGCCCGCTTCAGTGAAGGCCGTCGGCGTATCGAAGTCGGCCTGTTCACCCCCGACGAATCCCTCGCCTACCTCACCGCATCCCTGGACGCTCAGGGCCGCACCGAGCCCGCAGACCAGCTCACCGCCCTCGCACACGACCTCGGACACCTGCCCCTGGCCCTGGCCCAAGCCACCGCCTACCTCATCGACTCCGGCGAATCCGCTGCCGCCTACCGACATCTACTGGCCGACCGCGCCACCACCCTCGACCACCTCACCCCCGACACCCTGCCCGACGAGCAGGCCACCGCCCTCGCTGCCGCCTGGTCCCTGTCCATCGACCGCGCCGACACACTGCGCCCCGCCGGCCTGGCCCGCCCCATGCTCCACCTCGCCGCACTCCTCGACGCCAACGGCATCCCCCAAGACGTCCTCACCGGCCAGAGCGCCCGAACCCACCTCGCCGCACACCGCACCACAACCGGCCCCACCCCGCAACAAACCCCTGTCTCCCCCGCGGACGCGGTACGCACCCTGCGCGCCCTGGACCGGCTCAGCCTCATCGACCACCAACCGGGCACCCCCCACCAGGCCGTCCGCGTCCACCAGCTCATCCAGCGCACCACCCGCGACACCCTCACCCCCCACCAGTACGACCAGGCCGCGCGTACCGCCGCCGACGCACTGGGGGCCGCCTGGCCCGCCGTCGAGCGCGACACCGACCTCGCCCAGGCCCTACGCGCCAACACCGACGCCCTCACTCGCTACGCCGAAGACGCCCTGTACCAGCCGGACGCGCACCCAGTGCTGTACCGCCTCGGCCGCAGCCTCGGTGAATCCGGTCAGGTCACTACCGCCATCGACCACTTCCAGCACCTCACCGACACCACCGGCAGCCGCTTGGGTGAAGACCACCCCGGCGCCCTCACCGCCCGGAACAACCTCGCCATCTTGCGAGGGGAGGCAGGGGACGCGGCCGGGGCCGCGCAGGCCCTCACCGACCTCCTGGCCGACCAGACCCGGGTGCTGGGCAACGACCACCCCCACACCCTCGCCACCCGGGGCAACCTCGCCACCTGGCGGGGGGAGGCGGGGGATGCGGCCGGAGCCGCACAGGACCTCGCCGACCTCGCGGCCGACCAGACCCGGGTGCTGGGCAACGACCACCCCCACACCCTCACCACCCGAAGCCAACTCGCCACCTGGCGGGGGCAGGCGGGGGATGCCGCCGGAGCCGCACAGGACCTCACCGACGTCCTGGCCGACCGAGTGAGGGTGCTGGGCGAAGAACACCCCGAGACCCTCACCGCCCGAGGCAACCTCGCCATCATGCTGGGGGAGGCGGGGGATGCGGCCGGAGCCGCACAGGCCCTCGCCGACCTCCTGGCCGACCGAGAGAGGGTGCTGGGCAAAAACCACCCCCACACCCTCACCACCCGGAACAACCTCGCCACCATGCGGGGGCGGGCGGGGGATGCGGCCGGAGCCGCACAGGCCCTCGCCAGCCTGCTGGAGTCCACGGTGCGGGTACTGGGCCCGGAACACCTTCACGTGCAGATCATTCGACAGAACCTCGACCACTGGCGGAAGGAAGCGGAGAGGACTCCTGGGACGTCGGGTAACGATCACTCGTGAGACACCAAGATCACCTCGGTGTCGGAGCCTGCCGCGACTGCCACGCGCGCCGCGTCCACGTGAAGCCCACCACCCCAAACTCCACCGGCACGAGCCGAACCGTAGCCAGAACCGACGGCTGCCCGGCGATCTTTTCCGCTACCTCCAGCGCGTCCCCTCGGAGGTAGTCACGGCAGTGAGCCGGTGATCCGTGTCCCACTCATAGCACCAGGTACACGGCTTGCGGGAGAACCGGGTCCCCTGTCGCAAGATGATCCTGCCGAGGGCGTCGTCTCGAGGTATGGATGCCAGAACCCGCCGCGGGACACGATCGGCATGCACGGCGTAATCCAACTGTCCCGACCCGGGCCGCAGCGGATATAGTGGAGGTACCAAGTTACTCAGGCGCGGAAGGCCCTCCACCACGGTGGAAGGCCTTCCGTCTTGTGCGGCTCTCGCCCAGGTCAGGCGACCTGGAGCTTCGGGCGGCCCGTCGGGGTGGGCGGCGCCTGGTGGTACGTCGGCAGCTTCAGGTTCGGCAGGTCCCCCGCCTGGATGCGGACGAGCGCTGCACGGAGCGCAGCCTCCATCGCCTCAGGGCTCCCGTCCTTCGCCGCGAGCGGGTGGAGCCGGTAGGAGTTGCCGTTGCGCTCCTCGCTGCGCGGCCTGAGCACGATGTTCAGGTCGCACAGGGGCGCCATGAGCCCGCTGACCGCCTGCGGGGTGACCCCGTACTCGGCCGCCATGTCCTTCTGCCGGACCGGCAGTGTGCCCCCGAAGTCGCTGCGAGCGACGAGGTACTGGAGGAACTTGACGGCAGACCCTGACAGCGGCAGGGCCCAGATGCGCTCCGCGACGATCGGAGACATGACGTTAGCCATGGGACAGCCTTCCTCGAGAACGGTTGCCCGTTACAGGGGCATGGCAGCACTATCACCCGGTACGTCTCCTTCCGCGAACGTCGGCTTCGGTCCCGAAGTCGAGGTCCAGCTCCTCCTGATGGGCGCCTTCCGGTCCCACCGAGTACGGGAACACCGCGCACTCAGTTACTGGTATGCGGGCCGGGGTGGAGAACCCCGATGCTCACAACCGGCCCCGCAGCCGACCGAGGAACCGGCCGGCACGAGCGCGGTGCAGTCAAAACGTCTGTCGCCCGACGGCTGGAGCGGCGTTCCCCGGGGAAATCGGCTCGACGGCACCTTGCACAGCGGGGAGTATGCGACGCGACCGATCAAGCGCCCGGAGACGCACGTGGGAAACCGACAAGCAGACATCGACTTCACCTTCCAGCACCCAACCACCATGCGCGCCCTGCTGGAGGTGCTCACCCCCGCGGGCTGGTGCGCCGAGGAACGTCCCGGCTACATCTCGTACATGGTCAATGACGCAGACGACATGCACGACTGGTACGACAGCACCCCCGATCGTCTCAACGCCGTGCTCGCGGAACTGGACGCCACGGCGAACCTGCCCTACACCGTCGCTCTGAACGTGTACCACCCACAGGCCGGCACCGGCGGCATGCTCGTGCTCCAGCCCCAGCGCAGGGAACTCTCCTTCCTCCCCACGATCTACCGCCGAGGCATCCCGGGCGCGCCGAAATTCACCGACCTCGCCTGGTACCTGCACGCCCTTGTCCCGTCCCTCCTCAGAGTCGGCCTGACAGACTACGAGGCCCGGGAAAACGGCAACTAAGACCTGTTTACCGCGACGTACGCGAGGCGCCCGGCTCCGCTTCGCGGAGGAGGATCACGCCGCGGGCGAGGCGGGGTGGATGTGATGCTCCAAGCTCTCGCTGCCCCGGCGGGCACGGGGCCGAGTTCGAGCGCCAGCCCGCCCCGGAGGAGGTGCTCTGGATCCGGGACCGGATGCGACACATCAAGCGGCTGCGGTCCGCCCGCTGCTGGCGGCCCGCGGCTTCGCCGTCCCAGACCGTCCAAGCGTCCGGCTGCGCACGCTGGAGGACCTGTTCGCCTGCGCCGATGCGGAAGGCGTGGAGCTGCGGATCTACGGGACCGAGGTGTAGGTCCGCCGCCCGCGCGGGCCGCCCCGGCCGCAAGGCGGCCGGGACAGCCGTCACAGGCGATGAGCCTGTTCGAGATGCGCGGATGAAGCCCGCCTCACCTGGCGGGTGATGACCGCCGTGCACATCACCAGGGCACTACGCCGGCGTCCTCAAAGAACTGGCCGGTCGGGCCGTCGTCGGGCAGGGTCGCGAGTTTGATGGCGATCGCCGCGCCCTGTTCGGGGGTGCGCACGCCGCGGTAGCCGTTGAGGTCGGTCGCGACGTAGCCGGGGCAGCCGGCATTGATCAGGATTTTCGTGCCGCTCAGCTCCCGGGCGTACTGGAGGGTGACGGCGTTCAGGAACGTCTTCGACGGCGCGTACGCCACGGCCACCGGACCCGTCGTCTGCTCAGCAGCGGTTCCTGACTGCCGGGTGAGGGAGCCGACGCTGCTGGACATGTTCACGATCCGGGGTGAAGCAGAGCGGCGCAGCATCGGCAGCATCGCGTTGGTGACGCGGATGACGCCGATCACGTTGGTCTCCACGACCGTCCGGATGGTGGCGGGATCGACCCGGGTGGGCTCCTGCGGCCAACCGCCGGTGATGGCGGCGTTGTTAACGAGCACGTCGAGGCGCCCGGCCTGTTCCTCGATCAGCCGTGCGGCGGCGGTGACGCTCGCGTCGTCGGTCACATCCAGTGGTACGCCGAACGCATCGACGCCGACCTCGCGAAGTCTTTCCACTGCCGCTTTACGGCGCTGATCGTCGCGGGCGCCGACGCCGACGCTCCAGCCGAGGGCGCCCAGGCCCGCGGCGATCTCGTGGCCGATTCCCTTGTTCGCGCCGGTGATCAGCGCAATCGTTCGTTCGCTCATGGGGACCATGCTGCCCTCGGACTCCGGCGGGGGTCCAAGACCGATCGGGTGGGCAACGATACCGTCCGGGTATTGATCGGGGGTAACGTGGCCGTATGGAGACCCGGGAACTGCGCTATTTCGTCACTGTCGCTGAAGAGCTGCACTTCGGTCGCGCCGCGCAGCGGCTCGGGATCGCGCAGCCGCCCCTGTCACGGGCGATCCAGCAGCTCGAACGCCGGCTCGGGGCAACGCTGCTGGATCGGACCAGCCGCACCGTCACGCTGACCGAGGCCGGTTCGGTGCTGCTGGCCGAGGGCCGGGCGGCCCTCGGCGCGGTCGATGCTGCTGAGCGCCGGACGCGCCGCGCTGCCCTTTCCGCGACCGGGCGTCCCGGCCTGGTCCTGGTGACGAAGGCCAGCGCGTCCCGCGAACTGCTGGCGAAACTGCTCGACGCGTACGCCGCCGAACCCGGCACGGTCGCCGTCGACGTCATCCTGTGCGGCCCGGCCGAGCAGGAACGACTTCTGCGCGAGGGCCGGGCCGACGTGGCGCTGCTGCACCGGCCGTTCGACTCGACGGCCGGGTTCGACACCGAAGAGCTCAGCACGGAGGGCCAGGTTGTGGTCCTGCCGGCCGGGCATCCGCTCACTGTCCGGGACCATGTGCACATGGCCGACATCACCGGGCTGCCGGGCCTTCCTCTGCCACGTTGGCCTGGCCCGGACGGCACCTACCCGCCCGGCCCCGGCCCGCAGGTCCGCGACCACGCGCAGTTGTTGCAGCTCGTCGCGCTCGGCCGGGCCTGCGCGGTCTCACCGGAGTCATGCCGAGCCCAACTGCCCGGTGACCTCGCCGCCGTACCCGTGCTGGACGCGCCGAAAGTCACCACCGTGATCGCCTGGCCACCGCACGGTCGGTCCAGAGCCGTCGCCGACCTTGTCCGCACTGCGACAAGTCTCCAGTAGTTCCAACATGCCTGGCCAGGTTCCACCTGACCTCGATCCGGCTCGTCAGCGGACCCGGTCCGTCAGCTTGGCGTACCGATCTGTTCTGCTTCGTCGTCGCTCATTGCCGTCTAAACCGTCACGATCGATGCCACGACGTCTACCTCGGCCGGGCCGCTGATACGAAGCCAGGCGAGCTCGTTCAATCCGTTGAATCGGCCGACGCGGCCAGCTGCGTCCTCCGGCCAGGGGTGTGGCATCACTGGCAGGTGCGTCAGGGAGATCGCGTCGATGAAGCAGCCGGAGATCTGAGGGGGCTTCGACACCACGACGTGGCGAAGGTCGGAGGGAGAGATCACGACGTCGGGCTTCGTCGGCCCGTCTCTCATGGCGATCTCCATGGAGTCACGTGACGCTCGGATCGAGCAGCTGCGCCGGGCACGACGAAAGGGCAGCCCGGCCAAGACCACCCGCGCCATCGCTGCCGTTCGTGACCTGCTCGCGGCCGGACAACGTATCGCTTCGGAGCCTTCGTCCGAGCGCGCTGACCCGCGTGCCGTGGACACGCACGCGGGTCCGTCCACACCGCCGGCCCTACCTCGGCAGGCAGGCCACGGGATCTCCGGCAGGCGGGCGTTGACCGATTCGGCCACGTTCGTGGACTGACGACGCCACGCCTGCCACCTCGTCAACCGCAGTCACCGAGGATCGACCCCGACCCGTCGGGGGTCTGCATGGCCCACACCATGAACAACTCCAGCAGGATCGCCGGCACATTGAGCGACACGCTGATGAGGGCCAGGAGCCCCGGCCAAGTGTCCCGGAGCCGGACACCGTGGCGTCGCCGGAGCCGTATGGCGAGCAGCACGCAGACGATCACCGCCGAGAGGCCGAGGGCCAGCCCCGCCCACCCGGCGACATGTTCCATTTTCGGGAAGGGCATGTGCCGGCAGGCTGCCTGTTGCCGGTCGACCCAATCTCCGTGGATGACCTGCACGTAGTAGGAACTGACCACGCCGAGAGTCGCTGTGGCCGGGACGAGCAGTGCGGAGATCACGGTGCCGGGCGTGACCGGACGCTGCCGCGTGGTGTCGCGGACCGCGGTGGTGGAGGGGGTGGTGTCCATCAGTACCAATTCGGGTGGGGTCGGACGATGTGTATGCGCTGCTCGCCGTGGTTCCTGGTGGCTACGTGTTCGCGGCTCTCCAGGCTCACGTTCTGGAACGAGCTGGTGTGCTGGGTCAGTTTGATGTCACCGTCAGGGGTCACAGAGGTGACGACGGCAGCGTGATAGATCTCGCCCTGGGGCTCGTCCGGATCGGGAGCCACCTGCTCGTAGAAGATGACGTCGCCGGGACGCGTGTCCGATCGTGTGACTTCTTCGCCGCCGTTGCGGACCAGGAACTCGTGCAACCCCTTGGCCTGTGCCCATGAACGGGAGTGGTAAGCCCGTTGATCGACCCAGTCCCACCCCAGGCCGCTCTCCCGTCCCCAGGTGTTGTCGCCGCGGGGCCCCAGCCAGAAGTCGAACTTCTTCTGCATACCTCCGGCCTCGAGGGCCGACGACGTGAAATTGGCGCAGTTGTTCTCGAACTTCAGGTCGTCCTTCTTGTCCCAGTGGTCGAGTGCGTACCGCACCATCTCGACCCTGTCGATCTTCCCGTCGGGTCCGCGGATCTCGCGCCCGACCTCGGGCGGGAGGCCCTTGAGGTCGGCGAGGGTCACGGGATCGGCCCGCATGAGGTCTTTCTGCTGTTGGGCCGTCAGGCCGTCCCACCAGGCGCGGACGAACTGCGGGTCCTTACCGACGGGGATGTCCGCCCTGAGGATGTCGAACTCGAGGTGGGACGCCTCGACGAGGAGCTCGTTGTGCGCTTGTGAGGTGTCGGAGACGTTGATGGTCTTCGCGAGCTTGTCCAGCTCGGCGGAGGCCTTCGCGTCCGCCTGGGAGGCCTCGCGCAGGGCTTCCTCGATCAGCGCGTTGACCGTGGCTATGTGCCCCTGTTCCTTGGTGTAGGCGTCGCGCACGTTCTGCGGGACGTTCGGACCGACGGGGGCGGCGCCGGTGTACGCGCCCACGGCGCGGCCGTCCTGGATGCTCAGCCCGTTCTCGCCCGCCAGCTCGACGGCGTGGGAGAGGGTGCGCTGGGCGTAGCCCATGGTGTGGGCCAAGGCGTCGAGGACCATGGCCACGCCCTTCATGATGTCGCCGCCGGACTCGAGCCGGTTGGCGAGGTCTTCGAGGCGCTGGCCAGCCGTCTTGCCGGTGGCGTCCGCCCAGTGCTCGTCGAGCGGCTTCTTGCCCTGCGCGCGAATGTCCTCGCAGGCCGAAGAGGAGCGCCGGGCGAGGTCGACCCAGTCGTCCGCCGCCTTCTGCCACTGGTCAACACGGCAGTCGTACAGGTCGTGATAGGTGACCACGGGTCAGTTCCTCCCGAAGTCAGCGAGACCGTGCTGGAGCCGGCTGAAGGCGTCCCTCGCCTGGGCGTCCGTGGTGTCGTAGGCTTTGGCCGTGGTGTGGAGGTTGTCGGCCATGGTGTTCATCTGCTTCCCCAGGTCGACCATGTGGTCCTCCCAGGCGGTCGCACACCGCTTCAACGCCGCGGCCGAGGCCCAGCCGTGGTGACCGTCCGCTGCCGTATCGCTCGAATCGAGCGACTTGCGAAGGTTCTCCAGTGCTTTTGCGGCCGCCTCGTTGGTTCCTCCTGCACCCTGCCGTACATAGTGCGTCTTGATGTCTATATCCACGAATTCCCCCATGCATGGTTCGATGGACACCCTAACCTCGACTGCATGTTCGGTTCGTCAGCTACGTGGCGGAGCGATCCACTGGCTTCTAAAGCATGGCCACGATGATGACAACCGCAGGCTGATCAGGCCTGATACACGCCGGTCCTGAGCCTCACCCGTCGAAGCGGGGCCAGCAGAAGTCGTGTTCGAGCAGCGGCGTCAGGTCCCGCGGTGGAGCGAGTCGAAACAGACGACCGACTCGTCCTCGTCGCCGCTGACCTGTACGAGCAGTCCCGGGGCTACGAAGAACCTTTTTCGCGGTGTAGGTCGGCAGGATCGGGCTCAGGGGGACGGGGCGCAGGATGTTCCACAGCGCGTCGAGGCGCGCGGTCGGCATGCAGTACGTCCATGCGTTGCACGTGGTTGCCCAGGTCGAGGGCGCGCTCGAAAGCGGGGAAGATGCCGGTCAGGAGGCCGCGAAGGCGGTTGACGGCTCGGGTGCGGTCGCAGACCAGGTCGGCACGGCGGCCTGTGAAAAGACGGAGCTCGATGATGGCTTCGTCGCCGGGCCTGATCGGCTGCACATCGCGCCGCATGCGGGCTTGGTCGGCGATGACGTGTGCGTCACGGGCATCGGTCTTGCCCTCGCCGCGGTAGCCGGCCGTGGCCCGGTTCACGGTCCGGCCGGGGATGTAGAGCACCTGCTGGTCGTGGTTGAGCAGGAGAGCGATGACCAGAGCGGCACCACCGTCGGCAAGGTCGATGGCCCAGATCACCTCGTCACCCAGAGCGAGAACATACATGATCAGCTGCAGAAGGTCTGGCTCGTCATTGGCCACCCGCCTCGATGACAGCTTGGCGCCCTCCCCGTCGATGACGAAGCAGTGGTGGTGGCCCTTACCGGCATCGATGCCGGCCCAGATGCGATTCAATCGTGATCCCGGATGATTCATGTCCGGCCGGCCGCCGTCCACGCCTGCCGCCATCGCTGGACCGACCGGACGCTGACGGCCTCCGCAATGCTGCCCGAGGCCGAAGCGCCTTCATCCCGGCGGTCAGGTGATGGGTGATCTTCGCCGACGCCCGGAAGTTCCCGTGGACGGCCTCGTCATCGCACATGGCGGTCAGGTCCGGGTCTGCGTCGGCCCAGAGGGGGTGAAAGGCCGGGATGACGGTGTAGGACCTCCTCCAGTGGCATGGGTTCGATCTCCTGCCACGCGTACGCCCGGGCCTCCAGCATCGGCTCGCTCTGCAGCATCTCGAAACAGCCGTCACCGCCCGTGAACACGATCGTCAGATCCAAGCCAATGTCATCCCACAAATAGCGCAGATAGCGGAACTGGATAGGGCGCGTCAGCCTCGGTGCGAGCTCACGCAGCGAAGTATTCACCGCCAACGACCTACCCCGGCCCGCCTGCCCGTAGATACAGATCATCGCCCGCGCCTCGGCAATCGCCGCCGCAGAGATGTGGGCGAGGCGACGAGCGTGAGGGTGAAGATCGCTTACGCCAACAGGAGGGAACGATTCTGTTCTGTGCGATGTGTGCGGGTGGCGATTCGATAACGATGATCCCTTGAATAATCCTATTTGAGCATGCTCACACCATTTAGCTTCACAACCTGATCCTTAGGCTCCGCTTAGGTCGCCCGCATGCCTGCGATGTGACTGTTTTCAATCGGAAAGTGGTCAGGGGAGATTGTGGAGTCCTTGGACAACATCGAAGAGCCGGTGACGGGGGGAACCAACGTCGGCATGAGCCCGGGCAGACTCCGTGTCACCGCCACAGGCGTGGCTCTGCTCATGTCGCTGTCGACCATCTACGGGGCCGAGGCCGCCGTGGCGCAGCAGTCCGCGAAGCGGGCCGCCGCCGCGCAGAAGCCGGCCGCCGTGACCGCCGCTGCGGACATCTCGTCGGCCCGTGTGGCTGCGCGTCTGTAGGGCAAGCGGGTGGAGGCGCTGTCGGAGCGTTCGGAGACGAACACGACGTGGGTGAACAAGGACGGTTCGCTCACCTCCGAGATAGCTGCCGGCCCGATCCGCTTCCGCGACCCGGCCACCGGCGAGTGGCGTGACGTGGATGTGAATCTCACCGCGGCATCCGATGGTTCGGTAGCCTCGAAGGCGCATCCGCTGGGCCTGCGGCTGGCGGGCAAGTCGGGGGCGAAGGCGCAGTCTCTGAGTGCGGCCCAGTCGGCCCCGGGGACTGATCTAGTGACCCTGGGGCAGGGTGATGAGGCGATCACGCTCCAGTGGCGTGGTGGTCTGCCCGCGCCGAAGCTCGAGGGCACGCGGGCTACCTACCCGGACGCGGTGCCGGGTGCGGACGTGGTCGTGGAGGCGACGCGTACCGGGTTCGAGCAGTTCGTCGAGGTCAAGGCCAAGCCCGCGGCCGGATTCTCGTACACGCTGCCGCTGAAGACCAAGGGTCTGAAGGTCGAGCAGCAGCCGGACGGCAGTGTGCTGTTTACCGACAAGAAGTCGAATAAAACGGCGACGATGCCGGCCCCGGTCATGTGGGACGCGAGCGTCGATCCGGTGTCGGGTGAGCACACCCGTCGGGCGAAAGTCGCTCTGAAGGTCGTCAAGACCAAAGACGGCGTCGACCTCGTCATCACCCCGGAGGCGGGTTTCCTCGCTGATCCGGCGACGAAGTACCCGGTCACCGTCGACCCCTCGACGTCCTCGTTGGGCAACCTGTTCGACACCTACGTCCAGCAGGGCGAGACGGTCGACTGGTCCAGCGACACCGAGCTGGACTTCGGCAACCCGGGCACGAAGAACGGCGACGGTACGTACCGCATCGCGCGTTCCTTCATCACCTGGAACACGGCGCCGGTCGCGGACGCGCTGATCTCGGACGCGAAGCTGTCGCTGTGGGACTTCCACTCGGGCAACACGGACTGCACCGCCCAGCCGTGGGACGTGTGGACTGCCAACGGTCCCACCACCGCCTCTCGCTGGACGAACCAGCCGGCGATGGTCACCAAGATGGCCACGTCGACGGAGACCAAGGGGAACCCCGGCTGCGCCTCGCAGCCCGACGGCTGGATCAACGCAGACGTCACCGGACTGGTCCAGCACTGGTCCAACAACAAGTGGACCTACTCCAGCATGGGTCTGCGGTCCACCGACGAGACGGACATCAAGGAGTGGAAGCGGGTCAACTCCGCCAACAACGCCTCGAACCCGCCGAAGCTGACGGTCACCTACAACTACCGGCCCAAGACCGGTACGAAGCAGGAAGCCGGCGCGCCGTTCTTCTCCTACGGCGGCGACTACGTCGTCAACACCGTCACCCCCGTCCTGCGCGACACGTTCGTGGACGCGAACGGTGACAAGGTCAACGGCACCTTCCAGATCTTCGACTCGGTGACGGACACGCAGGTCGGCAACGTCATCGTCTCGCCGTGGGTGAACTCCGGACAGTCGGCCTCCGTCACCGTCCCCGCCGGGGTGCTGACCAACGGCAAGACGTACACGTTCCGCACCTCCCCGTACGATGGCACGCACTACAACCTGGGCTGGTCGGCCTGGAAGACGTTCACCGTCGACACCGCGGCGCCGTCCGCCCCCACCGGCCTGGCCTCCACCGACTACCCGGCCACCGCCTGGGTCAAGGGCGCCGGGCAGGCCGGCAACTTCACCGTCACCCCGCCCACCTCCGACCACAACTGGCTCGAGTGGTCCCTGGACGGCGTGACCTGGACGAAGGTCGTCACCGGCGGCGTCAACGGCGCCAAGACCATCAGCATCACCCCGCCCAAGGACGGCACCCACACCCTCCAGGTGCGCACGGTCGACAAGGCCGACAACAAGTCCGAGCCGGTCTCGTACACCTTCCACGCCGGCCCGGGCGGCTTCGTCCAGCCCGCCGAGGGCGAGCGCACCGCCCGCCGCCTCCCGCTGGTCGCGGAGGCCGACGGCGCCAAGTACAACAACGTCTCCTTCTCCTGGCGGCGCTCCGAGGCCGACGCCTGGGTGACCATCCCGGCCGGTGACGTCACCTCCGGCGGCGCCCCGCTGACCGCCTGGCCCGCCCCGCTGGTCAATGGCAAGAACGCCGCACTGGTCTGGAACGCCACCGACACCGTCAACCCGGACGGCACCGTGCAGATCAAGGCCGACTTCACCGGCCCCAACTCCGCCACGGGCGCCACCCAGCCCCTCACCGTCGTCGTCGACCGCAACGCCACCGGCGCCGCGACCGACGAGATCGGCCCAGGTTCGGTGAACCTGCTGAACGGTGACTTCACCCTCAGCTCGACCGATGTCTCCTCCTTCGGTCTGACCGTCTCGCGCACGGCCTCCTCCCGCACCCCGGACAAGGCAGCCAAGCAGGACGGCCAGGCCGCCATCTTCGGCAAGGAGTGGGTCTCCGGCACGCTCGCCGAGGACACTGAGTCGGCCTACTCGCACGTCCGCAAGACCTCCGACACGGCCGTCGCGGTCGTGAGCACCGAGGGCGACGAGACGCACTTCACCGCGAATGCGGGCAAAACCGGCTGGATAGCCGAGCCGGGCTCCGAGGACCTGACCCTGACGGGCAGCGTCACCGGCTCCTTCACGCTCTCCGACACCGAGGGCACCGTCACCGAGTTCACCAAGCCGGATGCGGCCGCCACCACCTGGCCGGTCTCCTCCACCCTGCTGAACGGCCTGACGAACACCGCCACCACCGTGGTCTCGGAGACCGTGACCGTGAACGGCAAGAAGCTGGCCCGCCCCAAGCGAGTCATCGCCCCCACCTCGGCCGTCTCCGCCGACACCTGCACCGCCACGCCCGCCACCAAGGGCTGCCGCGCCATCGAGTTCGTCTACGGAGCCACCACCACCGCCACCGACCTCGTCTTCGGCGACGTCACCGGCCAGGTGAAGGAGATCCGCCTGTGGTCCACCGACCCGGGCGCCGCCTCCGCGACCTCCAAGGCCGTGCAGACCTACGTCTACGACGCCTCCGGCCGGCTGCGCCAGGCCTGGAGCCCGCTGATCAGCCCCGCGCTGAAGACGGAGTACGCGTACGACTCCGCGGGCCGCGTCACCACCCAGACCCCGGCCGGCGAGCTTCCGTGGACCTTCACCTACGGCCAGGCGGGCAACGCCGCGACCGCCGGTGACGGCATGCTGCTCAAGGCCTCCCGTTCCGGCCTCCACCAGGGCACCACCAACGTCGAGCAGGGCACGGCCAGCACCTCCGTCGTCTACAACGTCCCGCTGACCGGCACCAAGGCGCCGTACGCGATGGGCGCGACGGACGTGAAGGGCTGGGGCCAGACCGACGCCCCGACCGACGCCACCGCCGTCTTCCCGGCGGACCTGGTTCCCGCGTCCAACTCCGGTGACTCGCTCGCCAGCGGCTCGTACGGCCGTGCCGAGATCACCTACATGGGCGTCTCCGGGCGTTCGGTGAACTCCGCCGCTCCCGGCGGCCACATCTCGACCACCGAGTACGACCGCTACGGCAACACCGTCCGCGAGCTGAGCGCGGGCAACCGCGAGGTCGCGCTCGGCGTCAGCGCCGGGGACCGGGCCGTGCAGGCCGAGCTGGGCATCGGTGCGCTCTCCGCCGCCGACCGCGCGGACCTGCTGGCGACCCGCTCCGTCTACGACGGCAAGGGCGTCCGCGAGCTGGAGGAGTTCGGACCGCTGCGGCGGATCGACCTGACCGCCGACCTGAAGGACGGCGTCACCCTCCTCGTCCCCAAGGGCACCTCCGTGACCGCCCGCACCTGGACGGTCAACGAGTTCGACGCGGGCCGTCCCACCGACGGCACTGCCAAGGTCAAGGACCAGATCACCAAGACCACCACCGGCGCCCAGGTGCGCGAGCACCCGACCGTCCTCGGTGAGGGCCGCGCCAACCAGACGGTCTACGACTGGGCCAAGGGCGTCCCGACCCAGGCGATCAAGGACCCGGGCGGTCTGGCGATCACCACCACCACCGAGTACGACAACCAGGGCCGCATCACCAAGCAGCTGCTGCCCGGCGCCACCGGCACCGACGCGGGCACCCGCGTGACCACCTACTGGTCCGCGACCGGCACCGGCACCTGCCAGGGCCGCCCCGAATGGGCCGACCTGGTCTGCTCCACGGGTCCGGCCGGCGCCGTCACCGGCGGCGGCTCCAACCCGGCCCAGCTGCCGACCACCACCACCGAGTACGACTGGTGGGGCAACAACGCGAAGCTGAGCGACACCGCCAACGGGGTCACCCGTACGACCACCAACACGTACGACGCGGCCGGCCGCATCACCAAGGCGGTCATCTCCGGCGGCACCGGCACGGCGGTTCCCGAGGCGACCACCGAGTACGACCCGGCCACCGGCAAGGCCGTCAAGGCGGTCTCCCCGACCGGCGGCACGATCACCAAGGTCTACGACAAGCTGGGCCGCATGGTGTCCTACACGGACGCCGACGGCGGAGTCTCGACCTTCGAGTTCGACCTGCTCGACCGTCCGGTGAAGGTCGGCGACAACGCTCCGTCGACCGTCACGTACACCTACGACGCGGCCGCCGAGCCGCGCGGCATGGCCACCAGCACCACCGACTCCGTCGCGGGCACCTTCCAGGCCACCTACGACGCGGACGGCTCGGTCACCACCGAGAAGCTGCCCGGCGGCTACACCCTCAGCACCACCGAGGACACCACCGGCGCCACCCTGAAGCGGGTCTACACCCGCGACAGCGACGGCACCGTCGTCTACACCGACACGGTCGCGGAATCCATCCACGGCCAGGTCACCGACCACAACGGCTGGTCCGAGCAGCTGTACGGCTACGACGCCGCCGGCCGCCTGACCTCGGCGGAGGACACCGCGGACACGGTCTGCACGAAGCGCACCTACACCTTCGACAGCCGCACCAACCGCAAGTCCCTCACCACCGCCGCCGGGACCCCCGGCGCCGACTGCCCGACCACCGGTGGCACGACCGCCAACTCAACGTACGACAGCGGCGACCGCATCGTGGACGCCGGCTACACGTACGACGCGTTCGGCCGCACCACCGCCCTGCCGGGCACCACGCTGAGCTACTTCGCGAACGACCTCGTCCAGCAGCAGGTCGCCGGCAGCAACCGGCAGACCTGGCAGCTCGACGCGGCGCACCGTCTGCGCAACTGGAAGACCGAGACGGGTTCGGGTTCGACCTGGACGCAGACCGGTTCGAAGGTCAACCACTACGACGGTGACGACGACAAGCCGCGCTGGATCACCGAGGACACCGCCACCGGCGCACTCTCGCGCAATGTGGAGTCCGCCTCCGGTGACCTGGCCGCCACCACCAGCAAGACCGGCGACACGGTCCTACAGCTGACCACCATCCACGGCGACGTGGCGCTCCAGCTCCCGCTGGACGTGTCCAAGGCGCCGGTGGTCCTGGACAGCGACGAGTACGGCAACCCGCGCGCCGGGCAGCCGGCCACCCGCTACAGCTGGCTCGGCGGCAAGCAGCGCTCCGCCGAGACCCTCACCGGTCTCACCCTGATGGGTGTCCGTCTGTACAACCCGGTCAGCGGCCGCTTCCTGTCGCTCGACCCGGTCTACGGCGGCGGTGACAACGCGTACGGCTACCCGGGTGACCCGGTCAACGAGTTCGACCTCGACGGCAAGTCCTGGGGCAGCAAGCTCTGGGGCTGGACCAAGCGCCACAAGTGGGACATCGCACTGACAGCGGCCAGCTTCTTCGTGCCGGGCGCCGGCGCTGCCGTCTGGGCCTACCGCGCCTACCGCATCGTCCGTGTCGCGCGTGCCGCGAAGGGCATGGACGGTGGCCTCCGCGCCGGCCGCGCCACGTCCTGGCTGGCGGGCCGCATGTGGGTGGGCCGGGGCTCCAGCCGGTTCGGCGGCAACCTCGGCCGGATCTCCCGCGACAAGCTCCGTCAGTGGCGTCGTCCGACGCACAAGTCGGACGGACACTGGAAGTCCAACTTCCAGTGGCGCAACAAGTCGTCGCAGAAGTGGAAGAATAACTACCATGTCTACCACCGCCGCCCGTGGTGGCGCCGGTGGAGGTAGGGAAGGCACGAGGATGAGCCAGGACTACTCCACCCTGGACGGACTCCTGGGCATCGGCGCCGATGCCGAGGGCCGCGCCTTCTACCTGCGCGTGGCCGCAGGCAAGATGGCGTACGACCGCAGCGGGGAGACCTTCGACTACATTCAGGTCATCCGTCACGACACCGAGGCCCCCGGCAGGCCGGCGGACGCGAACGACATGTTCGAGACCGACTGCCTGGAGGAGATCGCCGACGAGCTGCGCCGCGGCGTGCTCGACTGGTACGACGAGCTGCTCGAGTTCCGTACGCCCACCGCCGAGGAGCTGGAGACGATCCGCTCCGCGACCGGCTGGACTCCGTAACCCGGCGGCCCGGCTGCTCTGAAAGACGACGGCCCTGGCATGCACCACATGGTGCATGCCAGGGCCGTCGGCGTTCCCGTGGGGTGCGGGCAGCGCCGGGTGGCCGGGCGGGTCAGCCTGCGGGTAGGCGCAGGCCGAGCCGGGCGCCCAGCGAGCGGGCGGTGGCGCGTACTGAGGTTGTTCCCGGGGAGTGGACACCGGGTTTCATGCGACGAGTGACAGCGTACGTGTCGTGATCAGTCGCTGTTCGAACTCTGCTGGTGTGAGGTAGCCGAGCGCGGAGTGGCGACGGCGCCGGTTGTAGTAGGAAAGCCAGCGGAACAGCTCGAGCCGGGTCTGTGCCTTTGAGGTCCAGCGGTGTCCGTGGAGCAATTCGCGCTTGAGGCCCTGGAAGAACGACTCGGCGAGGGCGTTGTCGGACCTCGAGCCGATCCGGCCCATGCTGCGGCAGATGCCGTGCCGGCGGCAGACGTCAGTGAAGGCGGCCGCGCTGTACTGCTTGGACTCAACCGGTCGTTGCAACACTGGTCTGTTGGAGCAACAGTAGCTGCTCGTTGAATGCTTCGGCCGGGGTCTTCCAACCGAGTGTCTTGCGTGGCCTGGTGTTCAGTGTGTGGGCGACGGCTTCGATTTCTTCGGCGGACCAGCGCGAGAGGTCGGTGCCCTTCGGGAAGTACTGGCGCAGGAGTCCGTTCGTGTTCTCGTTCGTGCCTCGCTGCCATGGGCTGTGGGGATCGGCGAAGAATACGGGGATGCCGGTCTCGATGCGGAACTGCGCGTGTGCCGACATTTCCTTGCCGCGGTCCCATGTCACGGACCGTGTCAGCTGCTCGGGCAGCGTCGACATAGTGTTGGCGAGTGCCTTCTTCATGGAGATCGCTCCGTAGCCGGCCAGCGCGGGGCCGTTCTTCGTTCGAGGGATCGTGCCGTATCCGTCCTCGCGGGGCAGATGGACTAGCATCGTGAACCGGGTCGACCGCTCGACCACGGTGCCGATCGCGGAACGCTCCAGCCCGATGATCAAATCACCTTCCCAGTGACCGGGAACAGCACGGTCCTCGGCCTCGGCGGGCCTTTCGCTGATCAACGCTTCCGGCGTGACGTGCGCCCAAGTCTTCCGCCGTGATCGCGCTCGCGGCACACGCAGAGCGCGACCGGTCCGAAGACACAGGATGAGCTCGCGTTTCAGCGCTCCGCGGCCCTGAATGTAGAGGGCCTGATAGATCGCCTCGTGGCTGATGCGCATGGACTCATCATCCGGGAAGTCAACCTTGATCCGGTTCGCGACCTGCTCCGGACTCCATGCCTGGACCCACGCCCGATCCTTGCGATGTGGCTTGTTCCGTCCCGTCCACTCGCCTGTCGCGGGACCCGCGATCGCCCTGCCGCGTGACGTGCTGATCTGACCGGACAGCCGCTCGTGGACGTAAGCGTGCAACCGCGGGTTGGCAACCAGCTTCGCCGTTTTCGGCCGGCGCGCGGCCATGTCGGCCTTCCACTGGGCGACTGATGCCCGATAGTCACTCCTGCCGCCTCTGGTGGCCGCGTTGCGCCGCAGTTCACGGGAAATCGTTCCCGGATCACGACCGACGTCTCGAGCGATCTGGCGAACTCCCTTGCCCTGGGCTTTGAGGAGCGCGATTTCCTCCCGCTCACGAAACGACAGGTACCTGCCCGAACAGGGCTTCGTATCGAACGGCCGCATACCGCCACACTGGCGGAACCAGCGCGTCGCGACCGCCGGCGCCACGCCGACAATGCCCGCGGCCTCCTCGGCAAGGAGGCCCTTCGCGATCTCCGCCCAGAACGCCACTTCGACGTGTCGCTGGTACTTCGGATGCCCCGGAGACCTCAGCTTCGGACGCACCGCCCGATCCGCTGCCCGCTGACGACGAACCACCCCACACCTCCATGATCATGAGGTGTTGCGACGACCAGTTGAATCCGCCCTGGGCGCCCCTGTCGGTGTGGAAAACGACACCGCGCACCCGGCCACCGCGGGTGGCCACGACCATCTCGATCGCGTCGGTGACCAGCGAAGCGCGCATGTGGTCCGCGATCGACCAGCCCACCACCCGCCACGAACAGATATCGATCACCGTGGCGAGATACAACCACGCCGACCCGACGGCTATGTAGGTGATGTCGCCGCACCACCTGGTGTTCAGGGCATCCGCGGTGAAGTCGCGCATCACCGGGTCCGGCACGGGCGGCACGGTCCTGTCCGCGATCGTCGTCCGCCTCCTCTTCCGCAAGTGCCGGCCGACGATGTCGTTTACCCTCATCAGCCGGGTCACGCGCTTGCGGTTGATCCTGCGCCCTCTCGCCCTCAGCTCGGCATGGACGCGCGGGGCGCCGTAGGCGCCGGGGTGCTCGTGGTGGATGGCGCGGATCTCGCTCACGGGCCGAGCCTCCTCGGCCCGTCGCTCGGCGCGGTCCTGCTCGGTGGCCAGATGCCGGTAGTAGCCGGCGCGAGATGCCCCGAGCACCTGGCAGATCCGCTCGACGCCGAAATCGGCACGGTCGTCGGAGATGAAGGCCCAGCGGCTGGGACTCACTTCACGTCCCGGGCGAAACAGGCGGCCGCCCGGCGAAGGATCTCGCGCTCCAGCCGCCACTCCTGCTCAGCCTTGAGCAGCCGGCCGCTCTCCGCCCGCAGCCGGGCCAGCTCTACTGCCTCGATCGCACCGCCGCGGCCCTCGGGCACGGCCTGGGCCTCGGCCTTGCGGACCCCCGTCCGCAGCGACTCCGCGGTGATACCGAGATCCGCGGCCACCGCGGCGTACGTCCGCTTGCCGGCCGCGGCGCGATACAGCGCAACCGCGTCCTTTCTGAACTCCTCCGGATACGGAGACTTACGCCCCACCTGGACATCCCTCCCTGAACCTCAAGATCCATTGTCAGGGTGTCCACTCCGAAGGACCAGCCTCCGTCACTGATTCGGCCCAGTGCCCGTGACGCGCGGGTGGCTAGGGCGGTTGTGGGGTGCGTCGTCCGTGCTGTCTTGCCCGGCAAATTGTGAGTGCAAGGAGATTTTGATGTTCCGTATCGCCAAGGCCGTAGCCGTTACCGCCGCTGCCGGTGCCGTTCTGGCAGGCGGGGCCGGCATGGCCGCCGCCGACGCCACCGCCGAAGGCGCCGCCATCGGCTCCCCCGGTGTCCTGTCCGGCAACGTCGTCCAGGTCCCCATCCACATCCCGGTCAACATCTGCGGCAACACCGTCAACATCGTCGGCCTCCTCAACCCCGCCTTCGGCAACGTGTGCATCAACGACGGCGGGCACAAGGACGGCCACTACAAGGGCGAGCAGCACGGCGAGTACTGACAAACGCCAGGCCCGGGGCCCGGCGCACTTCGCGCAGTCACCCCAGACCGCCATGTGAACCAGCCGCAACGCACAGCCCGGTACCGATCGGCCTGCCCCGCCTTCCAAGGGCAGGCCAACTTCCGTACCGGGCTGTGCGTTGCAGTGTGCGTGGTGAACGAAACGGCTCCGCCCTCGGGGAGTGGGAGCCGTTTGCCGTGTGCGGTTGGAGGCGTGGGTCAGGCGTGGCTGTGGTGGTGGCGCTTGTTGCCGATGACCAGGCGGTAGAGGGCGAGGAGGATGACGGAGCCGATGATGGCGGCGATCCAGGTGGAGAGGTCGAAGAAGCCGTCGATGGAGTCGACGCCGAAGATGACCTTGCCGAGCCAGCCACCGAGCAGGCCGCCCGCGATCCCGATCAGCATGGTGAGGATGAGGCCGCCCGGGTCCTTGCCCGGCATGATCGCCTTGGCGATGAGGCCCGCGAGCAGCCCTATGAGAATCCAAGCCAGAATGCCCATGGCGGGTCTCCTACCTCGATGTATAAAGCTCGTGTAAGCGGGGCGCTTGCCCAGCAGAGCGCGAACGGAACGAACAACGTGGCGGCCAAGTAGCCTATACCGGGCCCGGAAGGCAGGGCCGACGAGTGATCCAGGGTGCCCGCCCCCGGTCGGTCGACAGCCCGGGCAGTGCCTGGCTCGTTGTGCGGGTATGGACGACGCACCGAGAGTTGTAAACCAGCGGCCGTACGGGGCGGGACAGCAGCGCCGCACCCTGAGGTCCCACCTCGAGACCGACCTCGCCCGCCGCCTGGGAGTTATGGCCAAGCCATCGGCACGGCCCGCCCCGGCGGCGCCAAGCCGTGCGAGGGACGGTGCCGGGCTTTAGGCTGCGGCCACATAGCCACCGCCACGCCGCTGATCGCGGTCACCACAAGTCCAACGTTCTCGTCGTAGCGGTAGGCAGGATCGTTCTACAGGCTCCAGCTACCGTGCCGTACCTCCCGTCAGGCGGATCGCCGGCGCCGGCCACGTCCCTGTCGCGGGGCGTCGGATCGCTCCTTCCTGCCCGCAGGCGAAGCCCCTGCTGTGCGTACCGGCGGCCCCCATTCGAGTTCACGGTCGCGGGACGCACTTTCCACCTCGATGCGGCTGCGGCGGCGCACCGATGTGCTTCGCGAGTACGAGAAGAGCATCGCGAAGGTACGTGAGCGGGTCCATCCGGTGTTGTGGTCGTTCTGGGCAGCTGATCCGGCTGTGGTCTATCGGTGGCGGATTCAGCTGGACTGTTCCTGCGTGCGCGAGTACTACACCCGGGATGATCAGAGGCCTCCGAGTGAGCGTGCGATGCATAATGGGTATGGCAACACGCTGCCGCCTGGGCAGATGCTGTGCGTCCACGACGATGCCCTGGAAGCCGAGTACCGTCAGGTGACCGGATCCGGGGAAACGCTGCAGTGCCTGCAAAGTGCATGCACGACATCGCCCCGGAATGAACTGGCACCCCTCGAGTGGAGCCCGCGCCAACGGACTCAGCGGCCGGATGCCAGCCCGTGGTGGGGGTCCGGCTGCCGGAGGTGATGCGCCCCGCTGATCGTCCTCTCGCAACTGGTTCGGTGCGGGAGTGGTCTCGCTGTCGGTGTACCGGTCCACCGTTTTGCGGGCCTGGCCGGACGCCTTCGCGAAGACCTCCTGAAGGTGGCGTAGCGGCTCGTCGGTGAACTCCAGTGCTTCCACCGCCGGTGCGCGACCTCCTCGGGGCTTGTACGCCCGTGAGGTCGAGCACCGGCTTGTCGTCCAGGCGGTCCGGCTCGGCGGCGGGTTCGGCGGTGGGGAGCGGCGCGGCCCCGGCCCACGCCCGTGTGGCCGGGGCCGTGGCGGGGGGGGTCACTCCTGCGTGTCCTCGTGCGCGTCGCCGCGGTCTGCCTTGCGGGCTTCCATGCGGGCATGGCGGATTTCGAGGGTGATGGTGAGGGCCGATCCGATGATGGTGAGGATGTCGGCGGCGGCGGTGATGATCTCGTTCATGGGGGCTGCCCTTCCGATCGGGAACCGCCGTGTCGCGGCTCGGGGCAGACCTTGGTGGGGAGTTGGGCTGTCCGGACCGCTCGGGCAGGACATCGCAGGTAAGTTCCGGACACAGAGGTGGTTGTCCAGGACGAGGGACAACCGGCACGGGGCAAGGGGGCGCTTTATGCCGGGCAGGGGTTCCGCAGGAGGAAGGCCGTGGGGGCCGATCCGGCCCGAGAACACGCAGGCGGGGAAGCTGGCGGAGTTCCTGCGGGCGCGCGTGGACGAGTCGGGCAAGACCCTGGCGGTGCTGGCCGGCGAGGTGAACTTCTCCAAGTCCCAGGTCAGCGCCTACCTGGCCGGGAAGATCCCGCCGCAGCTGTTCGTGACGGCGCTCATCAACGCGACCGTGCCGCGCCAGTTACGCGAGCGGCGGCAGGAAGAGGCGGCCGGGATGCTGCGGGACGCGGTACATCCACCGCGCAATGCCGTGACGGTGGCCGCCGTCCGGCCCCCTGAGCCCCCTGAGCGGGTGGTGGATATCGCCACGGTCCAGGCACGGCAGATTGAGACTTACGACCGGCTGACCCGCTCTCTGGAACAGCAGGGAGAACTGCGGCAAGCCGCCGACAACTCAGCGAAGCTGATCATGGTGCTGCTGGGCATGATCAACCAGCTCCAGGACCGTGTCACCGGCCTCACCGAGGAGCGCGACCGCCTCTCCCAGAGCGATGCAGGCGCAGCGCTGGGCTCTGCCCAGCGCAGGCTCGCCCGCGCCGTTGCCCAGAAAGAGAGGGCCACGCAGGAGCTGAAGCGAGCGCAAGAAAAGCAGCGCCAGGCCGAAAATCTCGCCGCCCAGCTCCAGATAAGAATCGAAGAGCTGACGGACGAGCTCGACCGGCTCCGTGGCAACGATCGTTCTCCCCACGACCGTCTGCCCGACGCCGGCCAAGTGCGGCAGTCCGCCCCCGAATCCGAGGACCTGGAGGGCGATGACATCGACCGTGTGCTGGCTCGTGTCGAAGCGGTCAACGACAGCGACGCCGACATCGTGGACCGCATCACCACCGAACTCGGCAAGGCGCCGGGGAGCGTCCCGGACAACCCGTCCACCAGCCCGGACGTGCAGGACAAGGGCCAGCTCGCGCAGCCCGACGCCGATGCCCGCGGCACCAATGATGAGCGTGCCGCCAGCTCCGCCCGCTATTACGCCGAACGCACTGAGGTCTCAGTACGGGAGAACGGTCCAGCTCACCCCAAGACCCTCCGCACCCGCGTGTACCACGCCCGCTGGACCGGCCAGGCCGGAGACGCCATCGCCGCACGCGACCTCTTCACCGCCCTGGTCGCCGACCACGTCCATGTACTGGGACCCAAGCATTTCGAAACCCTCACCGCACGCGATGACCACGCCCGCTGGACCGGTAAAGCCGGGGACGCCGCCACCGCACGCGACCTCTACAAGACCCTGGTCGACGATCGAGCCCGCGTGCAAGGAGTCAACCACCCCGATACGCTCGCCGCGCGCGCTGCCCATGCCCGCTGGACCGGACAGGCGGGGGCCGCCGCCACCGCACGCCGCCTTTACTACGGCCTGGTCGCCGACCTCACCAGCCTGGTGGGAGCCGACGACCTCGACACCCTCGCCACACGCGATGACCACGCCCGCTGGACCGGCGAAGCCGGGGACGCCGCCACCGCACGCGACCTCTACGACACCCTGGTCGCCGACCGTACCCGCCTCCAGGGAATCAGTAGCCTCCACACTCTCGCCGCCCGAACGGCCCACGCCCGCTGGACCGGCAAAGCCGGCGACGCCTCCCTCGCTCGCGACCTCTACGACACCCTGGTCAACGATCGCACCAGCCTCCAGGGACCCGACGACCTCCACACCCTGGCCAACCGACGCAGTCACGCGTACTGGACCGGCCAGGCCGGAGACGCCGCCACCGCACGCGACCTATACACCCTCTTGGTGTTCGACCACATACGCCTGCTGGGCCCGGACCATCCCCACACCCTCACCACCCGCCATCAACGGGCCAATTGGACAGGCTGGGCAGGGAACCCCGCTCGCGCACGCCACCTCTCCGGCACCCTCACGGCCGACCGGAGGCGCCTGCAGGGTCACGATCACCCCGACACCCTCACCAGCCGCCACAACCACGCCCACTGGACTGGTGCGGCCGGAGAAGCAGGTGCCGCACGCGCCCTTTACACCACCCTGATCGCCGACCGCACCCGCGTCCTAGGACCCGATCACCCCGACACCCTCACCACGCGCCGCGCTCTCTCCCACTGGACACAGAAGGCAGCCGAAGAAGAAGCCTCTCCGGGGTAGCCGACGGGTGCCGCAAACGGAAAGCGGCACCCGCGCTGGACGCCTTACTCAATGCACCCTCTTCAAGCGGGCTGCCAAGGCTGGTAAGCGCCACCCACCGAGCGCAGAGCCGACCTCGACGCTGATACGCAGCGGCCCAGACAGGTTCCCTCAAGCCGGCCCCGTGCACAGTTGGCCAGTCTGTTTCGCGAAGTCGGATCTGTTCGGCGGACGCCTGGCCATCCCGCGTTTGCGGTGTCCTTGGAAGATGTCTCAATCGAGCACGGCGGCGACGGCCTCGATCTCGACGAGTTGGTCCTTGTAGCCGAGCACGGTGACGCCCATCAAGGTGCTGGGGACGTCATGGTCAGCGAACGAGTCCCGGACAACCTGCCAGGCGGCCACGAGGTCCTCCCGCCGGGCCGATGCGACGAGAACCCGTGTGCTAATGACGTCCTGGAGTGACGCGCCTGAGGCAGTAAGCGCGGCCTGCATGTTCTCGATGGCTTTCGCCGCTTGGCCCGCGTAGTCCCCGATCGCTGCTGTGGAGCCGTCATCGTTCAGCGGACACGCCCCTGCAAGGAAGATCAGGCGTGACTCGGCGGGCGCCGTGGCCGCGTAGGCGTACTCGGCGACGTCGGACAGGGCGGTGGAGCGGATCAAAGTGATGGCACGAGCCACGGTCGCGGGGTCCTTTCCCCTCGGGGGTTCAGCGCAGACATCCTGTCAACGGCCAGTTGGCTTCCGCCTTCCCATTTCTCGCCGCGCCGCGAGAACGCCGTCACTTCTGCTCGACATTCACGAACCGCATGATCACCAACTGACTGCGGAACCAGTCGACAAACGCTGTTCCTAAACATCAACGAAGCCACTGGGGCGAGTTGGGACCACACCGCACAAGCCGCCTACGCGTACGCGAGGGCCGAATTCACCCGCCTGGAGGACGCCTGGCGTCCGGCCCCGGACGCAGCGAAGCGGGGCCGCCACCTATCGGTGACGGCCCCGCTCAGGGACCTTGCAAGCCGGGCTACAGCACGGCCGTGCGCCCGGCCTAGACCTCGATGTACGCGACCACCACCACGGTGCGCAGGGCGGTGACGAAGTACAGGACGCGGACGGCTTCGAGTTCGTCGGCGTACTGCCGCAGTTGGGGGCCGGTGGTGTCGCCGGGGATAGGCTCGCCGATCTCAGGGTCGACGGAGATGACCACCAGCGTGCGGTCCAGCGCGTGGACCTCCGCCTCGCTGGTGATGTTCTCCAGCTGCTTGGCGGCGGAGTCGGTAAAGGCGATGCGGGCGCGGCGTGCGGGCATCAGGCGACGGCCGGGCGCTGTGCGGCAAGGCGGGCCAGGTGGGCCTCGCGGAGGTCCTCCCATGGGGTGCAGTCCTCCACTGCGGGCAGGCCGTTGGCGGCGATGTCCTCGAGGACGGCGGCGTAGTGGTCGGCGTTCGCGCGGGTCCTGGCCGCGTATGCGCGCACCGCGTCCGCGGCGGCGGGCTCCAGCAGCTGCCGGGTGTCGGCGAGGGCCGGCTGTTCGCTCATCGAAGGCTCCAGGGGACGGACTGGCGGGTTCCCCCACCGTATCGGCCCGCCCGCGCGCCAGGCATCCCCTCAGGCGAACCGGTTCGGGGACCTGGCAGACGGCCCTACCAGATGGCAAACACCGGAAGCCTCCCGCCGCTTCGCCGTCCACGAACTGGCGCCCGAATCCCACGCCTCGGCGAGGGGCACCATGTGGTCGATGTCCAGCTTGGACGCCTCGGTGACAGCGGTCTCGTCGTAGTACGACCACCACCCCCCCCAGACAGCGTGCGCCCGGGCCCGATCTCCGGGTACTCGACCGCCTCGGTCAGCAGGACCTCCGCCCTCGTGTTGCAGCCGTCCGCCGGGATGTCACCGGCGTTCCAGTGCTTGAAGCTGGTCCGCTGGTAGCCGGTCCGGTCCTCGACCGCGAGGGGAAGCGCGGAGACGGCTGCCCCCATCCGCAGGACCCGCAGTACGGCCGCCGGCGCGGGCTGTTCGGTGGCGTACGCCGCGGTGGGCGCGGACAGAGCGAAGGCTGCGGCCGTCACGACGGCCCGCATCATGATCATCATGACGCCGGTTCTACCGGCCCCGCCCCCGCGACGACAGGCCCCGGGCAGGCAGTTCACCCGCCCGGGGCGCCCGGTTCACCGGCGAAACGCCACTGCACGCCCTCCCGCAGGCTCAGCCCGCGGCCAACCCCGCCCCGAGCCGCGGGACGTCATCCGTGCTCGCGTCCAGGCGTAGCCGTTGGAAGCGCACCGGGTGGCGGAAGACGCCGCCGTGGTCGATCGCGCGGTCGGCGCTGATCTCCGCCACCAGCTCGGGGTGGACCAAGACCGCGTCCAGGGCCTCCCGCGACCCCCAGGACGCGGCGAACCGGACGCCGGTCCACGGGTGTCCGGGGCCGGCGGCGGCCAGGTGCTCGCCGACCTGCCGGGCGGCGTCCGGGCGCAGGGGTGCGATGCGGCCGACCGCGCGCAGTCGGCCCGTCTGGTCGTGGCGGCCGAGGTTCAGGAGCTGCGGGCGTGCCAGGGTTCCGGTGATGGCGCCGATGACCGCTTCGGTGGTGTCCCGTCTTCTGATCTTGGTCCACCCTCTGTATGCGGGGAGGTAGCGGCTGGTCAGGGGCTTGACCACGATGCCCTCGACACCGAAGACGTCAGTCCAGGTCTGTAGCCATTCCCGGGCCTTGGCCAGGTCTGTGGTCATCGGGCACAGCGTCCAGGGGGCCGTCAGGGCGTGGTCGGTGAACAGCTGCTCCAGGAGAGCGCGCCGCTCCTTGTACGGGCTCGTCAGCAGCTCCTGGCCGTCGAGCTGCAGGACGTCGAACGCGACGAAGTAGGCCGGCCACCGGGCGGCCAGGCTTGCGGCGCCGCGGGCCCGGGTGGCGGCCCGGCGCTGCAACGCCTCGAACGACAACCGGCCTGCCTCCACGTCCCAGACGACCAGTTCGCCATCGAGGACCAGGCCGTGCGGCAGCTGCTGCTCGGCGGCCGCAACGAGATCGGGGAACCGGTCCTGGACCAGCGAACCGCGCCGGGTCTGCACCAGCACCCCGCCCGCCCGGGCCGGCCGCGGTAAACAGCAGCGCCCGGTGTCCATGCAGCTTCGGTTATGCCCTGTTGGACAGTCCGTGTCTGCGGCCCTCGCGGCTAAGCGTCCGTGGCGCCCCGTGCCGCCGCCGGATCGAGAGAGTCGATGTCCTCCATGAAGCTCAGCATCCGGGCGTTGACCAGGTCGGGGTGGTCGATCTGCGGGCCGTGGCCGGTGGCTGCGACGATCTCGGCGCGGGCGCCGGGGATCAGGCGCGGTACGCGTTCCAGCTGCCGCTTGGGGTGTACGAGCAGGCTGCGCTTGCCCATGATCAGGTAGAACGGCGTCCGGATGGAGCCCAGTTCCGCGTCCGACAGCGGCAGTGGCGCGGGGCGGCGGATCTTGAAGGCCTTCACGCCAGCCTGGATCCACGTACGCAGCTCGGGAACGATGATCACCGGCTGTTCCAGCCACTTGGCGAGGCGGGGGCGCCACGCCTTGGGGGCGTATGTGGCGAAGAGGCTGGCGAAGATCCACACGAAGAAGCGCAGGCCGACCTTCTCCAGACCGCCCGGGTCGAGGGCGGTGACCGAGGCGAGCCGCCCGGGCCGAAGGTGGGCCTGGTTGATGACCAGCCAGCCACCGTATGAGGAACCGACCAGGTGGACCTTGTCGAGGCCCAGCGCATCGAGGGCCTCGTCCATCCACTGCGCCGCGCGCTCGGGCTGCCACATCGGTTCGCGTTGGACGCTCCGGCCGGGGTCGCCGGGCGTGTCGAGAGCGTAAACGGGGCGCTCGGCGCTGAGGGCAAGGGTGTTGGGATACCACTGGGCGGAGCAGCCTCCCGAACCGTGTATGAGGACCACGGGTGTGCGTGAGTCGGCTGCCGGGTCGGCGGGGCCGTAGCGGTAGACGTGGGTGGTGCCGAAGCTCGTCTCGACGTCCGTCTCGGAGCGAGCGGGCGCTCCCTTCGCGTAGAGGACGTCGCAGGTGGCGAAGTACCGGTCGCGCAGTTCGTCGCTCACGTAGTGGCCGATGTCGCGGCGTACTCGGGTCGTGTTCTCGGGCACGGGGCACCTCCAGGAAGATCGGTCCTTCGTGATACGAACGTACCATATTGTTGATACGGCGGTACCATGAAGATGTTCGGACCGAGCCGGACTGTGAGCCCCTGAAGCACCCACCCCACCCCCATGGCCGGAGACAGCACTGATGCCAAAGCGCGTGGACCACGAGGAACGGCGCACGCAGATCGCCGAAGCGCTCATCCAAGTCGCGGGGCGGCGAGGGCTGCACGCCGTCGGCATGCGCGACGTGGCCGCCGAGGCCGGTGTATCCCTCCGGCTCGTGCAGTACTACTTCGAGACCAAAGAGAAGCTGCTCTTCTATGGACTCCAGCACCTGACCGACCGCTTCACTGCCCGCGTGGGCGCCCGACTGGCCGCCGCCGGCCCGGACCCGGGCCCGCGCGTGACGATCGAGGCGCTGTTGCTGGCATCCCTGCCGACCGACCAGGAGAGCCGGACCTTCCACCTCCTGTACAGCTCCTACTCGATCCTGTCCGTAACCGACGGAGCACTCGCCGCCCAGCCCTTCATCGACAACCCCGACGCGGCCGAGAACGCCCTCGCCGGCCTGATCGAAGGAGCCCAAGTGGCAGGCCTGGCCGATCCCGGCACCGACGCACGCACCGAGGCGATCAGCCTGCTCGCCATGACCGCGACCATGGGCACCAGCATCCTCGTCGCCCAACGAACACCGGAGTCAGCCATCGCCGTACTCCGCCACCACCTCGACCGCATCTTCACCGCCGGCGGCCACACCACCCCGGACGCCAGACAACGGACAGACGCCAATACCTGTACATAGCTTCTGCTCAAAGGCCACCTCGGCCGAAAGCGGGCGCGCAGGCGGGATCGCCTGGGCGGCCTGGGCCAGCACCGGCTCCACCGGGGGCGCAGCGTCAACCGGGCCTCCGTTTCGGGTGTGTTACCTCTCCCAGCCTGCACCATCATGGGCTCCATGGGAGAACGCGATCCTGTACCAAGCCCGCACCGGCGTGCAGTGGCGATACCTGCCGCACGATCTCCCGCCGCCCAGTGCGGTCTACTACTACTTCGGTAAGTGGCGTGATGACGGCACCGACCAGACCATCCACGACCTGCTGCGCTGGCAGGTCCGCGAGAGCCGGGGCCAGCATGAGGACCCCACCGCGGTCGTGCTGGACACCCAGACCGTCCGTGCCTCGGTCAACGCACCCAAAGACACGACCGGCCTGGATCCCGGGAAGAAGAGCCCCGGCCGGAAACGGGGCATCGCCACCGACGCGCTCGGCCTGCTGATCGCGGTGCTCGTGGTCGCCGCAAACGTCCACGACAACGCGATCGGCACCGCCCTGCTCGACAAGACCGCCACCGGGGCGCCCACCGTGACCAAGGCATGGGGGGACGCCGGTTTCAAGAACACCGTCATCGAGCACGGCGCCAAACTCGGCATCTACGTCGAGGTCGTTCAGCGGGATCCGCAGGTCAAGGGGTTCGTGCCGGCGCCAAAGTGGTGGGTGGTCGAGCAGACCCTGGGCACCTTGATGCTCCACCGGCGCCTGGGCCGCGACTACGAGACTCTCCCGGCCAGTTCGGCCTCGATGATCTACTGGTCGATGACCGACATCATGACCCGCCGACTCACCGGCACGGCCACACTGACCTGGCGCGATCCGACAAGACCGGGAACGAGCGGGAGTGCGCATGCGCGAGCTGCTGGAGAAGATCGAGGCCCGGCAAACCGCGGCCCGTGACGAGGCCGGCCGGCTCCACGAACAGATCGCCCACCTCACCGACCAGTTGGCCAGGGCAGAGCGGGTCCTCGAGCGCCTTCAGATCACCCGCGAAACGCTGCTGGAGCTCGCCGGCGAGGACGACCGAACCTCCGGCCCTCTCCCATCGGCCTACCGCCAGATCCTCACCCTGTTCGAGAACGCCGACGACGGTCTGCATGCCAGGGACGTCTGCCGGGCGCTCGACCTCGGAGCCGAACCCCGCCACACCGAAGGCACCCGCGCCAAGCTGAAGCGCCTGGTCAGCCGCGGCGTCCTCATCGAGCCCGAGCCGGGCCTGTTCGCGATGCCGCACCAGTGATGGAGTGCGTGACGGGGGGCTGGGAGGCGCGCTACTCAGCAGATCGTGTGTTCACCGATGATCTCGGCGCCCACCTGCGCAGCAACCCACACGGCGCGCTCCTCCTCGCCGACATGGACGAAGAGCGTGTGGTCTTCCGTCCATGGGCTGTCGAGGTCAGTGCCGTTGTGGTGCAGGCTCACCTGAAGGCGGGCGTACTTCCAGGTCCACTTCAGCCCGAGGTCCGGTACCTCCGGCCAGCAGAAGGCGTCCCAGTACACCTCGAGCCGATCATGGACGCCGAGTGCGGCGAGGGCCGCGCTTCTTGCACGGTCTACGCCGGGGAGCTCCATGAAGAGCAGGCAGGGCCCGAACGGGAGAGGGCCGTCTCCCGGGGTCGCCGCGTCCTCCCGAGCCGCTTCGCCGACCTCGGCTTCAGGCACAGCCCCCAGCAGTCGCCTGACCTCTGCCCGGCTCGACACCTCAGCCCAGACCTCGGTGCCACCCCGTGAATCCGGCACCGACAGTGCCAGAATCCGGTCGGCGAGCGAGAAGATCGCATCAAGGTCGGTCGTCCTCAGCAGCGGAAACGCCGCGGTCTGTCCCATGGGCACCAGTACTACCGCTCTGCCCGCCCCTTGGCCACCAGTTAACCCGGTCACCCAACCGCACCGCTCTGATCGCGCGAATCCGTAGAGGGGAGCTATGACCGAGCGCCCAACGAAAGGCCCGCCAAAGGCTCGCAAAACGCCCACTCAGAGATCTGACGACAGTTGAATAGGCGAGCTCACCAGCACCGAGGCTGGTACAGCGGGACCTCCCTGACGCTGCCCTGCCGCCCTACTACCACCCGCACTCACCGGACCGGCTCCTGCCGCAGGTGGCCGCGATGACCCGGAACGCCCGGCTCGCACGGGGTGGCGGCAGCGTACGGGCAGGGGCGGCGCGACAGGACGGTCAGCCGGCATCGCGTCTGATCGGCTGCTCTGCCGAGGCCTCGTGGTCAGCAGCAATACGCCAGCGGGCCTCGCAGAACGAGTAGAGGCCGAACAGCAGAAGGCCCACCGCCGCTGCGATCAGCAGCACGGGACCTGCGGGCGTGTCGGCGAACGATCGCAGCGTCTCGTCCAGGCCTTTGGCCTCGCCGGCGTCGAAGCGCACCGCGGCCAGGAGAAGGAACAGACCGGTCGCCACAGCGACCACTCCGCATGCCACCCCGCCGATGATTCCCAGCGCCGCGACGATGCGCCGCGTCGTCTGGCTCATACGTTCCGTGCGGAGGTTCTTCTCGAACTTCCGCATCAGGCTGCGTACCACGATCACCACGCCCACGATGGCCAGCACGGCCCCGAACACGCCAACGAGTACCCGGCCGTAGGGCCATTCCAGCACTCGCGCGGTGTAGTCCTTCGACGACTCGTCACCACCCCGGGTCCCGCCGGACCCGCCGGCCAGCGCGGTCTGCACCACGCCGATACAAACCACGAGGTAGAAGACGGCCAGGCCCAAAGAACCCAGGCGCCGGGTCCACTTGTCACCACCTTCCGTCGCCTGCCCGAAGGCGGCCTCGGAAAGGCGCCACAACGCCATCGCCGCCAGCCCCACCACCAACGCCCACAGCAGCACCTGACCGTAGGGCTGCTCGGCAATCGTCCGCACAGCACCAGACCGGTCGGCCTCCTTGCCGCCCCCTTCACCGCCGAAACCGATCCGCACGGCGAGGAGACCGACAAGAACGTAGATCACTCCCCGCGCGCAGAGCCCGACCCTGGATGCGACCTCCATGGCCCGGCTGTCGGCCACACGCTGCCCCGGCGTCTTGGCCTGGGCGGCATCCTTCTCGGTCGCCATACCCGACACCTCCCCGTGCGCGGACTCGATGGCACCCGGTCACAGCTGCTATCCCCACCATGGCACCAGGCAGCGCACCCGACCAGCGCAGTCCGTCGCTTCCAGAGAGGTGGAAGGTCATGGCATCCGGGTGAACGCTGCTCGGGCAATGCACGCGGCTGTACTCGCGCGCCGTGACACTCGCTGACAGGGCCCCGTTGATCATCACTGCGCGGCGAAGGCATCTTCCCGGGGCCTGGCCGCGGCGATCCTGTGGCTGGCAGTCAGTGTCCCGAGCCGGAGGTAGACCGCCCGTGGCGGTAAACGGAAACCCGACCGCCAGACGATCCCGCGCCGCTGAGGAGCTGCTGGGCGCCGCATCGCTGGCCGACCGGGCGTGATCGCCGCCGCACCGGCCGCAGGTCACAGCGTCGCGTACAGCCGCTCGCGGAGGTAGAGCAGGGCGGCGGAGTCCGCGACGGCGGCCAGGTCAGCCAATGCGGACGGCCGCGTCGTCGCCAGCGCGGACCGCCTGAAGGATCTGCTCGACCGTCTTGCGTACGGACGGATCGATGCCTGCCGAACGGCCGGGGTCGGGGCCACGGCCGGCCGGTCCGGCAGCCTCGCCCGGCCCGGCGCCCACCGGGGGGTTTGGCACTGGCGTCAGTCATCGCCTAACCGATCGCCCCCGTCGCGAGTCACTGCCCACCCGACGGGCCGGCGAACCGGCACGCTCGCGTGCTCTAGACGAGTAAGTCCGAAGTCTTCGAGCGCATGAAGCGAGGGTCTCGTTGGTTCGCTTGTGACGACAAACCTCGAAACCCTCGCGACAGCACTGTACGTGAGGATCGATGACTCTCTGGCAGGCACGCGGCGGCCGGGCCGTCCTCCGAGGCTGACGGATGCCGAGCTGTTGACGCTTGCGGTGATGCAGGCCGTGCTCGGCTTCGTCTCCGAGGCCAGGTGGCTGCGTTTCGCTCGCTGCCATCTGGCCGCCGAGTTCCCCTACCTGCCCGGGCAGTCCGGCTACAACAAGCGCCTGCGGGCCGCGAACAGACTGATCGGCCGGTTCATCCGAACCCTGGCCCGGGACACCGATCTGTGGCACGACGACGTGTGGATCGTGGACTCCACCCCGGTGGAGTGCGCCCGGTCCCGGCCCACCGTCAAGCGGTCCGACCTGGCCGGCTGGGCCGCCTACTCCTACTGCCCCTCGCACTCGCGGTTCTTCTGGGGTCTTCGCCTGCACCTGCTCTGCACCCCCGGCGGACTCCCGGTCGCCTGGGCCCTGGCCAACCCGAAAACGGACGAGCGGGAAGTCCTGGCCGCCATGCTCACCCAGGACGCCGATCTGCTGGCCACACACCCCGGGCAGACCGTCATCGGCGACAAGGGCTACGTCTCCAAGCACCTCGACGCCTTCATGACCGACCACGGCCTGACCCTGCTCCGGCCCAGCTACCGCAACCGCACACCCCGGCCCGGCGAGCACCTGCTCAAGCCGGTCCGCCAGCTGATCGAGTCGGTCAACGACACCCTCAAGGGCCAGCTCGACCTCGAACGCCACGGAGCCAGGACCCCAGCCGGAGTCCTGGCCCGCGTCGGGCAACGGATCCTGGCCCTGACCGCGGCGATCTGGCACAACCGGGCCAACGGAACACCGTTAACCAGGTCACTCATCGCCTACGACCACTGACCAGCACTTCGGACTTACTCGTCTAGCCCCCCAGCCCGGAGAGCGTGGTATCAGATTGCCCGCCGGTGAGAAGGAGCCTCGGGACGCGGAGGTGGGGACGTGCACGGCGCCGGCGCCGTACGCGCCGGTGACGAAGGGCGTACACGGTGCGGCACGTCGACCTGCCGTTGTTCCCCAGGCAGGGCTGAGCTGCTGAGCCGTCAGGCGTACGCGGAGATCAGGCGGGCGAGGTGGCGGCCGGCGACCAGGACGGGGTTTGGCTCTGGCTGACCTGGGCGGCCATTTCCGCGCCTTCCAGGGTGCTGATGACGGTGAGGGCCAGGTCGCGGCCGTTGTCTTTGGAGTGGCCGTGTGCGAGCAGCTTCTGCTGGACCAGCAGGCGCCAGTTCGCGAAGGCCGCCGCGCAGGCGGTCTGGAGGTCGGGCATGCGGCCCACCGACTCCAGGGCCGTGGCCGTAACCGGGCAGCCGTCGAGCCAGGTGGAGTCCCGTAGGGCTTCCGCGAGGAGGACGGCCACGGCTTCGACTGCCTCGGCGGGATCGGTGCGTGAGTCGAGGCCGCGTGCGAGGAGGGCGGCGAACTCCTGGTCGCCGAAGGCGATGGCGGCGACCGCGAGCTCCTGCTTGCCGCCGGGGAAGAAGTGGTAGAGCGAGCCGAGGGTGGCTTCTGCCTCCTTGACCAGCTGCTTCACCGGGGTGCTCTCGTACCCGCCGTGCTGCATGAGGCGGGACGCGGTGCGGACCAGGCGGTCGCGGGTGCCGGGGCGGCGGGGGTGGTCGCGGGCGTCATGGGTGCGATCTCTCGGTTTTGTGTCAGTGCGCCACCTGCACGGATACCACCCCATGACAGTGGAATCGCCGAGAACTCTCACATCCATGACAGTGAGACCTGCCCCGAAAACAGACTCCGACCAGCACCAACGCACAAGCCCTCGCCGTCTCTCACACCACTGTCACGAAACCGAGAGATCGCATCTGGGGTTGTGAACCTAATCTCGCAGGTCAGCCCAGGAGCAGACGTTCTGTCACATGAGGCACGTTCAGTGGATATACGCCGACAGTGTGATCTGTTTCAGTCAGCTTGACCCGTTTGATGCCGTTCCCTCCCCGCTGCTGGATAGCCTCCTGAACGGTGTGCGGGCCAACCATGAGCCTGCGCAGGAGGACAAGGGGACAGCTATGGCCAATGAGCTGAAGTACGGGGACGCGGTCACCCTGCAGAACGGCTTCGCGAGCTGGACGGGCGGCTACCTGGAGGTCAACGGGCCCGGGCCGTCCAGTCCTGGCTACGAGGTGGACACGGCCTCGACCGCCACATGCGAGGGCCTCAGCGGCACCTGGAAGATCGCCTCTGCGAGCGGTAAGGCCGACGGGGCAACGGTGACCTCGGGAGACCTCGTCTTCCTGGTGAGCCAGTACAACAACAGCACCCCGTCCTACCTCGACGTGAGCGGGGGCGCGGGCTACAACTCCGGCAAGTACAGCGTCTCCGCGTCGGGGAAGCAGAACCGCGAGGGCTACAGCGGCGAGTGGTTCCTGTTCGCCGAGACCTCCTCGACCCAGGACGGCGCGATCCGCACCGGGGACGTGGTGCACATCCTGAGCAACTACGGCACGGCCAACGGGGGCTGGCTGGAAATCATGGGCGGCGCGCCCGCGCCTGCCACCGGGCTGCACGGTGTCTACACCAACGCCTACGCCAACCGCGACAACGGCTCCGGGTCCTGGCGCTTCGCCCGGGCGTAGCCCGCCCGCCGCACGCTTATAGGCGTCCCGCTTCCCGTCCGTGGGAGCGGGACGCCCGCGTCTACGAGGGGGGCCGGTTTCCGCCAGGGCGGGTACGGGCCGCGGCGCCGTCGAATTCCGCTGACGGGCCGAACCTGACCGTGGGAGGGCTGATAAGCAGCCGGGGACCGATCTCATCGAACTTTGTGTGCGGCACCGGGAGGCCGGCGCCGCACAGGGAGCCAGCGTCAGCCGATCAGCCGCGCGTAGGCGGCGGCGTCGATGAGCTTGTGGGTCGAGGCTCCGGATGCCAGCTTGATCTTGAAGATCCAGCACGCATACGCGTCGCTGTTCACGGCCTCGGGGGTGTCCGCGACCGCCCCGTTGACCTCGACGATCTCGCCGCTGACCGGGCTGTAGTAGTCAGAGGCGGTCTTGACCGACTCCACGACGCCGATAGCGTCCCCGCTGTACACGTTCTTGCCTACCTCGGGCAGCTCCAGGAAAACGATGTCGCCCAGCGCTTCCTGCGCCCAGTCGGTGATGCCGACCGTCAACGTGCCGTCGGCCTCCGTTCGAATCCACTCGTGCTCATCGGTGTACTTGAGGTCAGCAGGCACATTCGACATGCCGGTATTCATCCGAACGTTGACGCACCGTCGACCGTCCGATGCGGACGATCACCAGAGATAGCTTGCTACGCCAACCACCCGCCCCTGCGCTCTTGATGAACCTGTCGGAGAGACGACCGCAACCAGTTCACCTTCAAGCTCACCGCGGCCTAAGGGCTGTCCCGTAATCCCTGGCGGATCAGCGCACGGCGTCAGATGCGGTGCATCGCAAGGCGGAGGGGCGTCCGCATACTGGGCGTATGCGGACGTTCCGACAACGCAGCGAGGCGCCGTAGCTGTCGTCGTGCGCCCGCCGGGGATTACGGGACAGCCTTTAGACATCGTTTCATTTGGTGAGGCGGCGGTGGCAGATCAGGGCAGCGGCGATGCCAACAAAGGCGAGGAAGTGTTCGGCCTTGCGCTCGTATCGGCGGTGGAGCCGACGGCAGCCGGCGAGCCAGGACACGGTTCTCTCAACGACCCAGCGGTGTCGGCCGAGCCGCATTGAGGACTCGATCCCCTTGCGCGCGATGCGATGGCGGATGCCGCGTTTGCGTAGCCATCGACGCAGATGGGGATAGTCGTAACCCTTGTCGGCGTGCAACTTCGCCGGCCTTCGTCGCCGTGGGCCGCGGCGGGACCGGATGGGCGGGATCCCGCGCACGAGCGGTTCAAGGCCGAGACTGTCGTGCATGTTGGCGCTCGAGATCCCCAGCGAGATCGGCAGTCCATTCCGGTCGGTGATCAGGTGGATTTTCGATCCCGGCTTGCCGCGGTCGGTCGGATTCGGTCCTGTCAGTGGCCCCCTTTTGCAGCCCTGAGACTGACCGAGTCGATCGCGCACCGCGACCAGTCCAGATCGCCTCGAGCTCCGAGTTCGTCGAGGATCACTCGGTGGAGCCGAGCCCAGACACGGGCCCTGCTCCACTGGGCGAAGCGTCGGTAGACCGTCTGCCAGCTCGGGCCGAACACCGGCGGGAGCTGCCGCCACGTGCAGCCCGACGTCGCCACGAAGATGATTGCCGCCAGCGCCTCGCGGTCACCCGCCCGCCGTCGGCCCCCGCCCTGCGGGCGTATCACCTCAGTCGGCGGCACCACCCGCCGAAACAGGACCCACAACTCATCCGGCACCAGCCGCTCAACCAAGTCCGTCATGCACGGTTCAACGAACGATCACGCCATAAGAAACGACGTCTTAGTCGCTGATGGCGTCGCACAGACGACGAAGAGGCCGGAGCATCTCGCACCGGCCCCTTCATGCTGAAGCCGAGACGGCAGTATCCGGCTGTCGCAGCCATCCAGACGGCCGGCCACGCTCCCCTCACCTCGATCTCTGGATGCGGACCTGACTGATCTTGCTCGCCAAAGGCCGTTTGTGCGAGTCTCCGGACCCCGGATCTGTGATCGAGCCGTCGACATATCCGGCTGGGAACCTCGCCCGCGCACCATGCCGGAATCGAGCGAAGGAGTTGCGCCCATCTGACTGAATCGCCACATGATGAAACGATCCTGCCTTCGCGTGACGAATATCCGCATCGGGCTGCGGATAACGAACCTTCGCTAATCAGCTACCACGACAGACACCTGGTAGCTGTCCCCCGACGTGCAGAATGAGGTGCTCAAACTCCATGCCCACTGCCATCGGAAAAATCCGCTGCCCGATTCCCAGAAGGATCGAGGCCACGTTCGTCCTGAACGGAAAACGGTTTCTTTCCAAGCGTCAGTCAACCTTCCCCTGGAGAGTTTCACGAGTGACGTAACCCTTACCTACTCCTCAGAAGACGACCTGACCGGCAACCGCAGCTACGCAGGCACGGTGGGAAAACAGACCATCGAGCTCAGCTTCAACAACGGGCCCGCACTGACAGGACCGCTCGATGCTCCTGGTCTCGACCACGCGAACTCGGTGGTCGGCACGGGCAGCTGGCAGCACGCAGTGACCTGAAGGCTGTCTCGTGACCCTTGACTGACCGGGGCTACTCCTCCTCGTCACCGTCCTCGGGCGCGTCCGGGTCGCGGAAGGGACGCTGGCGGTGATGTTGAACAGGTAGCGGCCGAGGAAGTTGATGTGCCGGTCCTTGAGCATGGAGAGGCGGCCGACGTCCTCGTCCTTGATCTCGTGGCCCTCGGCGCGTAGCCGCGCGACGGCAGCGTCCAGGCAGCGGGTGTTCCACAGCACCGCGGCGTTGAGAGGACCAGGCTGAGAGCGGCGAGCTGGTCCTCCTGGCCCTCGCGGTACGCCTGGCGGATCTGGCCCCGGCCGCCGTGGCAGATCGCGCGGGCGAGCCGATGGCGGGATTCCTGCACGGTCAGCTGCCGGTTCATCAGGCGCCGGGAGGCCGGCGCCGCAGAGGGAGCCAGCGTCAGCTGATCAACCGCGCGTAGGCGGCGGCGTCGATGAGCCTGTCGGTGGAGGCTGCTCGACCCTGGGTGCCCGGGTCGGCTGCCGACCCGGGCACCCGGTTCACGCCTCTACTCCATGAACTCGAAGGTCCACGCCTGGCTTCGGTCGCTGACGTCGAGCGGCCTCAGGGCGATACGGGGCGGGAAGATCCGCAGCAGGCTGAGGTCCAGGGCCAGCTCCACGCCGTCGACGGGGCCTCCGGGGACGACGACGTGGAAGGTGTGCGGCTGGTCGCTCTGGTAGAGCGCCCACTCGCGGGGCTCGGGGTATCCGACGACCGGCTTGTTCGTCTCCGGCTCGCCATCGTAGGAGACATAGGTTTCGCTGCGGAGATTGCGGATCGTGCAGTTGCCGTTGCTGAGTTTCTCCAGCTGCCATTCCTGCTCGCCGGGGTTGCCGGTGGGCGGCAGCAGGACAACGGGTGTCTTGGGTTCCGATGCCCCGTCCAGCAGCGTGAGCAGTTGCTCACGAGGGCGGGTGATCGTGTAGGTGCCGTTCGGTACGGGTGCCATGGACGACTCCACTTCTGACACGCGGCGCCCGCGCGGGTCGCCGCTGATCTTTTGGGCCAGGCGAATCCCTTCCCTGCCAACGTGCGACAGAGGGTCGGAAAGGCTTGCACCACCCTTCAGGAGTACAGCGAATGCCTTCCCGACCGGAACCGGTCGATCACACGTGCCTCACCATGGACGGCAAGGGGCGCCGTCCCGGGCGCGGACAGGTGCTTGACGGGCAGCCCGAACGCGCCCGCGGACAGAGCGGCGAGCGCGTCGGCGTCCTCGTCGGTGGACCAGCCGGACAGGCGGTCCTCGTCTTCGGCCTCGTTGGCCAGGAGCAGGTGCGGGTCCTCGAGCCGGAACCGGCGCGTCCCGCCGCCTGCTCCGGCGACGACGGGTGGACGGTTGTGCAGCCGCGTGCGCGGCTGTGGGCAGAGACAGGGTCAGGGCGAAGGCGGCGGCCGCGACAGCAGCCGGTTCTTCCGGCCACGACACCCTCAGCAACAGGCCGTGCGGACCGGGTTCACCCGCCCGAGCACGCCGGTTCACCAGCGAAACGCCACTGCACACTCCCCTGTCCGTCACCCTGCGGCCGGGGACGGACCCTCGCCGAACCGGGGCACGTCCACGAGCCCGACGTCCAGGCGCAGCCGCTGGAACCGGAGCGGGTGCCGGAAGACGCCGCCGTGGTCGATGGCCCGGTCGGCCCTGACCTCGGCGACCAGAGCGGGGTGGACGAGGGTGGTGTCCAGGACGTCGCGGCTCCCCCACGTTGCGGAGAAGCGCACGCCCTCCCGCGGGCGCCCGGGCGCGGCCGCGGTGAGATGTTCGGCGACCTGCCGGGCGACGTCCGGGCGCAGCGGTACGGTGCGGCCGACCGCGCGCAGTCGGCCGTTCTGGTCGTGGCGGCCGAGGACGAGGAGCTGCGGGCGGGTCAGGGTGCCGGTGATCGCGCCGACGATCGTCTCCGTGGTGTCCCGCCTTCTGATCTTGGTCCAGCCGCGATATCCGGGCAGATAGCGGCTGTTCAGGGGCTTGACCAGGATTTCCTCCCCGCCCGACACGTCCGTCCAGGACTGAAGCCATTCCCGCGCCTTGGCCAGGTCCGTCGTCTGCGGGCAGAGCGTCCACGGAGCTGTCAGGGCGCGGCTGCTTCGGGAAACGCCGGCGCGAGATCTACCGGCGGATGGCCGACCGCACCCGGGTCCGCCAGCCGCTCCTGCCCGTCCTCGTCGAGCACGTCGAGTCCCGGCACGAGCACCTGAGCAGTCTCCTGGAAGCCGCCCGCCTCGTCCCGCTCGGGACGGCATTCGTCCACCGCGGCCGTCACTACACCCGCAGCGATTCCCCGGAAGACCGCCGCCGGATCAACACCGAGGCGGGCCCGACCATGCGGATCGTCGTCCAGGACACCGGCAAGACGATCTACCTGGACCAGGTCGAAGAACTTGCCTTCTGGGAGTGGGCCGCGGTCGAGATCCTCCGGCACAGCGGGATCCGAATCGAGGAGCTGACCGAGCTCACGCACCTCAGCGTCCGCCAGTATCAGCGGCCCAACGAAGAGGTCATCGCCCTCTTGGTGATTGCTCCCTCCAAGGGCGAACGGGAACGCGTCATCCCGATGTCTCCCGATCTCTTCCACGCCATCGCTCAGGTCGTCCGCCGCCAAACCCGAAACCGGCGGGCCATCCCACTCGTTAGCCGCTACGACCCACAGGAACGACTCTGGTCGGACCCCATGCCCTTCCTGTTCCAGCGCCAGCTCGGAACAGCCCACAACGTTCTTGCAGCACGCACCATCGCGGGCATGTTCAGGCGAAGCTGCAACGAGATCGCTCAGACGAATCCCGTATTCGCCGACACGAGGTTCACCCCGCACGACTTCCGCCGGCTCTTCGCCACCGACATCGTCAACGGCGGCCTGCCCATTCACATCGGCGCCGCCCTGCTCGGACACCTGCACCTGCAGACCACCCAGGGCTACGTCGCGGTCTTCGCCGAGGACATCGTGCAGCACTACCAGAAGTTCCTGAACCACCGGCGGAGCCAGCGGCCGGACGGCGAATACGTCGATGTCACGCCGGAGGAGTGGGCGGAGTTCGAGGAGCACTTCGACAAGCGCAAGGTTGAACTCGGGAACTGCGGCCGACCTTACGGCTCACCCTGCCAGCATGAACACGCCTGCATCCGATGCCCCATGCTGCGGGTTAACCCAAAGATGCTGCCCCGGCTCGCAGAGATCGAGAAGGACCTGGTCCTGCGTCGCAAACGCGCCGAGGAGGAGCAGTGGCTCGGCGAGATCGAAGGCATCGACATGACCCTGACCTTCGTCCGCACCAAACAGGCCGACGCCGCTCGAACCGCCCAACGGGCACCCGTCGCCCTGGGCATCCCGACCACCCGCCGGCCCGAGTGAGCCTGAAGCTCGTCGATCCGAACGCTCGATCTCTGCTGGCGCCTGATCGACGTGGCTGACCACAACCGCCCATGGCACCGAGACCGTCTCTCGGACCCAGGGCCGTCTACGGACTGTCACAGGCGGGTGAGACTCTGGCCCAGTGCTGATAAAGGGATTCGAGAACGCCCCGATTGTCGCGGGGGAGGAACTGCTGGCACTGCCAGGGTTCTGGGCGGCCTACCTGATGTGGCTGAGCCAGACGGAGGAGCACGACGCTTCTCTATATCCGTTCGGTGTCGACGGGGCTGATGCCGATGCGGCCTGCGATGCGCTCGGCGACGAAGATCACTGGCCTGTCTTCCGGATCCCGTTTGATGATGGCCACACCGCGCTGGTCCTCGGACGCAACTTTCCCGACGATCCGGAGACGGAGTACTTCATCACCCACCCCGAGTGGGGACGGCACGGCCACTTGGCCACCGTCAGCGGCCACCAGGCTGGCCCCGGCTTGTCGTGGCGAGAGCTCCACCACATCGCCCGCACGCCTGACCTCAACGCTCCGGGAGTCCACGCCGAATATGCGCGCCTGCTTCTCCTACTGCCTGCCCTCGGCGACCAGGATCTGCCCGAGGACGCCGCAGCCGTGGTCGGTGGCGCGCTGACGCAAGCGGGCGCACCCGCAGCGCTGGCCCCGCATCTCGCGGCAGCGCTCCTCGCCGACCACCCCTTGTGGGAGCCGGCTGAATGGACGCTTCCTACCACCTCTCCGCTCTCAGCCAGCCAAGAGCCCTTCCTCGGAATTCTGCACTGTGACGGATACATGAGTTCGCGGTGTGGGACCCGCCTCGCCCAGGGCATCACCCGAGAGCAGAGCAACCGCCTGGCCCACGCACTCGGCACCTGGCCCGCCTGAACGGCCCACCCCCACAGCCACGGGATGGGAGCAGCATCAGGCAGGCAGCCTCGGAACCTCCGATCTCCCGGGGAGGTTGACGCACGGTTGGCTACGACTGAGTACCTGATCCATATCCCCGTGATGCTCCTCTGCCGACGTGGACCGGGTCCATGTAGCGTCAGCGCCAGGGGGATGAGATGAACTTCGACGAGAACGAACCGCAGTCTGTTCGAGAGGAGCGCTTCGCCGCAGAACGGGCCGAACGCAGAGAGGCACGCAAGGCTGCGTCGCTCGACTCGCGGGGAGCCCACCTCGGCGTGGCCATCGTGACCCTCGCCCTGGTCCTCCTCAGCTGGAACGGGAAGCTGGTCGCTCTGGGCATCGTCGGCGGAGTCTTTCTGCTCTGGTTCTCCGCAGCCCTCGCATGGGCCTACGCCGACGGGGACCACGGCCGACACGCACTCCACCGCGCGTACAACGTCACTTTCGGATGGGGCGACGGGTTCTGAGTACCAAGGCCAAACCAGAGGGGGCGATTTGACTTTCGAGGTGTTGAGGTCCGCTCTGGTCGGGAATGGCTCCATCAGCGGGCCCGCGGCCCTGGCTGCTCTGCTGTCGGGCGCGCGGTGGGAGGTCCCTTCCAATACGGCCTCGGCCCGCTCGTTGTGGGCGATCTGGTGCGATCGGCTGGACATGTTGGTGGAGACGGGAGGATCTGATCCGGGTCTGCTAGAGAGCCTGGCTCAGGCCCTGGACGGGCTCCACGATGTAGGAGACGCACGGGTGTACATGGCCACGGTCATCGACCCACCGCGCCGGTTTCACGTCTACCTCTCAGAGGACCTCGCCCACTGTGTCGGGGCGTGGGAGGGCCGCGTGAACGAGCAGGCTCCCTGAACGGCGACCTGAACCGAGGTGGCCAGGTCTTCCTGAGATGCCGCTCAGATCGGCTCACCTTGACTAGTGCAGAGAAGTGGCACCCAGACCTGCCGCTACGGAGTCGGCGCCTCGCCCTTGTGCGCGGCCTGCAAGGCCGCACGGAAGGCGCAGTACGGGGGCTGAACATGTCCGAGCTCCCACGGACCTGCCGCGCCTGCGCACCGTCGTGACCTATCTGCGCGGTGAGCTCGGCCGTGCCGAACGCTCGCTGAACATTGCGGAGGAGCGCGAGGCGCTCGCCATGCGGCGCAGGCCGCTGCCCGAGCCGCCCGCGTGCGATCGGAGTGGGCCGGCTGCCGGTCCGCGTCCATGCAGGTGGCGCACGCCCCGTACTGCCGGGTGATCGTCACCGTGTACGAGATGAAGCGGCTCGGGCGTTTTACCGAACGGAAGGGCGTCCGGATGGCCCGTGGCCTGCAGAAAAGCATGACGTGGGCATCCGTGACGTCGCGTCCTCCACTCGAGCATTCGCTCTAGGAATCGATTTGGGAGGCGGCTGCGGTCCAGCTGATCTCGTGACGGTTGTCGGTGATTTCGCGGAACGCATGAACGGCGGCAGCAGCGTCAGGCCGTTCCTTGGGGCGCTTCGCGGTGGCCAGGAGGACGGACGTTACCGCCACCAATGACTTGAAGGCAGCATAGGGTTCGACTCCGGAAGATAGCCAGTTCCGAGGCCGTAGGCGGTGGCCCCCTCATCGCCGCGCCCACCCCCTTCGAGATCAGCACACCCGCCTAGCCCAGCACGGGCTAGATCAGGCCCATCCAGCTGGCCGTCCGACCACACGCCTACTCAGCAGCCGGCCCCAGCTATGCCCTGCTCAAGGGGTAGCTGGGGCCGGATCGGTTACGGCTCAAGGCTGGTCCGGGTGACTGTGTTCACGAGAACGGGCTCTGGCACAACTTCTGTGGTGCGGCGTGGTCGCCCGGCAGAGCGCGGTCGGTGGGAGAGGGAATCGCCAGGTAGGCGGTTTGGGCGACGTCGGGCGACCGGCCCACGTGACGCGACACCACAGAACTTGAGCCAGAACCCGTTCTCGTGTGCACAAAGCAGGCGGCGAACCAGCGGCTGTGGGACACCTCGTACGGGCTGCTGAACACCGGTCAGCGGGTAGTGCGGCATTCAGGTGACGGATGGGCTGTCTGAGCAGTGGATACCCCAAAATCCCCCCACCCGGAGGCGAGGGCGGCGCCGACGGGACGGACACGGACGGGAACGTGCAGCCGCTCGGCCGTCCGTGCCACCGACTCAAGACGTGCGAGGACTTCGGGGGCCGCTGGTGCCCGTTTTGAGGCTGCCGGGCTACCTCGGTGCGTCGGCGATAATTGGGGTCAACACGGTGCCAACGACGGGGAGGTTGTCCGCCAGAAAGCAGGTGACATTGCCGAGCGAACCGGTGATCGGGAGTCCATGGAGGGTCTTGCAGACGCTCAACCCCCCGATCCCCAGGGCGGTTGGATCCGCCACCCCCGGGAGCGGTGCGGCGCTGGCGGGTGCGGCCTGGGCCCCGAGGAGAGCGGCGGTCCCGAGGGCGAGGGCGGCAAGTGCCCGGCTGGTGGTGTTCATGCCCCGCCAACGATCTTCATCCCGCCGGAGTCACGCCCGGCTCACGGACATCGCCCTGCGAGCCCTGACCAGGCCTGTGCGGTGCCTGACCAACGACACCTTAGGGGGCCGCCCGGACTCGACGGCCTGATCCCCCGGCAGCCGCCTGTTTCATAGGTGGTCGCTTATAAAACAAAGCGGCAATCGTCGCTGCCAGGCGATCGGCGTGAGTCGAGTCGGCTCGGGGCTGCTGCCGCGCAGGGACCGCCGTTTCCATTGGAAACGGCGGCCGCCCCTCGTCGCCCTGAATGTGCGGGCCATCGCTACCAGCAAGGCCAGGGTGCTGAACTGGCCGGGCGGGCGGGTGCTCGTCGGCGTCGTGGGGGCCGTCTTGGTGATCGTGGGCGTGGTGATCGTCGTCCGCAGCCTGATGCGGAAGTTCGAGGACAACCTGCGGACCGAGGCGATGAGCGCGCCCACGCGACGGGTCGTCGCGTGGCTGGGCGTCATCGGCGGCGTCGCGTGCGGGGTGATCGCGGCAGTCGCGGGCCTGTTCATCGTGCTGGCCGCCGTCACATTCGACCCCAGCCAGGCCAAGGGACTCGACGCGACACTCCGCTCGTTCGCCGCCACCCCCGCTGGACCCGTGCTCCTGATCGCCGCGGCGGTGGGCCTGCTGCTGTTCGGCCTCTACTCGTTCTGCGAGGCCCGCTGGCGCAAAGCCCCGGAGCACGACGCCTCGGCCGAGTAACCCCTGACCCCCGGCCGCCGGGGAAGCCGAAATGCACGCTCAGCGGGCGAGTGTGACCATTTGATTACTACGGGTAGCGTGCTTGTGTGCGTCCATTCCGATGAAAGACGCAGGACAGATCATGGCCAAGCAGCCGAAGCGTCCCAGCCCCGCGACGGCGAGGGAATCAGCCGGCACGAGGGCGGCAAGCAGCACGGCTGGTCTCCCGACGTGGACGAAACCCGCCAGCAGGACAGCCCCAGCGCCCAGCGCTCCTTCCACCCGCAGAAGTACGCCCCCGCCAAGGGCCCCGGCAGAAGGGTCTCCAAGGAAGAGGCGGGCAACCCGCACGGCAAGCCCTCCAAAAGCATGGGAACCCGCGGCGAAGACCAAGAGAAGGGCACCGGCGAGAAGGGGATGCACGACAGCGCGCGCGGCCGCTCGCAGCGCCCCAGCGGAACCAAGGACGCTTCCGCCACCACTGGTGTGGATCCCCAAGACCCCCAAGGTATGCGAAGCGCGGGATAGGCATGACCGCCGGCAGTTCCCAACACTTTGGCGCGAGGTGCGGTGCCCGGCACTGCCGGCTGGTGGCCTGATGGCTCTGTCATCTGTGTGAGGCCGCACGGGTAGCAGCCGATCGCTCTCGCTGTGCCAACCGGTCTTGCGCAGCCTGTTACTGCTTGCATTCACCAAACCGGGGATCCCGGTGGATGCGGCGCGCCTGACGGGTCGCGGGGTCCCTGAACCGTACGGCTGGCTGCCTACAGGGTGCGGGTAACGGTGACTACGACAGTGACGCGGTCGGATATGCATTGCCGGGCCAGGTAGGCGGAGACGGCGTTTCGCACGTCGTCGCGTACCTGCCTGGCCACGTCGACGACGCGCTGGTCGGCGTGCAGGATGCAGCGGACCTCCACGTGCGGGTCCGGGACTTCGCCAGCGCCGCGTCCACCAGCTCCGGCGGAAACACCTCGGTCAGGTCCCCCAACCCGATCCGATCCACCAACCGAGGAACCATCGGACACCACCCCCTGGTATCCGTTGAACCGCCAAATCGCCCCTATGTCAACGGCATTTGGATAAACGACAAGCTCAGCTCCACCAGGAGCCCGTCCGCCCGGGCGCCTCCGTCACGGAAGTACAGGTCTTGCAGCCCTTCGGCGGCGAGCTGCTGCAACTCGGCCTGTGATCGGGTGGGCCGCCTGCCGAGGGCGCGTGAGCGTCGATACCATCGCCTGGTCCCGGACGGAAAGTGAGTCGACGCCAGCATGACTGACGAAGTGAGAGGGGAGCCCGTCGGCGGATTTCCCGGCCGGGCGCGAGAAGTCGCGATCCTGCGCGCGGTGCTGGCGGGCGAAGGTGGCACCTGGTGCGTCGCGGTCACCGGCGAACCGGGGATCGGCAAGAGTCGGCTGCTGACGGAGCTGGGGAAGCTCGCGGACACAGCAGGATGGACGGTCCGCAGCGCACGCGCGGCGGAGTTCGAGTCCCACATCCCGTTCGGTGTGTTCGTCAACGCGCTCGACGACCAGCTCGCCGAGCTGGGCCCGGAGCGTCTCGCCGCCCTCGGGCAACAGCAGCTCGCACTTCTCGCGACCGTGTTCCCGGCGATTCCCGCCGCCGGCCCCGCCGACCTGGTCGACGCGGAGCGGTACCGGCTGCACCGCGCAGTTCGGGCGTTGCTGGAGCTGGTCGCCGAGCCGTCCGGGCTGGTGCTCGTCTTCGACGATCTACACTGGGCGGACGAGGGTTCGGTCGAGCTGCTCGACCACCTTTTGCGCCACCCACCCCAGGCGCGGCTGGTCTTGGCATTGGCGGGCAGGCCCCGGCAGACGTCGCTGCGGCTGTGGCACGCGCTGTCCCGCGCCGCGACCGACGGAGGGGCCGAGCTGCTGGAACTCGCGCCGCTGAGCCAAGCCGATGCCGACCACGTCATGCCGGAAGGTCTGGGCCGTTCCCGGCGGGAAGAGCTTTACCAGGCCAGTGGCGGAAACCCGTTCTACCTGGAAGCACTGGTGCGGGCCGGTGAGCGGGGTATCGCCGTCGGTGATACGGCGCTCCACCCCGACGGGGCGATCCCGGTGGCGGTCCACGCGGTGCTCGCCGCCGAGTTGGCCGCGCTGACCCCGCAAGAGCGGGTCGTCGCGCACGCCGCCGCGGTCGTGGGTGACGACTTCGAGGCTGATTCGCTCGCCGAAACGGCAGCCATGGACGGCGGGTCCGTGCTCACCGCGCTCGACCGGCTCGCCGAGCGTGACCTGGTCCGGCTGGACGGCACGACCGGCCGGTTCCGGTACCGGCATCCGCTGGTGCGCAGCGTCGCCTACCAGGACGCCGGTCCTGGCTGGCGGCTTCAGGCACACGGCCGGGCCGCGTCGGCACTCCGGAGCCGGGGCGCGCCGCCGGCCGAGTTCGCCCGGCACGTGGAGCGATCCGCCGTGCGCGGTGACCTCGAGGCGGTCGCGGCGCTCACCGAGGCGGCCGAGGCGACGATGCACACCACGCCGGCTACCGCCGGGCACTTCCTGCGGGCGGCCATCCGGTTGCTCCCCGACTCGGAGTCGGCCACGCCGCAGCGCCTGATCCTGCTCGGCCGGCTGGCACACGCACTCGGCGCCACTGGCGACCTGCGGCAGGCCAGGGAAACCATGCACGAGGTGCTGCGGCTCCTGCCTGCCGAACTCACCCAGATCCGGGCACAGACAGCGCGGGCCTGTGCGACGGTGGAGCAGATCCTCGGGCGCTATACCGAGGCCAGGGCGATGCTGCACAGCGAGTGGAGACGCGTCGAAGGTGTTGACGCCCACTCGGCGGCCGTCCTGCTCGTCGCGCTCGTGGCCGGTGAAAGTGTCGAGCGCGAGCACGGACAGGACCGGGTGGCCGAGGCGATCGCCGCCGCGCGGCAAGTCGGGGATCCGATGCTGCTGGCGACGGCGTTGTCGGCCGCAACGCTCATCGACCGGCGGGCGGACCGGCTGGACGAGGCGGCCGCACTCCTGGATGCGCTGCCCGACAGCGACCTGGTCCGCGACATCGATGCGGCGTTCTGGCTGAGCTGGTCGGAGGTCTCCGCCGACCGGCTCATGTCTGCGAGCCGGCACATGAGTCGTGGCCTGCAACTGGCTCGCGCGAGCAGGCAGTCCCACAAGATCGCGCTGCTGACCGCGATCCGCGGCATGGTGCATGCCTACCTCGGCGAGCTGGCGGCGGCGACGACCTGCTTCGACGACAGCCTGGAGTCGGCGGAACTGACCGGCAGCGAGGAGCTGCGCGTCATGGCGTTGACCTTCGGGTGCTGGATCACCACCTGGCGCGGCGACCTGGCCGAGGCCATCCGCCTAGGCAAGGAGGCCATCGTTGTCGACGACCAGGCGACGGCCATGAGTTCCTGGCGCAGTGGCCAGGCCGAGGCGATGCTGGCGCAGGCGATGTTGCACTCGGGTGATCCGCACGCTTGCATCGAGCTGTTGCTCACCAGTGGCGGTGGGACCGAGCTGCCTTCGGTGGGCCTCCGCACCAGGCCATTGGTGTACCTGATGCTCACGGAGGCGGAGGTCGCGGCCGGCCGAGTTGCCGCGGCCGCAGCATGGGCCGACCGAGCGGAGGACGCAGCCGGCCAGCTCGAGCTTCCGCTGCGCACCGCCATGGCACAGCAGGCCCGCGCGATCGCCACGCTGCCAACGGATCCGGCGGCAGCCGCACCGCTCGCTGTCGCCGCTGCCAACACGTTCGGCCAGATCGGGGCGGCCGTGGAGGCCGGGCGGGCGCACTTGCTCGCCGCGTCGGCGTTCGGCAGCAGCGGGGCGATCGACCAGGCCCGTGCGCACCTCGTGTCCGCCCGCGCGTTGTTCACCCGGTGTGACGCGCAACTGTTCCTGCCTCAGGTCGCGCGCGAGGAGCGGCGCCTGAACGCGCGCGGCCCCCGGCCCGAAAGCGGCGTCGAGCGGTTCGACTTGACTGCCCGTGAGGTCGAGATCGTCAACCTGGCCTCGGACGGCCTGACCAACCGGGAAATCGGCCTCCGGCTGCATCTGAGTCCCAAGACCGTCGAAGTCCACCTGGGCCGGGCCTACGCGAAGGTCGGCGTCTCCGGTCGTGCTGCTCTGGCCGGTGTGTGGGCCGCCGCGACGCGTGATTGAGGACGCCGCGGCAGCCAACAACTCAGTTGCCGAGGCCGCGTACGTACAGGTTGAACTTCCGGCTGGTGCCGTCACCGCCCAGGTTCGTCGCGCTGGTCGTGAAAGCGACGTGGTGGCCGTCGGCCGAAATCGAGGGGCTGTAGCTGTACCCATCGCTCTGGGAGCCGTCATTGGCGACGCTGACCCTGGTCGTGGTGGCGGTCACCCGGTCTCGCACGTACACGTCCCAGCTTGAGTTGGAGTCGCCGGTCACCAGCTTGTCCTCGCCGGACACGAACGCGATGTAGCGGCCGTCGGCGGAGAGCGTGGTCCGCTCCTGGCCGGGGGTCCTGCCGTCGCTCAGGCCATCGGGACCGAGGTTCACCTGCGTCGTCGTCCGGGTGACCCGGTCGTACAGGAAGATGTCGGTGTCGTACGGACCACCGGTGTCGCCCGCCACCAGATTCGACGCCGTGGATTCGAACGCGACGAAGCGGCCGTCGGCCGAGATGCTCGCCGTGCGACTGGCGGAATTGCCTTCGTTGCCGTCGGGACCGACGCTGATCCGGTCGGTGTACCCGGTCAGCTGATCGTGCACGAACACGTCGTCCGCGCGGTTGGTGTCGGGGAACAGGGACAGTGTCTTCGCCCCGGAGGAGAAGGCGACGTAGCGCCCGTCTGCCGAAATCGACGGCAGTTGGCTGATGCCGTCGCCCTGGCGAACGTTCGAATCGACGCTGGCCCTGGTGGTCTCACCGGTCTGCCTGTCGCGCACGAAGACGTCGTGCATGTCGTTGGTGTCGCCGAACACCAGGTTCGACGCGGGTGAGTCGAACGCGACGAACCGGCCGTCGGCGGAGATCGACGGATGGGAACTCTCGCTGTCGCTCTCCTCGCCGTGGCTTCCGGCGCTGACCCTGGTCGTCTCACCGGTCTGCAGGTCGTGCACGAAGATGTCGCGGTAGCGGTTGGTGTCACCGGCCACGAGGTTCGTCGCGTAGGACTCGAACGCGACGTAGCGACCCTCGGCGGAGATCGACGGATTCCGGCTCACGTTGTTGGCCTGGTTGCCCGCTGAGTCGACGCTGACCCTGGTGATGGCGCCGGTCTGTCGGTCGCGCACGAACACGTCGTCCGCCCGGTTGGTGTCGCCAGCCACCAGATCCCTTGCCGGCGAAGAGAAAGCCACGTAGCGGCCGTCGGCGGAGATCGACGGCCCGCTGGCGGCGTTGCCGATCGGCGCCGTGCCGGCCGGCTTCGGTTCGACATCCGTGGCATGCGCGACGCCGCCCGTGAGCAGCGCCGCGACGATTCCCGGCGCGAGCACTGCGCGTCCGGTGTTGCGGATTACGGAGAGACGTCTCATGGGTGGTCCTTCTGTTCGGTTCGCCGCCACGGCAGCCAATTGCACTGATCAGCGTTCCGTGTCGGACCGGCCGAAGCATGAGGGAACCCCCTACACCTTCGGCGTCGCGTTCTGCGCGGCGCGCGTTTGGATCTTGCATGGCACATTTCAGCGTGCCGTGTCCGATCCGGCGTTTACAGTGAGCAACAGCCAGTGGATCGGGCCGGCGAGATCCATCTGCGGTTTCGCCGGCTCACCCCAGGCTTGGCGTTCGGAGCGCGGTGGGCGCATCGGCTGTGAACCGGCGGGACACCCCGAATGTCGCAGAGGCGCTTTACGCCGAACCGGCGCTGGTGATCTTCGGGCCAGGGTAGTTGCTGTTAATCGGGAGTAGTTGGCCAGGCTTGAAGAAGCCCCGGGCGATCCGGCCCATGCGCAACCGCTGAATGCTGCCTTGGCAGTACGAGCTGCGGTTGACGCCGACTTTCGCTCTGGTCTGCGGCAGTGGCATGAGCGGGCGTCCACGAGGCGGGTGGCGGCCGGGGTGAGTGCGGGCATCGGCCTGGCGAGGAAGGCGGACCAGTCCCGGTCCATGACGAACAGCGGCAGCCGTCCCGGTACGGCAAGGTGTTCGGAGACCGGCCGGGCGGCCCGCGTGGCGCGGACCAAGGCGAGGCGTTTGGTCTGCAGGCGGCGCCGGCCGTAGATCCCGGCCATCCGCCCGGTACGGTCGGTGCTCGTCCGCAGGCGCGGCGCCAAGACGCCGCCGAACCAGAGCTGATCAGCGCCAGCAGGAAGCGACCGGGACCGTGCCGCCCCGCGGGGGCAAGGCCACCTTCGAGATTGCCAAGACAGACCCGCAGAACCCCACCGAGAACCGGTTCACCGGCGAGCGCTTCGAGAAGGCCCTGAACGTCACGCTCAACTCGGTGGTGTTCCGGTCCAGCGGTGAGGATCTGACCACCACCGGCCCTACATCGAGACGGCGTCCCGCGTGACGGAGCCCATCCTTCTGGGCTTGGCGGTGCTGGCCGTCCGTAACCGCGTCAAACGCTGACCCAGTACCCCCACCTCCAGGGGCCAGCAGAACGTCGCAGCCACCGGGCACTGAAACAGCCGGTGCGCGCGAACGGCCATGAGCCACCGCACGGAAGATTTCAGTGCTCAGGTCGCAGTCCCGCCCAGTGAAATCTTCCGTGCGGCCCGACATACGTTGTCGGGTCGCATGGCTGAGCCTGAGCACGATAGGTGTCGCATTTGCACGACAACTGCCGTAGGGAGCACGGAACTACGCCAGACCGATCAGGCCGCGAGCACGGAAGCCTCGGACCCCGCGTCACCTCGCGGGTGCGGCCGGTGCACACACGCCGCGCGGCGCCCGATGCCGGGCCCCCGGTCAGTCGGCTTCCGTCAGGGCCGCGTGCGCGGCGGCGAGGATCTCCTCGGAGAGCGGGGAGCCCTGGGTGGCCCGGGACAGGACCAGAGCACCGACCAGGGTGCACAGCCGGGCGAGGCCGCCCTCGCCGCCCCCGACGCCCTCGCCGTCCGCGACGGCCTCGGCGGGGGCGAGAAACGCGGCGAAGTCGGCCACGCCCTCCGCGTAGGTACGGCGCGCCTCGCGGCCTTCGGGTCCGCGCGCGATATCGGTGGCGAGAGCCGCGACCGGGCAGCCGTCCGCCGCGTTGTCACGGTGTTCGACGGAGAGGTAGGCGTCGATCAGGGCCCGCTGAGCGGCATCCCGCTGCCCGTCGTGCTGCTCGAGCCCGGCCACATTGCGCCGTGCGATCTCATCGAAGGCGTGGGCGGTGACCTCATCGACGAGCGCTTCCTTGGAGGCGAACTGCTTGTAGAAGGCGCCGTGGGTGAGGCCGGCCGCCTTCATGAGATCGGCGACGCTGACGTGGGTGCCCTGCTCCCGGAACAGCCGCGACGCGGTGTCCACCACCCGCCTGCGATTTTCCTCCGCCTGCGCCTGCGATACGCGGCCCATGGCCACCTCCCGTTTGGATGTCGACTGGCATCTATCATAGCCCTGTGTTTAGATTGTGCTTGCAATCTAAATGACGCGGGTGCTCCGACGGCACCTGCGAAGGACAGGAGCGAGCATGGAACTCAAGAACGCGGTCGCGGTGGTCACCGGCGCCAACCGGGGCCTCGGGCGGCACCTGGCCGCCCAGCTCGTGGAGCATGGCGCCAAGGTCTACGCGGCGGCCCGCCGTCCCGAGACGGTCGACCTGCCGGGCGTCCGCCCACTGCGCCTCGACGTGACGGACCAGGAGTCGATACGGGAGGCCGCCCGCATCGCGTCGGACGCGACGCTTCTGATCAACAACGCGGGCGTCTCCACCGGCGCGACGTTGGTCGGCGGCGACCTGGACGAGGTACGTCGCGAGATGGAGACCAACTTCTTCGGCCCGCTCGTCGCCACACGGGCCTTCGCTCCTGTCATCGAGGGCAACGGCGGCGGCGCCGTACTCAACGTCCTGTCCGCCCTGTCCTGGTTCCACCCGGCAGGCCTCGGCTCCTACGCGGCTTCCAAGGCCGCCGCCTGGGCGCTGAGCGACGCGAGTCGCGAGGAACTGGCGCCCCGCGGGATCACCGTCTCGGCGCTGCACGTCGGCTACATGGACACCGACATGGCCGCCGGCGTGCCCGCCGATCAGAAGGTCGCCGCCGCCGACGTCGCGGCCCAGGCCCTTTACGGCATCGAGACCGGCCTGCCCGAGATCCTCGCCGACGAGACCAGCCGGTACGTCAAGCAGAGCCTGTCCGCGGCGCCCCAGCCGAACGCGGGCTGACGCTCACCCCCTCCACCACGGCAGGACGGCTTTCCAGGCCCCCTTGCGCAAGGACTTCTCATGCGTTACATGGCCTTCGGCCGCAAGACCGGACTGCGCGTCTCCGAGTACGCGCTCGGCACCGCGAACTTCGGCACCGGCTGGGGCGCCGGCGCCGAGCCCGACGAGGCCCGCCGGATCTTCGACCGGTTCGCCGAGGCCGGCGGCACCTTCCTCGACAGCGCCGACAGCTACCTCGCAGCCCTCGACGTCCAGCTCACCGACGAGCAGTACGCGCGCCTCGACAAGGTCAGCGCCATGCCGCTCGGCGTACCGCACGAGGGCGTCGCGGGCTCACTGGGCCGCCTCCAGGGCGGCGACGCGGGCAGCGTCATCGCCCCGGTCGTGCCGGTGGCCTGAGCCCGGAAACACGGCCGCCGCAGGGCTCTCCGCGCAGGCACTGGCCACTTGCCGTGCCGACGCGGAGCGCGCGGACCAGAAGACACGACAAACTGTCTCGTAACGAGACAAACCCCTCACGGACAGAACACCCCTCCCGCTTGGACGGGAGACCACACGAACGGAGATGACGATGAAGGCCTTCATGGTCGAGAAGTACGGTGACGCGTCCAACATGCGTGCCGCCGAGATACCCGATCCCCAGGTGGGCGCTGACGACGTCCTGGTCAGGATCGATGCGGCGAGTGTCAACCCACTGGACATGAAGATCCGCGACGGTGACCTCAAGCAGATCCTGCCCTACCGTCTCCCGCTCGTCCTGGGCAACGACCTCGCCGGGACCGTCGTCCGCGTCGGATCGTCCGTCACCCGCTTCGCGGGGGGCGACGAGGTCTGGGCGCGGCCCGACAAGGACCGCATCGGCACCTTCGCCGAACTCCTCGCCGTCCACCAGGACGACCTGGCGCCCAAGCCCGCCACGCTCACCATGACCGAGGCCGCCTCCCTCCCCCTGGTCGCGCTGACCGCCTGGCAGGCCCTGGTCGAGCGGGCGAACGTCCAGCCGGGCCAGAAGGTCCTCATCCACGCGGGCGCCGGCGGCCTGGGATCCATCACCATCCAACTGGCCAAGGCACTGGGCGCGCACGTGGCCGCCACCGCGAGCACCGCCAAGGTCGACCTCGTCAAGGACCTCGGCGCGGACGAGGTCATCGACTACCGCACCCAGGACTTCTCCGAACTCCTCACCGGCTACGACCTCGTCCTGGACTCCCTCGGCGGCGAGAACCTCGCCAAGTCCCTGCGCATCCTCAAGCCCGGCGGCCTGGCCATCTCCGTGGCGGGCCCGCCCGACACGGCCACCGCCCGCGAACTCGGCTCGAACCTGGTGCTCCGCCTGGGCATCGCCGCGCTCAGCGCCAAAACCCGGCGCCAGGCCAAGCGTCTCGGTGTCACGTACTCCTTCCTGTTCATGAAGGCCAGTGGCAACCAGCTGCGCGAACTCACCCCCCTCATCGACGCCGGGAAGATCCGCCCCGTCGTCGACCGGGTCTTCCCCTTCGACGAGACCCTTCAGGCCATGGAGTACGTCGAGAATGGCCGCGCGAAGGCCGGCAAGGTCGTCGTCTCCATGATGTGAACCCAGGGCAACGGCCCTGCCGGACGCCGAGAACGCCGCCCGCCACAACGAGAAGATCCCGCCCCACGCTCCTTTCTCCCACACCAGGACCCGATCACGAACGCACCGTCCAGCTCCCCCACGCCCACACCGTCGTCGTACAAGAACGCGCCGACCCGCGCCGTGTCCGTGCACGGCGTGGGCGTCACCTACCGGCAGCACGGTCCGGACGACAACTTGCCTGCGAAGAGTGCGGATCACGTCAGGAACGATGCGAATTCGGCGACTGATGTCGCGCTCAGAGCTTCACGAAAGGGCAGGTCGGGACGGAAGGATGACGACACCTATCGTGCTCAGTCTCAATGGCAGATTTCAGTAGCACACGATTCACTTCAGTGTGTCTTCCAGCGCCACGCCGAAGGATTCAGTGATGCCCCTCCGAGGCGCGCGGTCCGCGCAACTAACGGGTCGCGCTCGATCGTCCTCCAGGTATGACGCACCCGAGCCTCACACCGTCCCCGGCTCTGCCTAGATGGCCGTACTGCGGCCACAGCACCAGTCCTGAAGATCCGATTGGCTGCTGCGGCATCCGCATCCCGGGCCACACCGCATGCTTCACCCACCTGACCGACGCCGACCGCGACACCTACCTGGCCGGCCTGACCCCTGGCGCCGACATCGACCACCGCGGCACCCCGTTCACCGAATCCCTTCTCGAAGCCCTCCTCGATGCGCTCCGCGACCCCGCCACTGGACACCCCTGCCTCGGCCGCGCCCGGTTCGACTCGGCGACCTTCCAGGGCCGCGCCCGGTTCGACTCGGCGACCTTTCAGAACAGCGCCTCCTTCGACTCGGCGATCTTCCAGGGCATCGCCAAGTTCGACTCGGCGACCTTCCGGAACGGCGCCTCCTTCCGCTCGGCGACCTTCCAGGACGGCGCCTCCTTCGTCTCCGTGACCTTCCAGGGTCCCGCGCGGTTCGACTCGGTGACCGCCCAGGGCATCGTCACGTTTGTTCAGGCGATCTTCCAGGACCTCGCGACCTTCGTCATGGCGACCTTCGAGGGCCTCGCAACGTTCTGGTCGGCGACCTTTCACGGCGAGGCCGCGTTCATCTTGGCGACCTTCCAGAACGCCCTGTTCAACACGGCGACCTTCCAGGGCATCGCCAAGTTCGACGCGGTGACCTTCCGGAACGGCGCCTCCTTCAGCACAGCGACGTTCCAAGGCAGTGCCCGGTTCAACTCGGTGACCTTCCAGGGTGACGCCGGGTTCGATCATGTGGTTTTCGAGAGGGCGGCCGTCTTCGGGCCGTTAGTGTGCGCCGGGGCGGTGTTGCTGTCCGGGGCGGTGTTCGGCGGACCGGTGACACTCTCATTCGCCGCGCGCCGCCTGGAGTGTCGGCGGACCCGCTGGTCTTCCACGGCCGAGGTCCGCCTGCGCTACGCCACGGTAGATTTCTCCCACGCGGTCTTCGAGTACCCCCTCACGGTCGCCTCGGAGGCCAAGCCGTTCGTGCTCACAGACGGACGGTCGCTGGCAGAGCCGCCCTTTGCCGGCGCTCCGGATGCCACGGTGCGGATCGCCTCGCTGCGAGGGGTAGACGCAGCGCACCTCGTCCTAGCCGATGTCGATTTTTCGGAATGCTTGTTCATCGGGACAGTCCATCTAGACCAGGTGCGGCTGGAGGGCGCCTGCTCATTTGGCACTGTCCCGCCCGCACAGTGGCGGCGCTGGCCCCCGCGGTTCACCCAGCGCCGCACCCTGGCCGAGGAGCACCACTGGCGTGCCAGGCGGCCGGCAGCGGCTCAGGGATGGAACTCGGCGATATCCGGAGCCGGACACGTCGGGCCGGCGCAACTGGCACCGGTGTACCGGGCGCTGCGCAAGGCGTTCGAGGACGGCAAGAACGAGCCGGGGGCGGGGGACTTCTACTACGGCGAGATGGAGATGCGCCGCCACGACCGCGCCGGCACCAGCCACGCTGAACGCAGACTGCTGCACGGCTACTGGCTGCTGTCCGGCTACGGTCTGCGCGCCTCCCGCGCCCTGGGCTGGCTTGCTGCCGCCATGCTCGTCACCATCGTGCTGCTCATGGGCTTCGGCCTCCCGCAAGACGATCCGAAGCAGGAAGCAACCGGCATCGTGCCACGCGGCGGAGGCAAGGTCACCTTCGAGATCGACAAAGCCGATCCCCAAAATCCCACTGGGACCAGATTGACCGGCAAGCGCCTCGAGAAGGCCCTGAACATCACCCTCAACTCGGTGGTCTTCCGCTCCTCCGGCCAGGACCTGACCACCACCGGCACCTACATCGAGATGGCCTCCCGCCTAACCGAGCCCGTCCTACTCGGCCTGGCAGCTCTGGCCATCCGCAACCGCATCAAACGCTGACCCACTGCCCCTGCAGCCAACGGTCAGCCGAACGCCACAGCCACCGCGCGCTGAAGAACCGGTGCGCCCATTCGACAACAAGCCAACGCATGGAAGATTTCAGCGCCCAGGTCACAGCGTCGGCCACTGAAATCTTCCGTGCGGCCCAACATAACGGGCCGTGTCGCAGCGGTCGAACTGATGACCAGCGACCCGCCTGCCTCCATCCATGATCTTCACCGGCCTTGAATCCGGGCCGCAGCCGCACGCAGCGTGATTCTCATAAATGACCATCGGTGAGAATTCTTCGAGAGCCCCGGACGCCACCACGTTTCCGCAGGTCGCCGTTTCGCAAAAGCCCTCCGAAACCCGCATGTTGTGCGAGAAACTTCTGAGGGACTGGCGCCATGGATCTCACGCCGATCAGGCCGCATCGGCGGCAGAACGACACGACTGCCCGAACTGTGACGCGCCCGCCGGCAGCGCCTGCCGCACCCGGGCGGGAAGACCGCCTCGAAGTACCACACCTCCCCCTTCGTCCTCGTCCCCGCGCTCCGCGAGCACCTGGAGATCCCCGTCCCCTCCGACCGGATGCCCGGCCGCGCGTGGAAGCAGGGCCCGGCGCTCGCGATCGTGCCCGCGCCCCGCACCGAGCGGCCGATCCGGATCGGGTACGCCCGCACGTCGACCGCCCGCCAGGAGTTGGCGAGCCAGCTCGAAGCCCTCTACCGCGCCCAGTGGCACAAGGTCTTCAAGGAGCAGATCAGCACCCGCGTCAAGGTGCGGCCCGATCTGGAGAAGGCGCTCGCGCTGGCCCACCAGTTGAAGGAGGTCGCGCCCGATACGCCGGTCATCTTCACCGTCGACGAGCTCAAGCGTCTGGCCAGGAACGCGGCCGAGCTGATGACGCTGTCCGCCGAGCTCCAGGCCAGCGGCATCCAGCTCGAACTCCTCGCCGGCCCGCTCACCGGGATCTACGACCCGGGCGGCATGGGCGCCATGTTCTTCGCCGTCCTCGCCGTCGCCGGGCAGATCGAACGCAACGACATCCAGGACAGGACCCTGGAGGGCCAGTATGCCGCGGCGGCCCAGGGCAACCACGCCGGACGGCCGAAGGTCATCGACGACGACATGCTCACCTTCGCCGTCGCGCTGAAGCACAAGGGCGTCCCCGTTCCGGAGATCGCGAAGAAGCTGACGATCAAGACGGGGAAGAACGCAGGGCGCAATCCGTCTGTCCTCGCTGTACCGGACATTCGCCGAAGCCGAGGGGCCCGACCCGCAGGCCAACGGCCCGCGCCGCCCCACCCGTACCCAGCTCGCCGGCCCGGGCAGGGGCGCCGACCTCGATCTCATGGAACGGCTCACCCGCCAGGTCCTCGACGGAGTCGGCGCGTCCGTACCTCATCCCGGACCAGGCGCGTCTGCGCGAGGCCATCGAGCGGGTCCCCTCGCCCCGGGAGCTCCACGCGCGGGGTGAGCTCTGATGGCGGCGATCGCTCTTCCTGTCCTGCCGTCGACGGAGGCGGCGCGCACCCGCCAGCTGGTGGAGGCTCTGGACGCGGAGTTCCTCAGGGGCATCAGCTGGGACTGGGAGGTGGGGGTCCTCTTCTACCCGCGGGAGCACCCGGTGCTCGGGATGCCGGAGTGCCAGGTGCAGGGCTGCGACAAGGGGTACGAGCGGAGCGGTCCTCTCTGCTCGGGGTGCCGGATCCGGCTCAACCAGTCCGGCCTGGGCTTGGAGGAGTTCCTGGGGGCGGCTTCGAGGTACAACGCCCAGCACGTCCGGCAGGAGCTGTGCCGCCTGCCGGGCTGTCAGCGGCCGTGGCGGAGCCCCGGAGCCGGCCTGTGCCAGAACCACCACTACCAGCGGACGCCGCGCCTGCAGGTCAGCTTGGAGGAGTTCCTGACGCACCCGGTGCCCCAGGCGCTGCCCGGCCACAGTGTCTGCGAGGTGGTGGCCTGTCTGCGACAGCGTGTCAGCTTGAGCACGCCGTACTGCGACGCCCACCGGCAGCGGCTGAACAAGGCGAAGACCACGGGCACCTACGGCGGAGACGAAGAAGCGTGGCGGAAGACCACGGCACCGATCTCTATGGGCGGCGAAGTCAGCATGCGGGGCCTGCCGCGGCGCCTGGTCGCTGAGCTCCTTTACTGCGTGCAGATGCGGACCGCCGCCGGGATGAAGACGTACGGGTACTGGCTCCGCTCGATCTGCGAGCGGCTGCGCGCGCTGCGGTGCGAGAGCCTGGACGGGCTCGGCGATCCGGCGGCTGCGGGACTGCGCGGCCATGCCGTGACCCTGATCGGCACGATGCGCAAGACGCTGCGCCGCCTCGGCGCGACGCCCGAGGAGGAGATGCGGCTCGATGTTTGGGACCTGACCGTGTTCGGCTTCTCCGGCTCGGCGGACTTCACCGGGATCCGTCAGCCGGCTCTGCGGGAAGCGGCGAAGCTTTGGGCGGCCGATGACCTGCCTCGGCGCCGGGGAAAGAACGCCGGACACGGGCTGCAAGGCCGGATCAACGCGCTCGCGGCGCTGTCGAAGAGTCTCCACCTGCAACGGGAGGACAGCGGCCAGGTGGTGGCGTTGCTCGACCGGAGCGACATCACCGCGTTCTGCACCCGCCTCGCGTTCCAGGCGCAGAACGGGCTGTTGACCGCCCACCAGTGGCTGCGGATCGCCCGCACCGTCCGCCAGGTGTTGAACCGGTGGCGGACCCTCGGCCTCACGGCGGGGGGCCAGGTCCTCGAAGGGCTCCGGGCGGACTTCGCGATGGGCGCCGAGGACATCCCGGACGAGCCCGAGGACAGCGAGGCTGGCAAGGACCTGCCCGACGAGGTGATACTCCAGCTCTGCGACAACCTGGTGCTGCTGGAGGAGATGAGCGGGACGGAGGTGCGGGTCTGTACCGAGCTGCTGATCGATACCGGGCGCCGGCCGGACGAGATCTGCCAGCTGCCCCTGGACTGCCTGGAGCGCGACCCGGACGGCAGCCCCGTCCTGGTCTATGACAACCACAAGTCGTACCGGCTGAGCCGAAGGCTCCCATCGCCAAGGCCACCGCCGCTGTGATCACCGCCCAGCAGGAACGCGTGCGCCAGCGCTTCCCGAACACGGCGGCGGCCCAGCTGAAACTCCTGCCGTCTTCGGTGTCGAATCCGGCTGGGACCAAGCCGATCTCCGGGATCTGGGACCAGCACCGGGCCTGGGTCACAATCCTGCCCGAATTTCTCGTCCCCGTCGAGGTCGAAGAGGACGGCCAGCCGGTCATTAAGATGCTGCCATTCGACAAGAGGAAGGTCTTCCCCTACGCCTACCGACACAGCTTCGCTCAGCGGCACGCCGACCAGGGCGTGGCGCCGGAAGTCCTCAAGGAACTCATGGACCACCGGCAACTGATGACCTCCCAGGCGTACTACCGCATCGGCCAGGATCGCCGCCGCGAGGCGATCGACCGGGTCACAGTCCTGCAGTTCGACCGGCACGGCAACCGGGTGTGGCGCAAGGCCCAGGGGCTCCTGGACTCTGAGCACGTCCGACGGGAGATCGGCGAGGTCGCCACCGCATACGGCGTCTGTAGGGAGCCCTCCAACGTCGCTGCCGGCGGGCAGAGCTGCCCATTGCGGTTCCGCTGCCTGGGCTGCGAGCACTTCAGCACCGACGTCTCCTACCTCCCGGACCTCGAGGCGTACCTCGCCGACCTCCTGCGCAGCCGCGAGAAGCTGATGTCGGCCTTCGAGGCGGACGACTGGGCCCGCAGCGAGGCCATGCCGTCCGACGAGGAAGTCCGCCGGGTCCGGCGCCTGATCAACCGCGTCAGGGCGGACCTGGACGATCTCACCGAGGAGGAACAGGCCCAGATCGGACAAGCGGTGTCGATCGTCCGCCGCGGGCGCAGCGTGATGCTGGGAATGCCCCGCATCCGACAGCCGCGGCCCGACGTGCGGCCCAGGAGGTCAGCGTGAGTGCCGCGATGAGCGACGGCCGCAAGGCCGATTCCGAGCGACGCCGGCAGCGGGTGATGAAGGCAGTGGCGGCCGCTGCCCAGCGCGGGAGCCGCATCAGCGTCTCCGGGATCGCCCGCCAGGCCGGGGTGGACCGTACGTTCCTCTACCGCCACCAAGACCTGCTCGCCCTGATCCACGCGGCCGAGGCCGAGCCCGGCGAACGCGACCCCGCGTCCGGCGCGCACACAGTGAGCCGCGCATCCCTCCAAGCCGACCTCGCCCACGCACAGGCCCGAAATACCCGGCTCGCCGGGCGCGTCCAACAGTTGGAGAGGCGCCTCTCCGCCGAGCTGGGCGAGCAGGCTTGGCGGGAGTCCGGCCTCGACGCCGCCCTCGATGTCGACGAGCTCCAACGCACTGTCACCCGGCTTGAGCAACGCAACGTGGAGCTGACCGAGGCCCTTGAGGACGCCCAGGCGGACCTGAAGGCGGCCCGGGAGGCCAACCGCGAACTCACCCGAGCGCTCAACCAGCGCGGACAAGCTGGCGTCTCCCCCTGACTCTGACCCGGCATGTCCGTGGCCCGGACCGGATTCGCGCCCGGCGCTGTCTGTCGCCGTGGTTTTGGCTGCCGTTCACAAGCCGGAGCAACTATCAGGTGATGCAGGCATACAACTTAGCTACCTGACCTGGCCATCAACGCCGAAACCCCCGCCCGGAGGGCTAGTACTGCAACGGTGTTTGCCGTGACGGTTGGGCAGTTCGGTCGTTGTTCAGGTCATGGGTGGGGAACTTGCAGATGCCCGGTTGTGGGCTGGTGAACTGAAGGCTTTGCATGAGCGGTTCGTGCACCGTTTCTCCAGGTCGGAGCCGCGGGAGTCGGCTCTTGCCTATATGCGGGGACTGATAGCTCCGCTGGAACGGAAGAACGGATGGACGCTTGCCGAGGAGGCCGGGCATGGGGGTCCGGACCGGATCCACCGGCTGCTGAACCGGATCGACTGGGACGCCGATGAGGTCCTGGCCGACGTGCGGGACTACGTCGTCGAGCACCTCGGAGACCCGGAAGCGGTGCTGATCGTGGACGACACGGGGTTCCTGAAGAAGGGTGTCCGCTCGGCCGGGGTCCAACGCCAGCACTCCGGCACCGCCGGGCGGACAGAAAACTCCCAGATCGGAGTGTTCCTCGCCTATGCCGGCGGCCGGGCCCGCACGTTGATCGACCGCCGTCTGTATCTGCCCACGTCATGGACGGAAGACCGGGAACGGTGCCGGGCTGCCGGCATTGAGGACACGGTCGCCTTCGAGACGAAGGTGGTGATGGCCAAGGCCATGGTCCGCCGGGCGATCACAGGCCGGATTCCGTTCCGGTGGATGACCGCGGATGCCGCTTACGGCTTCTCCAAGGGCTGGCGCACGGAGCTCGAGCAAGCCGACGTCTTCCACGTCATGGCCACCACCCGGCACGACACCGTCGTCACCCGCTGGGCGATCGACCACCCCGTCCACGACCTGTTCCCCGGTCTCCCGAGGCAGAAGTGGAAACGCCGTTCCTGCGGGATGGGGGCCCATGGCCCGCGGGTCTACGACTGGGCGAGAGTCGAGGTGAGGCCCTGGCACCGCGAGGACCGCCGGCACTGGGTGATCGCCCGCCGCAGTGTCCGCCGGCCCGAGGAGATCTCCTACTACATCGCCTACTGCCCCGCCGAGACCACACTGGATGAGCTGATCCGCATCGCGGGCGCCCGGTGGGCGGTCGAGGAATGCTTCCAGACCGCGAAACAGGAGTGCGGCCTGGACGACTACCAGGTCCGCCGCTACGACGGCTGGCACCGCCACATGACCCTGGCCATGGCCACCCACGCCTGCCTCACCGTCCTGCGAGCCCGCGAACTCCAGACGGGCAAAGCAGAAACGGATCCTCCCAGCTCATACCCCTCACCCTGCCCGAAATCCGACGCCTGATCAGCCGGCTCACCCGGCCCCGCCCGACCATCGACCACGTCCTGCACTGGTCACACTGGCGCCGGCGACGACAGTTCCAGGCCCGCGTCAGTCACTACAAACGACGCGGCCACACACCACCAGAAACTGCCCAACCATCACGACAAGCACCGTTGCAGTACTAGGTGAAGACGCCGCGTGAGTGGCGCGCACCGTGCGATCCCAAGGAGTGCCCATCCGATGAGCCAGCTCGATGCCACCCCCGCAACTCAGTCGCCGGACTACGCGGTGCTGGGGCTCTCCCCCGCTGACGAGGTAGAGGCGCAGTGGGTGACCTCGCAGGCCACGGAAGCCCTCGCCCGGGTGCTTGCCTGTGAGCGCGCCGGCTTGTTTGGACTCGTGGTGGAGCTGAATGAGGACGGGCAATGCCCCTTGAGGCGCGCGAGGTCACGAGGCGGGCAGTGGCTGCTGGGCTGAGTAGCAGGGTGCCGGTGATGGCGCCGACGTCCGAGAGGTCGAGCCGGTCAGCCCGGCACCAGCGGGTGGCCCCCGCGATCTGGCGGCCAGGCGAGGAGACCGGCTTCGCGGTGTCCGGCCTGCGGGCCGGCGACCTGGTCGTCGCCGGCCGCGCGTGTCGCCGTACGGGGCCAGCCGCCCGAGCTGCGGCCGCAGTGCGCCGGACGGCCGCGGAAGCAGGGAGCTGGCCGGGGCGACGGGCACGGGCGCCCGGGTCACCAAGGCGACGTCCGGCGCGGCGGCCAAGCTCCCGCGGGGAGTCACTGCTGGCAGCGTCCGAAGTCCACGACGTAGGTGCCGGTGTTGGACGACGATGCGCCGGCCGGGTCCGCCGCTCCGGGCAGGGCCGCCGCGCCGATGTCACGCAGGGACGACTTGAGGATGATGGCGCGATGGCCGGGGCTGTTCATCCACCAGTTGACGGCGGCCTGCGGGGTTCCCGATCCGCCCCAGCCCGTGTACGTGATCTCACTGAACTCCCACGACCGGGGGTTCGGGCAGTATGCGGCCGCCTGGATGCGGCTCTGCGGTGTCGAGCCGGTCTGGGGGTTACGGTGGGGGTCCTTGCCCGGCCCCCACCACTTCAGCTGCACGGATGCGGCGGCATGCTGCTGGGCCGCGTTGGTCAGCGGCTGGTTGACGGTGAGGGCAGGCAGCCCGCGCTGTGTGCGCTGCGCGTTGATCAGGCAGATCACGGCAGCCCTCGCCTGGGCTTCCGCGCCAGCGGTCGGCGCCCGGTTGACAGCGGCCGGGTCACAGCCCGCGGCTGGTGCCGCAGCCGGGGCGACGGCCCGCTGCCCGTTGATATTGCCTGCCGCGGCGTACCGGCACACCAGAATCCAGCCCGTACTGCCCGCCACGGGCACGCCCTCTTTCACGCCGCAACCGACTGCCGTGGTCGCTGACGCGGGAGACATCCATATCATCTGGGAGTAATGACCCCACGCACGGTAATTGGTGCCCGCGGATGCATTGCTGTTGATCGGGGCATTGTTGTCGGCGTCGAATTTTGGCTTCTCCGCCGTCCAGCTGAAACTCACGGAGGGGTCCAGTGCCATCAGCGGCCGCGCCGGGCCAGGGAAAGCATTGAAAAGGTTCTCACCCTCGTTGCCGTTGGTGTCACGGCTGCTGTGGTGCAGTCCGCCGCCCTGGCTGGATGCAGGGTCATCTGCCCAGGCCTGCGCGTCACAGGCAAGCTTGGGGTTCCATGCGACAGAAACCACGGAGGAGCCGGGGCTGTACTTCTGAACGGCTGCCCGGCGCGCGTCGTTGTGAATACGGGCGATCTCGGCAGCGTCGGCGGCGGATATCCGTGAGCCCGTTCCGGGCGGGGCATTGGACGAGGGACAGGTGGGAGATTTTTCCTCGGAGGCAGGGGCCGAAGCGGCGCGTGCGTGGGGGGAGGCTGCCGATACCGGGCCCATTATGGCAAGGCCGCACACGAGCGCAGCCGCGGTTGCGAAATGCTTTTGTTTCATGGAACACCCCGAATGCGGGTAAGGGTTTCCCATGCGGGCGAAAATGCCGGGGTGCCGTATTCCGAACGCCCGGATCGACCGCACGTGGATGAAGTCGGCGGGGAGGTCTCCGTACGCCGGACGATGAGATCATCGTCGCCCATTCGGCGTAGATCCACCCGTCAGGCCATCGGCCGATTACTCCACTCGGGTGAATGCGACGACTGTGGTTGCGATCAGCGTTCCCGTCTCGACACCCACCGGCACACGGCCCAGCAGCCGGTGCCAGGAGCACGTTGTACTTGATGCCGCGCCAAACCCACTGGTATCCGATGGGTCAGATCCACGCCGCCACCGCCATCAGGACGGCGTTCAACAGCACGAACGGGATCCAGGTCGGGGCAGCTCCCCACCGGGGGCGCAGCGCCGTTCCGCCGCCACTGTGGCTGTCGTTCCACGGCAGGGCCGTCCCCGCACCAGAGCAGCACGTAGCAGCCCATGGCACAGAACAGCAGGGCCGGGAGGGGCTTCTCCCGGAGCTGAGCCGGGGCGGCAGGGGCGGGAGGGGCGGGAGCAACGAACCGCGTCGGGCCATCGATGCCACGGCGCGTGCATCTCACCAGCCAGATCCTTGCGGGATCGGACAGCTGGGAGCGGCCCATGACAAGTGCGCTCCGCGCAGGTTTCTCGCCGCGGTGATCTGCACGGGGTTCAGGACGGCTGTACTGATGCCTTCACGGTGGCGTGGTGACCAGAGGCGGCCTTCTGGGGTCCACGCAGACGGAACCTCAGCTTTGTGGCCGCACGCCGGACCCGTCGCTGTGGGCCAGGCGGGCGAGGACCTTGGCGTACACCATGGTTGCCGCTGCGGTGACGGTCGCTACGGACGCCAGGGCGAGGATGCCCACCAGCGCGGGCCACTGCCGCAACTCGTCGCTGCGGCAGACTCTGTCCTGAGGCCACGGGTCGCTTAGCGGGCTCTGGCACACGGCGTGGGTCCCCTTGTATGAGGACACCTCGGGGCCGTAGTCGGCGACCAAGAGGAAGATGAAGCATCCCCAGATCAGCATGGCGAGGAGCATCCAGACGATCGACCACCCCTCAATGCGGCGCGCGTCCCGGGCCCTCGTCTCAGCCCCCTCTGATGCGGTGCCTGCAAGAACCGACACTTCCAGAGGCGTCTCATCGGCTGTCATTCTTGCCCCTCCAACTTTCAATTAAGGATCATCAGTCCATCACAGCCTGATTGCGCACCTGACATCCCCAGAAGTCCTGGGCGGGCCTGCGTCTTCGCGATGGAGAGCACAGCGCCGCAAACGCCGGTCAGCCGGCGCTGACGCTTCTTGACGATCTGCGGCTCGAACGAGCCCTCCCGGTCCCGCGGGACCTCGATTTCGACCGGCCCGACGTCGGTGACGACGGTCTTGGAGCGTTTTCCGTTCCGGGAGTTCTCGCCGTTCTTCCCAGCCGGATCGTGCCGGTCATAGCCGAGGTGATCGCTCATCTCGCCTTCGAGGGCGGACTCCAGCAGCCGCTTCGTCAGCTGCTGGAGCAGCCCGCCCTCACCCGTCAGCTGCAGCCCCTCGGCCTGAGCCCGGGCCACGAGCTCGTTCAGGAACTGGTCATCCACAGCTGCAGGCGCAGCCCCCGCCTCAGACGGCTTGGCTATGTTCTCGCTGGTCACAGGTGCACTCTTCCATGATCGGAGTTACACCGTTCTCTTGGCCCTGTCTCACATTCGGTGGTGACGCAGAGTGGTGTAGGTCGTTGATGTGAGCGTGGAGAATCTCAACGAGCTGGTGGCGACGGTGTTTTCGGGGATATCCCCGCTGGTCATCGAGGATGTGGTCGACGAGGGTGAGCGCGTGGTCGTGAGGGCACGGACTCCGGGATCGACCGCGGTCTGCCCGGTGTGCGGGGTGTTGTCGGTGCGGGTGCACGGCTATCACTGGCGGACGGTCGCCGACCTGCCGATCGACGGCCGGCGGGTCGTGGTCCGTGTCCGGGTTCGGCGTCTGGTGTGTCCTACCCGCGGTTGCCGCCACACTTTTCGCGAGCAGCTGCCTGGGGTGCTGGAGCGATACCAGCGGCGCACAACCCGCCTGACCAGGCAGATCAAGGCTGTGGTCAAGGAGTTAGCGGGCCGTGCGGGATCGCGTCTGCTGGCGGTACTCGCGATGGGCCTGTCGCGTCACACGGCCCTGCGCACCCTGCTGCGCATTGCGCTGCCCACCGGGCGGGTGCCCCGCGTGATCGGTGTCGACGATTTCGCTCTGCGCCGGCGGCACCGATACGCCACCGTGGTGATCGACGCGGAAACGCATGAGCGGATTGACGTGCTGCCCGACCGCACGGCCGACACGCTGGAAACGTGGCTGCGCGAGAATCCGGGCGTCGAGGTCGTGTGCCGTGACGGTTCAGCGACCTACGCGGAGGCCATCCGCCGTGCCCTGCCCGACGCAGTGCAGGTCGCCGACCGGTGGCACTTGTGGCACAACCTCTGCGAAACCGCCCTGAGTGAGGTCAAGGCACACAGCGCCTGCTGGGCCGCCGTGCTGGACACTCCAATTTACGAAGGACCACGAGCCGAGACTACGCTCGAGCGTTGGCACCAGGTCCACGGCCTCCTCCAGCAGCGTGTGAGCCTGCTGGAATGCGCCCGTCGACTGCAACTGTCCCTGAACACTGTCAAACGTTATGCCCGCGCCGACCGACCCGAGCGCATGCTCCGCGTCCCCAAGTACCGGGCCAGTCTCGTCGATCCCTATCGCGAGCACCTGCGCAGACGCCGAGCTGATGACCCTGCTGTTCCCGTCCAGCACCTCTTCGAGGAGATCAAGGCCCTCGGGTTCACGGGCTGCCTCAACCTCCTGCACAAGTACATCAACCAAGGCCGCGCGGACGCCGACCGCAGCCACATCTCCCCGCGCAGGCTGGCCCGGATGCTCCTGACCAGGCCCGAGAACCTCAAGACCGGACATCGCGATCTCCTCGATCAGCTGACCGCCGCCTGCCCCGAGATGACCGACCTGGCCACCGCCGTCCGGACTTTCGCCCAGCTCCTGAAGCCTCGGCCCGAGAACGTCGACGCGCTCGATCACTGGATCACCCAGGTCCGCGCAGCGGACCTGCCACACCTGCACGCCTTCACCCGCGGCCTCGAGCGAGACCACGACGCCGTGATCGCCGCGGTCACACTTCCGTACAGCAACGGCCCCGCCGAAGGCGTCAACACCAAGACCAAGCGGATCTCACGCCAGATGCACGGACGCGCAGGCTTCAACCTCCTCCGTCACCGCATCCTTCTCGGATAGCGACACACTCCGTCACCACCGAATGTCAGACAGGGCCGTTCTCTTTACAGTCCCTCTGTACGGCTCAGTCACATCCGCCTGCAGATGGCCAGGGCGACGAGCCGTCGGTACTCCAGCCGCTCTGGCCGCCTGGCCGCGCGGCGGACGTGAGCGTCGGCGAGGAACTCCTTCAGGGCCGTACCTGGTGCCGCAAGCGCCTTGCCATGCGTGTCTACGTCCCCCTGACCCAGCCCCGGTACCGAGCCAGGGGTGGGGTCTGCGGGACACGGCCGCCGTGCGCCTGCGCACCCCCACGGTGGAGCAGAACGGCCGGACCTCCAGCCACTCCGTCGCCGCGGTCGTCACCGACGACATGCCGTTCCTCTTGGGCTCCGTGACGAACGAGCCGTCCCGCCAGGGCCGCGGCATCCACGTCGTGATCCACCCCCAGGTCGTCGTCCGCGATGACGTCACCGGCGCGATAGTCCGAAGGGGCATCGAGACCCCGCACTCGCCGGACACATCCGGCACGTCGCCGCGTTCGACCACCCCCTGCCGAGTGCACACCGGGGCAGGTCGGTACTAAGCGGGACACCTCCCGCGCTACTACCTGCACACTGCCCGCGCCCGATCCCAGGCCAGCAAGGGGCGCAGCGCACGGAATGCACTAAATACCATATGTCGAGCCACGATTTTTGCGGATTTGTGCATATGGCGCCCATGACGCGTACGGGTCCCGGGGCCCTAGGCTCACCACATGGCCTGGGAAGAGAGTTCGCCCCGGGCATTTCAGCCGCCCATGGCGTCAGTGGCGATCAAGCACACCTCGCGGCGGCGCGGTTTCATTCCTTCCTGTACCTACGCCACGCAACGGCGCGCGACAGGAGCCAGAGGACATGCAGCCCAAGCCGAGCCAAGCCCGACGTGAAGACTCCGACATGAACCGCAACGCGGACACCCCGCCAAAACCAGCGCTGGAACTACGCTGCGGGAGCCTGCACTTGACTGTTCAGCGCGTGCCCGTGTGGCTCGTGTCGCTAGCAGCAACCGCCGCAGGAACCGCCGCCACGTGGTGGGCACACCAGTAGGACGAGCTCACCATCGAGGACCAGGCCCACGGGCAGTGGCCCGGCGGCGACCAGGCAGCACCACGTTGGCGCGTGAGTGCCGCACGCGACAGGAGCCGACCGCAGGTGTCTACTTTGCGGCCAGCCCGGCGTGCAGACAAGCAAGACGAAGGGCCGCCACCCCAGCAAGGGTGGCGGCCCTCGGCCCGCAGCCAGCCTTACGGGGCAGAGGTGAACTCCACCTCCGTGTCACCGCAGCCGGCGGCGATGTCCAGCAGCCGCTCCCGCTCCGCCCCGTCCGCCGCAAGCCCCCAGCGGAGCTTGGTCGCCGTCCACTCCGCCCCGTACCGACACAAGGCATCCGGCGCCGGCGGCAGCCACTCGGCCGGGTCCTGGTCCGCCTTGGACCTGTTCGAGCGGGCGGTGACCGCGACCAGGGAGGACAGCTGGCCCTGGTCGTTGGCGTATGCTTCGCGCTTTTGTGCGGTCCACGAACTGGCGCCAGCTGGCGGGGAGCGTCATTCGAACCGTGCGGTATTCCCTGTGGGCCGGTAGTGGAGTGCCTACCTTGGGCCTGCTGCACCCAGTGGATCGCCTCTCCTCGCACAGGTGTTGCCCACTGCGGGATTGGACCACTCCGTAGGCCACCCGTGGGTCACTGGCGGGCCATGTGCATGCGCATCTCGCTCTCCGCGTCGACGATGAGGTCGCCGGACAGGTCGACCGTGACGCTGTGGAGGGTGCCGGTGAAGCGGAACGGTGCCCGGTAGTCGGGGGTGACGGCCGATCCGGGGTTGGCACCGCAGGCCATGCCGCCCGGATTGAACGTGATCGGGGTGGTGACCGGCATCTCGGTCTCGCCGACGAGACGGCCGTCGATGTAGAGCTGGGCGCGGCCGGGTGCGCCCTTGCCGTGGGCGATGTCGGGGGCGCCGGTGGGCTCGAACTCGAAGCGCAGCGCGTGCCGCCCCTCGGGGACGGTTTCGCCGGAGGCGACGTGGTGCAGGGCCCGTTGGACGTAGTTGTGGGCGTAGTGGAGGTGGCCGTCCTTGACGTAGAGGGACCAGCCGCCGGCGTTGGTGCCCTGGCAGAGCAGGACGCCCTGCGCGCCGCCGGACGGGATCTCGACGTCGGCGGTGACGCTGTGCGGGCGGTTGAGAACCCGGGGGGCGACTGCGGCGGGCACGGCCTGGGTGCCGGAGCGGAAGGTGTAGCTGGTGCGGTTCTCGGTGATCTGCGGGCGCTCGGTCATGATGCGCTGCAGGACGCTGCCGTCGATCGGCATCACGTTGTACTTGCCGGCCTCCACATACCACAGAGCGATCATCTCGATGAGTTTGCCGCGGTGCTCCTGGGCGAGGTTTTTGGTCTCGGCGATGTCCTCGTCGACGTGGTAGAGCTCCCAGTGGTGGGCGTCGAGGTCGTCGAGGTCCGCCATCGTGATCGGAGTGCCGAACGGCCGCTCGGCCTCGGCGAAGGAGGGGCCGGGCCAGGGACAGACCGCCCGCCATCCGTCGTGGTCGATCGCCCGATGCCCGAGCATCTCGTAGTACTGGGTGCGGTGGCGGCTCACCGCGCCGGCGTCGTCGAAGGTGTGCGCGAAGCTGACCCCGTGCAAGGGCGCCTGGGTGACACCCCGGATGGTCGCGGGCGCCTCGATGCCGAGCACGTCCAGCACGGTGGGCACCATGTCGATGATGTGCGCGAACTGGTCGCGGATCTCACCGCGGGCCCGGATGCCGTCGGGCCAGTGGACGAGGAACGGATCGCTGACGCCACCGCGGTAGGTCTCCCGCTTCCACCGCCGGAACGGCGTGTTGCCCGCCCACGTCCATCCCCACGGGTAGTGGTTGAACGTGGTGGGGCCACCGAGCTCGTCGATTTGCGTCAGGCTCTCCTCCAGCGTCTCGGGCGCGTTGTTGAAGAACTGCACTTCGTTGGTGGTGCCGGTCACCCCGCCCTCGGCGCTCGCCCCGTTGTCGGACACCACCATGATCAGCGTGTTGTCGAACTCGCCGGTCTCCTTCAGGAAGTCCACCAGCCGCCCGAGGTGGTGGTCGGTGTGGGAGAGGAACCCGGCGTAGACCTCCATCATCCGCGCGGCAAGTCTCCTGGCCTCCGGGGACAGCGACTCCCACGTGGGCACGTCCGGATCGCGCGGGGACAGGCGGGCGTCGGCGGGCACCACGCCGAGCTGCTTCTGTCGGGCGAAGGTCTGCTCGCGGTAGGCGTCCCAGCCGTCGTCGAACCGTCCCCGGTAGCGGTTCGCCCACTCCTTGGGCACATGGTGCGGGGCATGCGTCGCACCGGGGCACAGATTCAGGAAGAACGGCTTGTCCGGGGCGACCTGCTTGGCGTCGGCGATGAACGACATCGCCCGCTCCACCAGGTCCTCCGTCAGGTGGTAGCCCTCCTGCGGCGTGGCCGGCGGCTCGACCTGGTGGTTGTCGTACACCAGGTCCGGATACCACTGGCTCGTGTCGCCGCCGAGGAACCCGTAGAACCGTTCGAAGCCCCGCCCCAGTGGCCAGCGGTCGTACGGCCCGGCCGCCGACTCCTGCTCCGAGGGCATCAGGTGCCACTTGCCGACCATGTACGTGTTGTAGCCGCGCTGCAGCAGCATCTCCGACAGGAACCCGTTCTCGAACGGGATCTGCCCGTTGTAGCCCGGGTAGCCGGTGGCCAGCTCCGTGATCGCCGCCATGCCGTTGGCGTGGTGGTTGCGGCCCGTGATGATGCAGGAGCGCGACGGCGAGCACAGCGCGGTGGTGTGCATGTTGCTGTACAGCAGCCCGCCCGCGGCCAGCGCGTCCAGATTCGGCGTCTCGATCGGACTGCCGTAACAGCCGAACTGCCCGAACCCGGTGTCGTCGAACACGATGAACAACACGTTCGGCGCACCCGCCACCGCCCGCACCGGCTGTGGCCACGCCGGACTCGACTCATCGGTCGTCCGCCCGATCACCCCCGGAAACCGCTGCCCCGGCCTGTACTCACTCCACGACGACTGCGCCATCCTTCTCCGTCCCACCAGCGGCACGAGCACCGGTGATGTGTGTGCTGCTCTGCGGCCTGCAACGACCACAGAGCCCTGCCGCGACGCGGGATCCGTACCCGCCGGCCGGGCAGGAGGCCCCGGCCGGGGCCACGGTCCTGGGCTGCTCCACGCTAGGACGCCGCCACCACCACGGCGAGCCGGCTGCGCCGTCTGGCCCTCCATGCGAGAAGGCGCTACGGGGCGGGGTGTAGGCGACGGTGCCCCCGCCCCAGCCGGCCGCGACGTCGCACAGCCGGTCCTGCTCGTCCGGGTGGTGGATAGGCTGGACAGGTCAACAGGCTCCTTCCCAGCACCCGGTCGCTGCAACGCCTTGCAGCTGAGCTGCGGGTCTCTGCGAGGTCCTCGCCGCGAGGATCGAGGAACTGCTGGAGGCACACCCTCTTTCGAAGGTCCTGACGTCCATGCCGGGGATCGGCGTCAGGACCGGAGCCCGCATCCTCATCGACGTCGGCGACGGATCCAGCTTCCCGTCCGCCGCCCACCTCGCCGCCTATGCGGGCCTTGCCCCAGCGACCCGCAGCTCGGGCTCCTCGATCCGCGGCGAACAACCCTCCCGGAGAGGAAACAAGCAGCTCAAAACGGGCCTTCTTCCTCTCCGCGTTCGCCGCTCTGACCGACCCGGTCTCCCGGGCCTACTACGACAAGAAGATCGCTCAAGGCAAGCACCACACCCAAGCACTGCTCTGCCTCGCGAGACGACGAGCCGACGTGCTCTTCGCGATGCTCCGCGACGGCACCTTCTACGAACCCCAACCCGCCCCATCACCTTGACCAAACCCATAGGGGCCCCACCCGGTCATACGGTTGCGGCCGCGGGACCCGCTTGCCTCGTGTTCCGTTGCGGGAGTTGCCGCCGTTCTTCCCGGCCGGGTCGTGCTTGTCATAGCCGAGGTGGTCGGTGATCTCGCCCTCCAGGGCGGACTCCAGCAACCGCTTCGTCAGCTGCTGCAGCAGCCCGCCCTCGCCGGTCAGCTGCAAGCCCTCGGCCTGGGCCCGGGACACCAAGTCGTCGATCAGCTGATCATCTACCGCCTTCGACGGCTCCGACTCAGACGACTCGACGGTCTCGGCCTCGGTCACATTCTCAATGGTCATCGGTGCATCTTCCATGATCGGGAGTTACACCGACCGAACGATTTACAGTCCCCGCCAGCGGCGAGATCGACTTCTCGACCGCAGCCGCATCCGATCCCGGGGTCGGGCAGCAGAACGCCGGGGCCGTCGTCCCGTTCTACCTGGAGCCGGGCGAGGCGCGAGGCGCGGCGGAAGGCGCTGCTCTCGTGAGCGCGGTGATGACGCGGTCGAGGGCATCTTTGCTGTGCGGGTCCGGGAGGTTGCCCAAGAGCTTGACCAGCGCAGGTTGGAGGGCGGATCGGCTCATGATGTGCGTGGTGAAGAGCTTCATGATGCGGGGGTGGCTGAGGGCCTGGATCATGAGGCGTCCCACCGTGAAGTATCTGCCGTAGGCCTGACGCAGGGCATCGGGATAGCTGAGCAGGACCTCCTCGCGTAGGGCGGCGGTGTGCCGGGAGCGGGCGCTGGTAATGGTTTCGGCGGTGAGGCGGCCGGATTCCATGGCGTAGTCGATGCCCTCGCCGCTGAGCGGGTTGATCACGCCGGCGGCGTCTCCGATCAGGAGCATGCCGGGGATGTACTGGGGGTGCCGGTTGAGGCCGGCGGGCAGTGGGGCCCCGCGGACGGGGCTTGTGGCATGGGCGTCATCGAAGTGCCAGGCGGCCGGCAGACGTGCGATCAGGTCGTCGAAGAGCATCCGGTGATCGCTTTTGGATGTGCGGTTGATGTGGAAGGTGCCGGCCCCGACGTTGAAGGACCCATCGCCGACGGGGAAGACCCATCCATAGCCGTACGGCTGGTAGGTGCGGCCGCGCTGGTCGCGGGCCTGAAGGCCCACCCACAATTCGAGATGGTCCTCGTTGCGGTGGGGGGCTTGGTAGTAGCGGCGCACTGCTACGCCCATGGGGCGGTCTTTGCGCTGCTGGAGGCCGAGGGCGACGGCGAGGCGGCTGGAGGCGCCGTCGGCCGCCACGACTAGGGGCGCCCGGTAGGTGTGAGTGACGCCGCCACGTTGCGCGACGACACCAGCGACGCGGCCCGTGCGCGCCTCCATGAGAGGGGAGGTGACCTTGGTGCCCTGCAGCAGGCGTGCTCCGGCCGCTGTGGCGGTACGGGCCAGGAGATGGTCGAAGTCGTGGCGGGTTCGCACGAGCCCGAAATCGGGAAAGGGTGCCACGCTGAGCCAGGGCTGCTCGAACATGTAGCCGGGGCCGTGGACACGCAGCCCTCGGGTGCGCACCCAGCCATCGCCGTCAACGTCGACACCCAGGGCGAGAAGTTCTTTGACGGCACGCGGAGTCAGGCCGTCGCCACAGATTTTATCCCTGGGGAAGACAGCCTTCTCCAACAGCAGAACATCGTGGCCGGCCTGGGCCAGGTGGAAGGCGGTGGTACAGCCGGCAGGACCTGCACCGACCACGATCACATCGGCGCTGTCCTGGTCGCGGTGAGGGGACATAGGCTGTCTCTCTGTGGGGTCGCCCCGACGGGCAGTGGGGCTTTCGCGTATCAACCCTCAAGGGGCCGGATCCGTCACGCCTGGCCGCCGCAACACCAGGACACCGCCCATCACCCCAAACGGCGCGAACCCCGACGCGGCCAGCCGCTGCACAGTCATCTTGTACGCGCCCTCCCCCTGGCCCCGCCAATGCCTCGGCGTCGCCCCCCGCCACCCGCCCGGACAGGCAGTCCTGGTCAGGAACACCCCGAGCATCCGCACCGAGCCCCACAGCACGGCGAAGCCCAGGCGCGTGGTCCCGCCCTTCTCCCGCTGCCCGAAGCAGCGGGCCAGGCGGCGGATGCCCCCGCCATGCCGTGTATAGCGTCACTCGTCCAGCTCAACGACGTGATCCACTTCCGGCAACGGGCCACGGGCAGACGCGGCCATGGCCGCCGTCACCTCTTTGCAGCTCGAGTCCTGTCCCCTGCGGCCGGTGCGCGTTCGGGGCTCCCGCCGGGCCCGCCTCGCCGCCGAGCCGACCCCCGGCCCCGGCGCCGCGCCGCGCCCGAGGGTCCCGCGGTACCACGCTCCCCCGGCCGCCGGCCCCTGGGAACCGGAACGAGCGCGATCGCTGACCTGGCGTCACCCAGCCGCGGCCACGGGCCCGTGGCGGCCCGTCTGGTCATGGCGGCCGAGGACGAGGAGCTGCGGGCGGGTCAGGGTGCCGGTGATCGCGCCGACGATCATCTCCGTGGTGTCGCGTCTTCTGATCTTGGTCCTTCTCTGCACTTCACCCCCATACGCACAGGCGTAACGGTCCGGTGTCAGGTTCGTTGGATCATCATGATCAAGAACAGGCTCGGGCCGGTCTGCGCTGGCGCTGTGGTCGTACGGTGAGCGGCGTGCGTTGGCGGTGCACCGCTTCGGTGGCCATGTTGGTTTCTTTTCTGGCGGCCCACGGCTCGGTCGGTCACGCGGCGGATCATGGAGGCGGCCCCACGGCGGGCAGCGCCGCGCGGGACGGTGAACCTGTCTCGGTCTCCGCCACCACGCTCACCATGAGGGATGGCACACGGATTGCCGCCGAGGTGCACGTTCCTGCGGCACCCGGCCCGCATCCGCTCATCGTGATGCCCGGCGCGTGGTGGGCCATGCCGCAGGACACTCTGCTCGACGACAAGAAGCAGCTGGCGGCAGCCGGCTACGTGGTCGTCTCCTACGACCCCCGGGGGCTGCGCCGCTCGGGCGGGGCGATCGACATGGCAGGGCCCCTGGACGTGGCGGACGTCTCCGACGTCATCACGTGGGCGCTGGCCCACACTCCGGCCGACGAGCGAAGGGTCGGGCTGTACTCCTCCTCCTACGGTGCGGCGGTGAGCCTGAACGCGGCAGCGCACGATGCCCGCGTCACGGCGGTGGCGGCCATGTGCCCGTGGACCGACCTGTTCGAGTCGTTCGTGCACAACAACACCCATGCCGGAACGATCGCCACGTTCCAGGCGGCGCTCGGAGCGCTCAACGGCCGGATGAGTCCTGCGACGCGTCAGGCCTTCGAGAGCCTGAGGACCGGTAGCGACACGGTCGGAGTGCGGGCGTGGGCGCTCGAACGTTCGCCTCGCGCCGTCGTCAGCGCGCTCAACGCACGCCGGACGCCGGTGTTCATGGCCGGGGAGTGGAGCGACCCCCTGGTGCCGGCCGGGCAGACCGGAAGGCTGCTGGACCAACTCAGCGGCCCCAAGCAGTTGTGGATGAGCCCGGGCGGACACGGTGACTCCAGTTCCCGTGAAGCCACCGTGCTGCAGCCGCAGAGCGCGGTCCGCCACCATGCGACACGGTGGCTCGACCGCTTCCTCCTCGGCCGTCCCAACGGCGTTGACCGTCTTGCGCCGCTCATGCTGCGACCGCGTAACGCCGAGCGGGTGGAGACCTATCCGAGCTGGTCCGCGCTGGAGCGCTCGCCCCTGGCGGTGCCTGTGCGGGCACATTCGGGTGACGGTTCCCAGCGTCTGGTCGCCGGCCTGGACTCGCCCGCCGATTCCGGCCTGTTCCCCGTCGCGGGACTGATCGACAGGCTCGGGCTGCCGCCCACCACTGTGCTTCCCCCGCTCGCTCCGCCGCTGGCGGCCGTCTGGCGCAGCGCTCCGCTGAGTTCCCGGTGGTCGCTGCGCGGATCGCCCCGGGTGCGCACCCGTGTGACCTCCACCGCCGACCGGGGCACCTTCGTGTCCTACCTGTATGACGTGGACGCGCTGGGTGTGGCCCGGCTGGTCAGTCACGCCCCGTACACGTTCACGGGTGTGGCGCCGGGTGCGCCGGTCGAAGTGGACGTGCTGATGCCCGCCGCGGCGTGGGACGTGGCGCCGGGGCACCGGTTGGCGCTCGTCGTCGATGGCGGCGACCACCGTTACACCAGCGTCAGCCCCCTCGGGTCATCCATGAGCTTCTCCGCGGCCGGCACGCGCCTCAGCGTTCCTGCCCGCACCGGATGACAGACCCGGCAGCCGTGGCTGCCGCCGGCTCCACGCGGAGGTGAAAACGCGCGCGGGGCGGTGTCCGTGGGCGCGGGCCCGGCGTTGGCCAGGCGGCAAGTTCGTTCTTGGGCGGCTCAGGTGCCGCGCGGTGAAGTCTGGGGTGATGGTCATGCAGGATGTTCTGGCCGATGGTGAGGGACGTGGGCGTCATGTGGCCGTGTTCAACGTGCCGATGCACGGCCATGTGATCCCCACCCTGGCGGTCGTACAGGAGCTGGTGGACCGTGGTCACCGGGTGAGCTACGCGGTGACCGCCGAGTTCGCGGAGGATGTGCAGGCCGTGGGCGCGGTTCCCGTGCTGTATGACGCGCCTGCGGTGGGTGAGGCGCCTGAGGACATGGCCGAAGGTGTGACCGGGGCGGTCGTGGTGAACGTGGCCGCGCTGCCGCAGCTGGAGGAGGCGTTCGGGCAGGACGTCCCGGACGTGGTGCTGTCCGATGTGTACGCGTGGGCGGGGCCGCTGCTTGCGGCCCGCTGGGGAGTACCGGCCGTACAGCTGGCTCCGACGCACATCCCGTACGACGGTCTGGTGCAGGAGTTCTTCGGGCTCGAGGACATCGCGCAGATCCCCGGGTTTCCCGAGCTCGCCGGAGCGCTGGAGGAGTTCGGTGTGCCGGGCGGGGTCCACGCGCTGACTCTGGCGCCGCCGCGGACGATCGCGTTCTTCCCCCGCTCGTTCCAGCGGCTGCCGGAAACGGTGCGGGCGGGAGAGGCGCACTGGGTGGGCCCGGCCATCTCCGACCGGTCCTTCCAGGGCCGCTGGCAGCGGCCGGAGGGCGGCAAGCCGGTGCTGTACGTGTCGCTGGGCTCGCAGTTCAACCGGCGCCCGGAGTTCTACCGGTCCTGCCTTCAGGCGTTCGAAGGCCTGGGATGGCACGTCGTGATGAGCGTGGGTGCCGAGGTGGCGGCCGCCGGACTCGGCTCCGTGGGAGACGGATTCGAGGTGCATGCAAGCGTGCCCCAGCTCGACGTCCTGGCCTCCACTTCGGTGTTCGTCACGCACGGCGGGATGGGCAGCCTCATGGAGGCACTCTCGCTGGGGGTGCCTGTGGTCGTGGTGCCGCAGATGGCGGAACAGCGGGTCAACGCCGGACAGGTCGAGCAGCTGGGTGTGGGCCGCTACCTGCCACGGGAGCAGGTCACGGCGCAGGCCCTGCGCGAGGCGGTGCAGGCGGTCGCGGACGATCAGCGGATCGCTGACGCCGTGGCGGGACTTCGGAAGGAGATCGTCGAGGCTGGGGGCGCTGCGGCCGCGGCTGATGTGGTCGAGAAGGTCCTGGCGGACACCCCGATGGTGACGGGCTGAACGCGGCGCACGGGCGGGGCGGGGCTTCCTCCTTAGGCTGAGGCCCCGCCCGCCTGGCGCCGGTCAGAGCACGGCTCGGGCAGCAGGGCCCAGCGCGCTGCGCGTTCTCCGGAGTGCCGCCTATGGACGGGCGCGCCGCGGTTGTCGCCGATGCGGTTCACAGCTCACTCGTCGGCCGGCTGCGTGAGGACACTCCGCGGAACACATGGCTGGCGCCGCACCCGGCAGGCGCCCCATAGCGGCCGTGCGGCCGTGGACGGAGACCTGGTCAACGGCTGCTGCTTCGCCGGAGTTAGCCGATGGCGTGGCTTTATTCACTGTAGCGAAGCCCGTTCTTCATGGCTTCGGGAGGCACCCGCCGAGGCGGGATGTCGATGTTCACGAGACCGGGTTCTGGCTCACATTCCGGATGCTGTTGGTGATCTTCGCTCGGTGGGGTGAACCCCCTTCGACGTGCTTTCGTGCTGGCGGTTGGTGTGCTGCTGTTGTCGAGCGGGGTAGTTCTGCCGGTCGGAGGGGGCCGGGATGGCAATGGGGTGTGGTTCCGGTCGGGTGATTCCGCCGCTGACGGTGAAGATGGCCCGGGCGAGCAATCCGCGGGGCACGGCAGCGATGTGGATACGTGACCGCCTGGACGAGTTGTTCGTCGACGAGGACTTCGCTGCTTGGTATCCGGCGGACGGGCGCCGGGGTCTGTCGCCGGCTCGGCTCGCGCTGGTATCGGTGCTGCAATACACGGAGAATCTGACCGACCGGCAGGCGGCAGAGGCCGTCCGGTGCCGCCTGGACTGGAAGTACTGCCTGGGCCTGGAGCTGGACGATGCGGGCTTCGACTTCTCGGTGCTGAGCGAGTTCCGTGACCGGCTGGCCGAAGAGGACCGCGCAGACCGGCTGCTGGCTGTGATGGTCGAACGTCTTGCGGCTGCGGGCCTGGTCAAACGCCGTGGCCGGGTCCGCACCGACTCGACCCACGTGCTGGCGGCAGTACGCCGGCTCAATCGGGGTGAACTGGTCGCCGAGACACTGCGGGCGGCTCTGGACGAGCTCGTTGCACACGGCGAGGAATGGCTGGCTGGGCTCGTCACTGCGGACTGGGGTGACCGCTACGGCCGCCCAGTCCGCTATGACCGGCTTCCCCGCGGAGGAGATGCCCTGATCGCCTACGTCCTGCGGGTCGGCGGGGACGGCATGCACATCCTGCGAGCCGTCCATGATGCCGATGCCCCACCCAGACTGCGTGCATTGCCCGCTGTTGAGGTTCTGCGGCAGGTCTGGGTCCAGCAGTACTGGCTCGACGAGGACGGACGACTGTGCTGGCGGGGACCGAAATCCAGCCGGGACCGGGCAAGCCGCAGGACAACCGAACGTCGCAACACGGGCAAGGCATCAGCGGACGGCAGACCCGATCCCGCTTCGGCGCGAGTGCCATGGTCGGGCCTCGAGATCGTCACCCCGCACGATCCCGAGGCCCGATACAGCCAGAAAGTCACCGCCGCCGGACAGCAGGACTGGATCGGCTACCGCGACCACCAGACCGAGACCTGCGACGAGACCGGCCCGAACGTGATCGTCCAGGTCACCACTCGGCCGGCGCCCGAGCAGGACATCGACGCCCTCGACCGGATCCACCTGGGACTGACCACGCAGGGGTTCCAGCCCACCGAACACGTCGTTGACAGCGGCTACATCTCGCCGGACAGCATCCACCACGCCGCCCAGCAGTGGGACATCACACTCTTCGGACCAGTCCGTGACGACCCGCAGGCCGGCAAACGGCCCGGATTCGCCAAGCAGGACTTTCACATCGACTGGCAAGCCCGCACCCTGACCTGCCCCAACGGCGTGACGAGTCCGCCATGGAAGCCCACACTCGGCGACGGCCACCCCCGGCTCTCCGTGCTCTTCCCACGCAAGGCCTGCCGCGAATGTGCCGACCGGCTCAAATGCACCGGCAACGTCGAAGGCAAGGGCCGACACGTCTTCCTGATGCCACAACCTCTCCAGGAGATCCAGACGCAGAACAGGGCCGACCAGACGACAACCGAGTGGCGCCGGAGATACGCGATCCGCGCAGGCTGCGAGGCCACCGTGTCCGAAACCGTTCATGCCCACGGCCTGCGGAACTGCCGCTACCGCGGCATGGCCAGAACCCACGTCCAACACGTGCTGACGGCAGCCGGAACGAACATCATCCGACTCAGCGGCTACCTCTCACCGGGCATCGCACCGCCCAGCAAAGCGCGGCCGAGGAGCCGCTTCCAGCAGCTCTGCCGCAACCTGCCCACCTAAGATCACCAACAGCATCCATTCCGTGGAGCGGTTGCGGAGAGTCAGATCTTCGGAGCCATGCGATGGCGGTTTGGATGGGCACGAAGTCGAGGCGAGGTGAGTTCCAAGGCCCGGTTGTCGCGTCCGGCGCTCATGTGGCTGAGCCAGCGTTCGTACCAGTCGAGGAAGTCGGTGGCGGAGGAGACGTTGGGGCCCCAGTACCCGTCGCTGTTACCAATGAGGACGCGGCCGGTGAGTGGACCAGTCACCGCGAGGACGCATACGTCAGTGCAGCCCATCTCGATGATGTGGAGGAAAAGGTCGCCTTCGTGTGCCCCGGAGCCCGCGCGGGTGAAGCCGCGGGGTGTCCCTGCTGCTTCGCGCGGATTCATAACCAGCAAGGAACAGTGCTCCAGCGGCACGAGACCGTAAAAAGGGGCCGCGCCTGAGCCCCCGATGTTCGTGATGAACTGCCGATAGGCTTCAGGAAGAACGATGTCGCGCTCGGCCTCAAACGAAACAACACGTGCTTCCGCCAGCTTCGGGCCGAGGCAGAACTGGTGTTGCTCTTCCCCGAAGGAGTGGCTGCGCAGCGGCTGGAAAGGGATCGCGGCCAGCTTGCGACGCAAGCGGGGTATGCGGGGATCCATGGTGCATCTTCTCTCGTCCCCGTCACCCTACGGGTGGCTGCGGTCAGCTGGCCAGAAGAACCCTCTTCCGCAGGAGAGCGAAGCCTGCGCGGCCGAACATCTGGCGTTTGAGCATCTTGATCCGGTTGCCGTGGCCTTCGACGACGCCTGAGCTCCAGGGCAGGGTGAGGCCGGCGATGACTGCATCGCGGTCGCGGTCGATGCCTGCGGCGAGGGTGTGGAGGCCGGGGAGGTCATCTTGTCGGACGGCATCGAGCCACTGCGGCAGCCGTTCGCCCTGGCGCTCGGTGAGCATCTGGCCGAAGGAGCGGACGTGGCCGGTGAGGGCGTCCAGTTCAGGGCAGTGGACCAGAACGGCCTTGAGTCGAAGGTGCTCCGTCTCGGTGAGGGTCTCCGGCCGGCGGAGGATCCATCCGGCGACGACCCGGGGTGATGGCGGCCGAGCGGTGACGGGGCCTGGCGAGAGCCGCTTCTCCCGGAAATAGGCGCGAACCCGCTGGTAGCTGCCCTGATAGCCGAGCGGCACGATCTCCTCCCCCACCCTCCAGGCGTTCGTGCAGCCTTGGTTCCAGCGGTCATCCAGGTAGGGCTTGAAGGCGTCGAGTTTGGATGGCCGGCCCTGCCACTGCCCCTGGAACAATTCCTCCGGGGTGGCTCGTCGGCCAAGAGCTTGACGGTGCGGGAGGTCGTCCGGAGTTGGCGGCCGATCGCCCTCCGGCTGAGCCCGGCGGCCAGCAGTTTGTGGACGGTCGCGTGGTTGACGCGGGTGCGGTCGGCGAAGCGGTGTCCTCTCGGCCAGGGCGAGCCGGAGGGGTCCTCGAACCTCTTCGGATCGGGGGCAGGCTGGGCTGGATCTGGCGCCAGGACCTGCAGGCATCCGCGGTGGTCTGCGACGCACCGCTCTGCAGCCTCGCTCAGGTTGTGCCAGAGATGCCACCTGTCCGCGACCTGCACCGCCTGCGGTGCCCCGGCCGTGGCACCTTCGGCAAAGAACGGTGCCCGATCGCGGCAGACCACCTCCACCCCGGGCCGTTTCGCGAGCCAAGCGGCCAGGCTGGGCGCCTCCCGGTCGGGCAGCAGGTCCACTGGACGCCGGCTTTCGACGTCGACCAGGACGGTCCCGTAGTGGCGGCCTTTGCGGGTCGCGTACTCATCGACGCCAACCACCCGCGGGGCTGGAACTTCGGGGTCGGGCAACGCTTCGACCAGCCTGAGCACCGTACTCCGGCTGACAGACACGCCGAAGGCTCTCGCCATGCGAGCACCGGCCCGGCCAGCGAGCGCGAGGCCCACCGCGGCCAGCGTCGACCGCAGGCGCTCGGGAACAGCAACTCCTCCAGCCGGAGCACCACTTCTTCCACGGGCCGAACTGTCAGCCACACCACACCCCGTACGGATCAATTCCGGGCATCTTCCCCGGGCCCGCTCGCCCGACGATCATGACTCAGAGTGCATGCTCCACGGAAAGTGAGCCAGAGCCCGAGACCGAAGACAGCGAGCAACAGGGGCCGTGAGACGGCGTTGAAGCCGCGCCCCCGGCGGCCCTCAATGCAGCCAGGCTCGCGGGTGGCAGCCAGTTGGCCGCCGGGGGCGGTGGCGTCCAGGCGCTCGTGCAATCAGGTGAAGCCGATTCTGTTCGCGCGGTCCGCTGTTCTGGCGGGCCAGCTGCTCCGCGCCAGACCCCCGGGCCTGCCGCTCATGGAACGGGCGGCCCGGGGGTGGATCGGCCCGACGTCAGCCGGGCGCGTCGTGCGACTTGGTGGTGCGGGGCCGTGAGCTCGCCTCAGTTGCCGATGCCGGAGCTACCGAGGCCGGAGTTTCCGATGCCGTGGCTGCCGATGCCCGTGTTGGCAAGGCCCGCGTTGCCCAGACCCCAGTTGGCGACGCCCGCGTTGCCGACGCCGTCGTTGAGCGCGCCCGCGTTGCCGACGCCTTCGTTGAGTGCGCCCGCGTTGCCGACGCCCGAGTTCCCGAAGCCTGAGCTGCCCACGGAATGGCCCGGCCCCGTGTCGTCGGCGCTGGCCGCGCCGGCGCCGACGACAGCCAGCACCGCCGCGGCGCCCAGCGCCGTCGTCACGCGGAGAAGAATTGCATGCATATTCGAATACCTCCTATTTCGGACATCTTTACTTACTATCCCTAGCACGCGGCCATGCCCAATACAGGGAGGAATGCCCCGAAGCTGCCGTGTCGCCCAGAGGTCTCGTCCGACGGCGTGCGGGTCACGGGTCCACGGTCCAGAGGACCGCTCAACGCCTGGGCGGCCGGTGCCGGTGCGCCAGCCGACCATGCTCTTCGACGTGCACAAAGCCAATGGCGGGTCCGTCAGAGCACCGCTGGCCGCGCGGGCGCGGCCGCCTCTGGGGCAGCGGCGCCGGCCGGCTTTCCGGCAGGGAAGCGGTTGCGGGCCGGCCCGGTCGCGGCCGCCGCAAGGATTCCGAGCCCGGCGGTTGCCGCACCGGCCCACAAGACCGCGGCCAGACCGTGCGTGAACATGGCCGGGCCCGCCGTGGAACCGCTGTACGTGAACAGGACCGTGGACGCGCCGACCCCGGCCAGTGCGCCGATCTCCCGGACGGAGCTGTTGACCCCCGACGCGGCGGCCGCGCACCAGTCCGACGTGTTGGCCAAGAGGGCTTCAGGCGCCGCGGTGAAGAAGAGAGCCATTCCCATCCCGCCGGCCAGCAGACCGGGCAGCTGCATCACATAGTCCGAGTGCGGGGTGAGAACCAGCGCGAACCACCCCGAGCTCGCCGCGGTCAGCAGAAAGCCGGCCACGAGGACGGGGCGCGCGCCGGTACTGCCCATCATCAGCCCTGCCAGGGGAGCCACCACCAGCGGCATGGCCGTCCAGGGAAGGATCCGCAGGCCCGCTTCCCACGGGCTGTGGCCCTGGACGGCCTGGGGGAACTGAGCCAGCCAGAACACCGTCCCGAACACGCCGGCGTGTATCAGGAACCCGCAGGCGTGCACCGCCAGGAGACCGCGGGAGACGCCAGAACGCGGCCAAAGCCTCAGCACTGTGCTCTGCCTTGCGGCGGCCGGCCGGGACCTCGTCGATGCGGGGGCTGCGGCATGGGTGCTGGGCGGCTCCCGCAAGAAAACCCGCGCCGCCGCTGCCAGGAGGCAGCCGAGAGGCACGTTGATCCAGAAGACGTACTGCCAGCCGCCCCACTGGACGACGGCGCCGCCCACCAAGGGGCCGACCGCCACCGCCAGCCCGCCGAGGGCTCCCCAGACCCCCAGCAGTACCGGCCGCCGGTGGACGGGCACGGCGGCGGCTACCAGGGTGAGGCTCAGCGGCATGATCGCAGCGGCCCCCGTTCCCTGCACCACGCGCGCCAACGTCAGGGATCCTGCCGTGGCTGAGCAGGCGGCCGCTGTGGAACCGGCGGTGAAGAGGACCAGAGCCGCTGTGAACATTCGCAGCTGCCCGACCCTCGCGGCGAGCCTGGTCACCAGCGGCGGCAGGACGGCGACCGGCACGAGGTAGGCGTTGACGAACCAGCCGGCCGCCGCTGCGTCGGCGTCCCGGCCGAGGTCGGAGCGGATCGCGGTGAGCGCGGTGAGCAGCACCAGGTGATCCAGCCCGCACAGAAAGACCGCCAGCCCTGTCACCGCGCAGGCCGGCCAGGCGGTATGCCGCCTTGCGGTCATACCGGCTCCCGCTCGGCCCCCGACGGCCGGGGCGCGCCGCGAAGGGTGCGCGGCAGGCGGATCTGAGCCGGGGCGGGGGCCGTGGCCGGCACGGCCGCCTCGCGTGGCGCGCCCTTCTGGGCGCCCGCGGCCGGCATGCCGGCGCGCCGCGCGACGAGCGACCGGCGCAGCCAGGCCTCGCCCGCCCCGGCTACTGCGGAGCCGGCCAGCCGGAGATAGACGCGGTAGCCCTCGGGTGACGGATGGAAACCGTCGGGGCAGTAGAGGTGTGCCGGACGCCGCCGGAACGCGTCGGTCTCCAGCGCGACGACCCGCCCGCCCGCGGCCAGCACGGCAGCCGACTGGAGCCGGGCCAGCCGGCGCGAGCGAACGGAGGCAACCGCCGCTACGCCGCGGCGCAGGGCAGGAGCCGCACCGATGTCCGCGCACGAACCCACCACCACCTCCCACCCCGCACTGCGGAGCTCGCGTACGTAGCGGCCCAGGCGAACCGCGGACCGGCTCACAGGAGCCGGCAGCATCACGTCGTTCCCGCCGATGAGAATGAACGCCACGCCCGGAGCGGTCCGGCCGGACACGGCCCGAACCTGCCGGCCCAGCGCCGCTGTCGTGGCTCCCGCCCGGGCCAGCACGTCCAGCTCCACCGCGCACTCGAGCCGCGAGGACAGCATCCCGGCCAGTTGCGCACCGATGGTGTCCTGCCGCTCCAACACGCCCACGGTCACCGCGGACGAGTCCCCCAGCAGCACGAACGGCATTGCCGATCCGCCGCCGGGACCATAGCGGCCGCAAGGCGACACCACCCCACGCGCGTCCCACAGCGGCTGACGCAGCAACACAGCCGCATAAGGCTTCACCAGAGACTTCAGCAGTCGGCGGCGCACTCTCTTCCACGCCTCCATCGGCACATCGGAACGCATGACAAGTCCCCATCTCAGCGACGGCAGTAGGTCCCCAGCTCGTTCGAAGCCCTCCGACACCGGGCAGACGGCGCGCCCAGCAGACACGCAGGCAGCGAACATCCGTTTAAACGATCAAGAAGTGGTGAGGACACGGAACCGGACGGGACACCACACCAGCCCCAGGTGGTCGACGCTCGTCTTTCGTTCCAGGAGCTGGCTCTGCTGCTGTGTCCCAACCCAATGCATGTGGATCTTCCATTTCACGATGCGTCATACAACGTGCCCGCAGGTCAGCTGCTTCACCACCGGCGTACAGCGCCGGCTCGACCCGCGCGCCCCGTTTTCGACCTCGGCGTGGAATGGGCGTGACACGGGCAGCAGCCAATCGTTGAACCCGGCGGCCAGCGACGGCCACGGCAGGAACGCCCCGAGGCCCCCTACGGCTCGGGGTCTTCCTCTTGCCCCTCTAGCCCGCCTACACAGCCGCACAGTGCCCGCCGCTGTCAAAGAGGGCGGATCGTCCTCGTGATCGCCTCGGTGATCAGAGATGCGCGGCGGGGGACGGCGCCCCCCTATCGGCTGGACCAGGCCCGCGTCCTGCCCTCATGGAAGGTCGACTCTGCCCTGAGTCGGCCCGGCCACCCCGTGCTGAGGCTCACGGAGGCGAGGTGCACCGGGAGCGTGGCGTCGGCTGTCCTCGAGTTCATGAAGCGAAGATCAGCCGTCGCGTGTCTGCGGCTCGTGACCTTTGCCCGGTGTGGTCGGTTACTGAGGATTTCGCGTTGTCGTCGGGTAGTGACGGTTCATGATCCCTGCGGTATGCCGGTGAGGTGAGGTATCCAGAGGGTGGGGGCCTGACGGCTGAGCGTCGGGCGTTTCGTGAGGGGATCCGGCTTCAGGCCGGGATGCGGTTCGCGGCGGGTGAGAAGACCGCGGTGATCGCGAAGGATCTGCGGGTGAGTGTGCGGTCGGTGGAACGCTGGCGTCGTGCCTGGCGCGAGGGCGGCATGGAGGGCTTGCGCTCGGCGGGTCCGGCGAACGCCCCGACCGTCACCGACGCCCAGTTCGCCGTGCTCGAGGAGGAACTCGGCAAAGGCCCCTCGGCGCACGGCTTCGACGACGAACGCTGGACGCTGGCCCGGGTCCAGACGCTGATCCGCCGCCGGCTGCGGCTGACCCTGTCGGTGCCGACGGTGTGGCGGCTGCTGAAACGGCACGGCTGGTCCTGGCAGGCACCCGCCCGCAGAGCCCTCGAGCGTGACGAGCACGCGGTGGAACTGTGGAAGAAGGAGGTCTGGCCACGGGTAAAAGCCTCGCGGCGGCGTCCGGGGCATGGCTCGTCTTCGAGGACGAGGCCGGCTTCTCGATGACTCCGCCCCGGGCCCGCACCTGGGGCCGACGCGGACAGACCCCCGTCATCCGCGTCCGCGGCCGTTCCCGCCGCCGGACCTCGGTCGCCGCGCTGTGCTGCTACAAACTCGGCGAGAAGAGCCGCCTCATCCACCGACCCCGCAACCATCTCCTGCTCAAGGGCGCCCGCAAGAGCTTCTCCTGGAAGGACTACCGCGACCTCCTGGTCCGCGCGCACATCCAACTCGACGGCCCCATCGTGGTGGTTTGGGACAATCTCAACACCCACCTGGCCGCCGGGCTGAAGCGGTACGAGGCGGAGCACGACTGGCTCACCACCATCCGCCTCCCGGCATACTCACCAGACCTGAACCCGGTCGAGGCCGTCTGGTCACTCGTGCGCAGAGCGATGGCCAACACCGCCTTCGACACACCCGACGACCTCGACCGCACACTCCGCCGCGAGCTACGCAGAATCCAACTCCGGCCCCACCTTGTCGACGGCTGCCTCACCGCCACCGGTCTGGCCATCAACCCACCGACCCCACCCTGAAATCTTCAGTAGCTCTTCGCTGTCCTCAGGAACGCACACGCCTTCGCGGGGGTGCCGCATCGCGCCTTCGCCATCCTTTGGGGATCACAATGATCCAACAACCAAATGCGCTCGACGGCTGCTTTTTCACCTACGAACGGCAGCAGCACAATGTGCGGCCCTATATCGGAGTAGTCCTGCGTGCGACTGGCACGGCCCCGAGCCTGAATCGGGTGAGGGAGCAGGTTGGCGAGCGGATCGAACGGATGCCGACTTTGGCGTGCACAGTTACCAAGCAGAAGCGGCGGACGGTGTGGGAGTCGGACCCGGACTTCGACCCGCATCGCCACGTGCACGAAGTCTGCCTCGCGGGCTGTACCAGCACGCTCGAGGAAGCCGTGGACTCGCTGTTGCGCGCCACCGTCCCCGACAGATCACCGCGTTGGGAAGTGTGGCTTATTCACGGGTACTCCCCCCGCGAATACGCGCTGTTCTACCGTGCGCATCACGGCGCCCAGGACGGACAGGCACTCATGGACGCGGTCACGGCCCTCTTCGGTACAGGACCTGCCGATGTGCCACGCGTCGCCGTACCTCCCGTCGGCCTTCCCTGGGCGCAGCGGATTCCGGTGCGAGCCGTCACCCGGAGCGTGGCCGACCGGATGCAGACCTTCGGGCCCTCTCTCGCCTGGTCGACGAAGCGCACCTTGACGGGTGAGGCACAGCTGATTGCGGCCGCTGTACCGGCTTCGTTGCTGCGCGAGGCGGGGCGGGCCCTGGGAGCCACGTCGAATGACATCTGCCTGGCCGCCCTGGCAGCCGCTCTTCGCAGTTGGATGCCCGAAAGCTGGCTGGCCCCCCATCAGCGTGAACGTGACCTCCACGTGGGGTTGCCCATCAGCGTTCGGTACCCGGAAGAACGATTCTCGGTAGGCAACCGCTTTTCGGCCATCCGTGTTCCGCTGTCGTTCTGGGAGGAGTCGGCAACCGCGCGCGTGGCCGCCATCACACGGACTACCAGCCGGGTGAGGACCGAAGGGATGAGGCGGGTGCTGCGAGCGCAGTTGAGCCTCCCAGAGTGGCTCATCTACCGCATCGTCCGGCAAGCCGCCAACGCGCGGGGGCCTTGACCCCGGATTTTGAACACGTCTATGCGGCTTGGGCCAGGGTAGTTGCTGCTGGTCGGAGGGTGTTCTCGTAGGCGATCGGAGACCGCTGACCGAGGCGGGAGTGCCGGCGCCGGGTGTTGTAACGGGTCAGCCAGCGGAAGGCGTCGAGCCTGGCCTCACGCTCGCTCGACCAGGCCTTCCGGCCTTTGAGCGTCTCCCTCTTGAAGGCGGCGTTGAAGCTTTCCGCGGCGGCGTTGTCCGCGCTGGACCCGATCGCGCCCATGCTCTGCAGGACCCCTGCTGACCTGCAGGCTTCAGCGAAGGCCCTACTCGTATATTGCGAGCCGTGATCGGTGTGCATGATCGCTCCAGCCAGGCTCCCGCGGGTTCGCTCGGCGGCCGCCAGGGCATCGGTGACGAGCTCGGCTCGCATGTGATCGGCGATCACCCACCCGGCCAGCCGGCGTGAGGCGAGGTCGATGACGGTCGCGAGGTAGAGCGGCTTCGCGCCACTGACCGGCAGATACGTGATGTCTCCTACGTACTTCGTGTTCACTACGACCGCGGTGAAGTCACGGCCGATCAGATCCGGCGCCTTCGCCGCGGCCTGGTCCGCGACGGTGGTCTGGTGCCGGCGGCGCAGACGGACCCCCTCAAGTCCGATGGTCCGCATGATCCTCGCGACGCGCTTGTGGTTGACCGCCGGGCCGCCCTCGTCACGGAGTTCGGCAGTGATTCTGGGGGCTCCGTAGGTGCCGTCGGAGTCCTGGTGAACCTTGCGTATCCGAGCCGCGAGCCCGGCCTCGACGTTCTGCCGGGCCGCCCTCGCGGCCGCGGTGCGGCGCCAGTAGTAGAAGCTCGAGCGGGAGAGGCCGAGGATGTCGCAGAGCCGCTTCACGCCGTGACGGCGCTGGTGATCTTCAACGAACTGGCAGCGGTTCACCAGCGCGTCTCCGTCGCGAAATACCGGGCCGCCTTGCGGAGAATGTCGCGCTCTTCCTCCAGCTCACGGATCCTCTTGCGTGCCGCGGCCAGCTCCGCCTGAACGTCGTCACCGCCATCCCGGGCAGCGGCCGGCGGTGCGGAATGGGCGCCGGGCCGGCGCCCGTCGGCGGCCCGGATCCAGTTTCGCAGTGTCTCGGTGTTCACCCCGAGATCAGCCGCGACCGACTTGATCGTCGCTCCCGGCCTCGACCGGTACAACGCGACCGCGTCCGCCTTGAACTCGGCGGGATAGTGCTTCATCCCCACGGGGACTCCGTTCTCCTGGACCATCAAGATCCAAGTGTCTCCGGTGTCCAAAACCCGGGGTCAAGGCCCCGGAACGGATTGGACAGTACTGGTCTGCTGCGTATCCCCGGCCGGCTGGCGCTCGGTGCGGACCCAATCAAGACAGCGGTGCCCACGCTCTTCCTGCACGAGGGACGCATCCTCGCGGTGTCGTTCCTGTCCTACGGGGGACAGGTCGTCGTCAGCTTCACCATCGACCGTGCGCTGGCGGACCTCGGGGACCTGCCCGCCCTCTGGGCGGGTGCCGTCGAACAACTCTGGCGAGAGGGCAAACACCGCCCACAAGCAAGTACGGGCGACAGTTCCACGAGCATCACACTGCCCAGACCAATCAGTGCGCGGAAGCACGTCTAGTACTGCAACGGTGTTTGCCGTGACGGTTGGGCAGTTCGGTCGTTGTTCAGGTCATGGGTGGGGAACTTGCAGATGCCCGGTTGTGGGCTGGTGAACTGAAGGCTTTGCATGAGCGGTTCGTGCACCGTTTCTCCAGGTCGGAGCCGCGGGAGTCGGCTCTTGCCTATATGCGGGGACTGATAGCTCCGCTGGAACGGAAGAACGGATGGACGCTTGCCGAGGAGGCCGGGCATGGGGGTCCGGACCGGATCCACCGGCTGCTGAACCGGATCGACTGGGACGCCGATGAGGTCCTGGCCGACGTGCGGGACTACGTCGTCGAGCACCTCGGAGACCCGGAAGCGGTGCTGATCGTGGACGACACGGGGTTCCTGAAGAAGGGTGTCCGCTCGGCCGGGGTCCAACGCCAGCACTCCGGCACCGCCGGGCGGACAGAAAACTCCCAGATCGGAGTGTTCCTCGCCTATGCCGGCGGCCGGGGCCGCACGTTGATCGACCGCCGTCTGTATCTGCCCACGTCATGGACGGAAGACCGGGAACGGTGCCGGGCTGCCGGCATTGAGGACACGGTCGCCTTCGAGACGAAGGTGGTGATGGCCAAGGCCATGGTCCGCCGGGCGATCACAGGCCGGATTCCGTTCCGGTGGATGACCGCGGATGCCGCTTACGGCTTCTCCAAGGGCTGGCGCACGGAGCTCGAGCAAGCCGACGTCTTCCACGTCATGGCCACCACCCGGCACGACACCGTCGTCACCCGCTGGGCGATCGACCATCCCGTCCACGACCTGTTCCCCGGTCTCCCGAGGCAGAAGTGGAAACGCCGTTCCTGCGGGATGGGGGCCCATGGCCCGCGGGTCTACGACTGGGCGAGAGTCGAGGTGAGGCCCTGGCACCGCGAGGACCGCCGGCACTGGGTGATCGCCCGCCGCAGTGTCCGCCGGCCCGAGGAGATCTCCTACTACATCGCCTACTGCCCCGCCGAGACCACACTGGATGAGCTGATCCACGTCGCGGGAAGCCGGTGGGCGGTCGAGGAATGCTTCCAGACCGCGAAACAGGAGTGCGGCCTGGACGACTACCAGGTCCGCCGCTACGACGGCTGGCACCGCCACATGACCCTGGCCATGGCCACCCACGCCTGCCTCACCGTCCTGCGAGCCCGCGAACTCCAGACGGGCAAAGCAGAAACGGATCCTCCCAGCTCATACCCCTCACCCTGCCCGAACTCCGACGCCTGATCAGCCGGCTCACCCGGCCCCGCCCGACCATCGACCACGTCCTGCACTGGTCACACTGGCGCCGGCGACGACAGTTCCAGGCCCGCGTCAGTCACTACAAACGACGCGGCCACACACCACCAGAAACTGCCCAACCATCACGACCAGCACCGTTGCAGTACTAGGCCGTGTCCGATGGGTCCTGTGGGTCGCCTCGCGCTGGATCGTTGCGGTCGGTGTGGGGCGAGGGGATCGTTCAGACGACGCTGGAGCGGCATCTGCCGCGTTACCGCGGTCGGGGTCGATGAAGACCCTGTCGGCGCACATGCAGCCGATGGCGGTGCAGGCCCTGGTGACGGCCTTCCAGCGATCGCTGTGGGAGGAACTGAGGGCGGCGTTCACCTCGGAGACCGGGTGAACGCCGCCTGCGGGTGCTCTGCTCGCGGGCTCACACACCGCCCGCGAAGAACGTCCAGCCCGAGGAGACCCCGGCAAGTGGTCCGACGTTGGCGTAGGTGTTTCTGCTGAGCTTGGAGGTCCACGCGGTGCCGTCCGTCTTGTAGAAGATCAGGCTGTCCGAGGTCCGGCCCTCCTCCTCCCACATGCCCGACGTGCCGATGTCGCGGAACCCGCCGAGCCTGCCGTCGGTCGCCGTGGCGATGCGGTACCGGAGTCCCGAACCGTTGTCCGCGAGGGCCAAGACCGTGTCCTTGGTCGCGACCAGGGCACCTAGGTCCTCGGTGCCCCTGCCGTTCACATGCGTGTAGACGCCGCCCTTGAGGGTCCCGTACCCGACTTCGCCGGGCTTCGTGAAGACCGCCGTGTCACACGAGGCGGCGATGGACTCCCAGCCCGTGCTGAAGTTGTCGTACGAGCGGACGTGCTGATACCGGCCGTTCTTCAGTGTGCCCGTGCCCCCTTGGCCGTTGTCGGCGTTGTAGAAGAGGGCCGAGTCGCCCGACGCCACGGCGTTGGTCCAGCCCGTCGAGAAGTTGTCGTAGGTCTGGACGCGGGTGTACTGCCCTCCCTTGAAGGTGCCGCTCTCCCCCGCTCCGGTGTCGGCGTTGTAGAACAGCATCGAGTCGCGGCTCGCGACGCCGTGCGTGTACCCGTCAGGAACCTCGATGTTCGAGCCGTAGCGCCAGCGCCCGGCCGACAGGGTGCCGGTGCCCACGGCTCCGGTGTCCTTGTTGTAGCCGAGGAGCGAGGTGCTCGGGGTCGTCTGGTTGCAGAACGCCGAAGCAGCGGCAGCGGGCGCCGCCGGAACGGCCGGCATGACGGCCATCACGGAAGTGGCAAGTGCGGCCATAAGGGTTTTCTTCATGGGTCTCCCCGCTTCTTCGCACGTGAACGGGTGATCCCCCCAGCTGTGCACGGTCGGAGAAGGACACGTGCCCTGTTCATCGTGCGCCGCGTCCGGCGCCGTCGCATCTCGGGCGCCGGACACGCGCGAGGGGGCTGGCCGGCTACTGCTCTGACCGCATAGGTTCGCCCGGGTTGGTGGTCGTGGCGGTTGGATGTGGGTGACGTTCGATCCGATCGCTGGAGGTGCGGTGGCCGAGCCTGTCCGTATGCGCAGACTGACCGATCAGGAAGGACAGAAGCTGCAGCAGATCGTGCGCCGGGGCAGCACCAGTTCGGTGCGTTACCGGCGTGCGATGATGCTGCTGGCCTCGGCCGGCGGGAACCGGGTGCCGGTGATCGCCCCTTTGGTGCAGGCCGACGAGGACACCGTCCGGGATGTGATCCACCGGTTCAACGAGATCGGCCTGGCCTGCCTGGACCCTCAGTGGGCGGGAGGCCGTCCCCGCCTGCTCAGCACTGACGACGCCCCGCCAAGCTCGGCCAGCCCTTCACCCGCTGGTCACGGCGCAAACTCGCCGCCTACCTGCGCAAAGTCCACGGCCGGATCATCCGCATCGGCCGCGAGGCGTTACGCAGCCTGCTCGCCCGCCGCGGCGTCACCTTCCAGCGCACCAAGACGTGGAAGGAGTCACCCGACCCAGAGCGCGAGGCGAAACTGGACCGGATCGAGGAGGCCCTGGACCGGTTCCCGGACCGGGTATTCGCCTTCGACGAGTTCGGCCCCCTCGGCATCCGGCCCACCGCGGGCTCGGGCTGGGCCGGACAGGGGCGCCCCGACCGGCTGCTGGCCACCTACCACCGCACCCACCGGGTCCGGTACTTCCACGGCTGCTACTCGGTCGGCGACGACTGCTTGTGGGGTGTCAACCGCCGCAGGAAGGGCGCCGCGAACACGCTGACCGCGCTGAAGTCGATCCGTGCCGCCCGGCCCGACGGAGCACCCATCTACGTGATCATGGACAACCTGTCCGCTCACAAGGGCCCTGGACGAACGCCTGGCGCAGCACTGTGCCAGCCGGTGGTGATCGCGCTGACCGTGCGGCCGAGCCCCCTGGGCCAGGCCCAGAAACCGATGCCACTTGTGATCACGGCCCGGCCCGACCAGGAACCGCTCACCCCGTCCGCCCGTCATGTACACGGGGGTTACCAGAGACTCAACACCCTTTACACTCTTCACGATCGAGGTCCGAGGAGATCCATGGCCGACACCGTCAACTCACTGGCCGCCCGTGTTCACGAACTGCTGGTGGAGGTCATGACCAACGGTCCCGCCGCGGTGGGCACCGCGGGCTTCCACGACGTCGTCGCGCGCGCCACGGCGCTCGGCCCCGACGGCACGTGGCTCGTCGCCGCGGGCCACGCGAGCCTCGGCGTCCTGGCCGTCCTGCACGGAGAGGCGGACCGGGCCATCTTCCACCTCGACGCGGCGGTGGCAGCCGGTTTCAACGACTGCGTGGCGCTCCACGTCGCCCCCATACGTCCGCTGCACGACGATCCCCGCTTCCGGGCCCTGTATCAGCGGATGCGCATCACCCAGGCCGACCTCGACGAGTTCTTCTGGCTGCACCAGGAAATGCAGCTCATGTCGCAGGACGCCCAGACAGCGGCCGTCGACAACATCGGCCGCCTCGACACCGGGGTGTCGCCGCTCCCGCAGGCCCCCATGCCGACCCGCGAACCGAACACCCCCGGCGTCCTGATCACCCGCATCGATCTCGCCGCGACCCAGACCGCGCTCCAACAGGCCGCCTTGAAGGCGGAGTTCCAGCGCAGCTCCGGCAATACCAGCCTCAGTCTCATCGACGACTCGTGGGACTACGACCGCGCCAGGCGCGACGCCTGGCACGCCGACGAGCTGGATTCCCAGCGCCTGCGGGCCGCCGAAGCCCGGGCTTTCATCGAACGCCCCGGCGCCGGCACCACACTCATCCCCTGCCCGCCGCTGGGCTCGATCACCTACCCGGGCTGAGGAGAAGCCTCACCGGCACAGTGGCCGGTGAGGCTTCTCCCCCGGCTCCCGTCCGCCATTTCGCGCGAGGCTGGTGAGAACCGGCTCAGAGACCGCGACGCCCCCGCCGGCCGGCGGGGGCGCGATGGCAGGTACTCAGGCTTGGGTGAGCCAGCCCTCTTCAAGACCGCCCAGAACAAACCCGTTCTCGAAGCGCACCCTGTATCTGATCTGAGCGCCGACTCCGGCGTCGAACCCTCCGGCCCGGATGAGCTGCTGACGGAGGTTGTCGATCACGCCGGCCGTGTAGCCATCGAACTGGACGCCGCGGATTCGCCGTTCGAATTCCGCGAGCCCGTCCTGGGCCACGCCGCCCGCTTCCTTTGCCGAGCCCGTGACAATGCCCTCCAAGCCTTCGGCCAGGCACAGCGGACCGGGGAAGCCAATCCTGGCCGCCGTGTCGTTCGCGGTGACCTGAACATCCCTGGTCAGCTTGACCTTCGCGCCGGTCTCGTACGGCATGGGTGTACCCCCTCATTCGATCTCGGCCGTGACCATGGCAAGCGTAATCGGGATGCCATGGAAGGAATGGGTGTCCGGCGAGATCAGGAGCCCCACGGCTTTCCAGGCCGGGCCCTTCGTATCGGCCTCGGCCTGCAACTGCTCGAAGATCCGCTCCCAGGTCAGGTCCGGCTTCTTGTCTACCGGCTCCAACCGCTCCCACTGGCCGTTCCTCAGATGGCCACGACGCATGGGCGGTAATCGTCCATGACCTTGATCCACTTTCACAACAGGCCCTAGCTTGATCTTTAACCCTTGCGGCGTGGGCGAGGAGTCGTGGACTTCTTCGTTTTCGGATTCGCGGCGTCTGTTTTGCGGACTGTGTGCACGTCGTGGCGGGGTGTGGGCTGGCTGTTCTTGCGGCCGGGTGGCCTGCCGGGGCCGGGACGGGAGGGTTTCGGTGCTCTGGCCGGGCAGGTGGTCTTGGTGCGGATGTGCCGGAAGTCGCGGCGGACGCGGGCGGGTGTGAGGCGGTCGGCCGATGCGGGTTTCTCCCATGGCCGGCGGAGGTCGGCTGCCAGTGGGCGGGCGAGGCGGAGTTGGGTGTAGGCGGCGAGGATCAGCCAGGTCCACCGATCCGCCGCCTCGGGAGTGCGGACCTTCGGGGAGGTCCAGCCGAGGCTCTGTTTGAACAGGCGGAAGGTGTGTTCGATGTCGAAGCGCCGCAGATATGACTGCCAGAGGCGGTCGACATCCGCGGGGTTTGCGTCGGTGCCGGACCACCACAACCAGACCGGCTTGGGGGTTGCTCCGCTGGGCAGACGGTCGATGTCCAGGCGGACCACAGTCCCGTCAATGATCGGGAGGGTGCCGTCCGCCGCGGCCCAGGAGGAGCGGTGGGTGAGTTTGGGGTGGAGCCGGTCCCAGGAGCGGGCGGTGGCGGTGCCGTAAAGGCGTGTGTCGGTGACGGTCTCGGTGTCCGGGGTGCCCCAGGTGTCGGGCTGGCCGAAGACGAACTCTCCTCCGTGCCGGGGCGGCCGCCCCATCGTGTGTGGCTGCCGGGACGGGGCGGCCCTGCGCAGGACGCGGTCCGAGCGCATCCGTGCCAGGACCTGGACCGGCAGATCCCGTAGCAGGTGGGCCAGGCGGGGTGCGTCGTATCCGGCATCCGCGACGACGAGGATGTCCAGGTCGCCGGTCTGCCACTGCCCCGCCGTGATGAGCCGCTCAACCAGTTCGCGGAGCTGCCCGGCAGTGACGGTGGCGGTGTCGTCCCCGGGCGCCAGGCGGAGCGCGTCCAGGGGTGCGGTCCATGAGCTGCGGCCGGGCTCCAGCGCGCAGATGATCGAGTACGGCCAGCCGGGAACGGGGATGTGCTGGTCCTTGCCCCGACCGTAGGTGTGGCACAGGATCCGCTCCGGCGAGGTGTGGGCGTCAGGCCGCAGCCAGCAGGTGATGTCGATGGCCAGGACCAGCTGGCCGTCGGCTGCCCGTGGCAGCGGAACCGCCGCCAGCGCGAGCCGCAGCCGACTGGTGTCGACCCGGCCATGGGCCACACCGGCGTAGAGCCCTCCATGGCCGCGGCGGTGTTCGCCCACCAGCGACAACTCGGCCAGTGACCTCACCGGACCGTTGCCGCACAGGATCGCGTCGGCCAGCTCGAACAACGCGTCCGAACGAGCGGTCAGGCAGGAGTAGAACTCACCCCGGAAGCGTGACAGTTCCGCCAACGGCTCTCGCCGGGCATCACGATGCAGCAGACTCATCCTCACGGCCTTCGCGCTGGATGTGAGTGTTTCCTTGGTCGGAGCACATGATCCAGACGAAGGCCGCTTCCGCGTGCGCTGGTTACCGAACCGAGTGATCGAGTTCGACGCACCGTTCGACCTCAGAGGTTAAAGATCAAGCTAGATGTGTTGTCCCGGGACGTTGGTGACACGCGTGCTGGGTGCTTGAACTGGGTGAGGGCCTTCTGGCTCGGTGTGGATTGCGGCATCTGCACCTACTGTAGGTTCTGTCTCTTTGGTCAGCGTCAGGTCCAGGTGAGGATGCCCGCAAGGTGGGGTGCGCGCCTGGTAGGCGGCGATCTGGTCGGATGGCTGCGGGATGACCGCCCGGGTTCCCCGGCGCCGGAGCGGCAGCCCGCCGCGGGAGCGTCCGAGGTTATGCCCTGGGTGGGGTTGCCCAGGGTGCGGCTGGTGTAGATGGAGTCGGCGTAGGCGGCGGCCACGATGCGCCGTTCGGTCAGCCTGAGCGTGAGCCTCACGTGGCTTTCCGCTCCGGAGTCTTAGCGTGGTCCCATGACGAGAAGTCAGGACCTGGCACAGCGAGCAGCCGTGGTGCTCTGTGTGACAGCGGTGCTAATGGGACCGGGAAACACGGCCGGCGCATCCGTCGGGACGACGGCAGTCGGGCTCTCCCCGCGGCCTGATGCCCTCGTTTACATCGCCAACCTCCACTCCGACACGGTGTCGGTCGTCGACACCGGCACCGGCACCGTCGTGGACAGCGTTCGCGTCGGGAACGGACCGGACAGCGTGGCCGTCAGCCCGGACGGCTCCCGCGTCTATGTCACCAATTCCGTGGCGGACACCGTATCGGTGATCGACGCCCGTACCAGGACGGTCATCGCCACCGTCGCTGTCGGGGACGAACCGAGCAGAGTGACAGTCTCTCCCGACAACCGGAACGTCTACGTCGCCAACGTCGGGTCGGACAACGTGTCGGTGATCAGCACCCGCACCCGTGCCGTGACGGACACCATTGCGGTGGGCGATGCCCCGCTGGGCGTGGCGGTGGCACCCGACGGGTGCACCCTGTACGTCGCCAACGCCGCATCCGGCACCGTCTCAGTGATCCGGACCGCCACCCGAACGGTCACCGGCACCATCCCTGTCGGCAGCGGACCGACCGCTCTGGTGCTCACCCCCGACGGCCGCCGCCTGTACGTCTCCAACCTGACCTCGGACGATGTGTCGGTGGTTGACGTTCACGACGGCGCGGAATCGGACCGCATCCCGGTCGGGGACCAGCCTGCGGGAATCGGGGTGCGACCGGATGGGCGAAAGGTATACGTCGCCAACATCGGGTCCGACAATGTGTCCGTGATCAGCACCCGCGGCCGTGCCGTCACGGAAACCGTCGCCGTGGGAGACGGCCCCAACGGCCTCGCTGTCGGCCCGGGCGGCTCCCTCGTCTACGTCAGCAACTTCGACTCGGACACGCTGTCGGTCATCGACACCTCGACAGCCCGCGCAACGGACACGGTGACCGTGGGGGACGGGCCGACCGGCGTGGCAGCGGTACAGGGAAATGCGGGCACGGCCCGAGGTTCGAACACCCCGCCGGTGCAGCTCGCCTGAGCAAGGCGCCGCTAGGTTCGGTCTCTTTGGTCAACGTCGTGCCCAGATGAGGATGGCGGCGAGGTGGAGTGCGGCCTGGTGGGCGATGGCGAGTTTGTCGCACCGTGTGGCCAGGCCGCGCCACTGCTTGAGGCGGTTGATGCAGCGTTCGACGGTGTTCCGCTGCTTGTAGATCTCAGCGTCGAAGCCGGGCGGGCGGCCGCCTCGGCGGCCTCGCCGCAGGCGGTGGCCGACCTGGTCGACTGGCTGCGGAATGACCGCGCGGAGGCCGCAGGTGGGACCGGATGGCGCGGGAGGAGTAGACCCGGTCCGCGAGCACGGCCAACGGCCGGGTTCGGGGCCTGCCGGGCCCGCATCGCGGCACGCGGATGCGGCCCATGACCGCTTCGAAGGCCGGTGCGTCGCCGGCCTGTCCTGCGGTGACGGTCAGGGCCAGGGGCCGTGCACGGTCGTCGGCGGCCAGGTGAACCTTGGTGCTCAGGCCGCCGCGTGAGCGTCCGAGGGCGTGATCGGCGGGCTCTCTGCGGCCTTCGGCCCCTTTTTGCGTGCTCCGGCGGAATGCTGGTGGGCTCGGACGACGGTGGAGTCGACCGATACGGTCCAGCCGATGTCGTCATCGGCGTCCGCGGCCGCCAGGAGCGCGGTCAGGATCTCCTGCCAGGTCCCGTCGACGGCCCATCTGATCAGCCGTTTGTGGGCGGTCGACCGTCCGTAAGGTCAAACGTCGGGTGTGTCAGAGCCGTCTCGTGGTGAACAAGGTGGTCCCGTGTACCACGTCCACTTCCTTCCGATCGGTCTCGGTGAACCCGACCTTGGCCAGCACTCTGCGAGAAGCAGTGTTCCAGTCCCAGACCGTGGCCCACAGACGTTCGTACCCAGACGGGGCCTTCCCCCGTGGTGGTAGACACGCTTCGTTGATCACGCGGCGAGCGTGAGCTTAGCTGCGTGGTGTCGGCGTTCGTATTCGTTGGGGCTGAGGTGGCCGTTGGCGGAGTGCCGGCGGCGGGTGTTGTAGCGGGTCAGCCAGGCGAAAACGGTTCTGCGGCAGATGCTGGCGTCGCCGTAGTCTCGGCTGCCCTGGAGGGTCTCGCGTTTGAGGGAAGCGTGGAAGCTTTCGCAGGCCGCGTTGTCGGCGCTGGACCCGACCGCGCCCATCGACCGGGTGACCTTCAACTGGTCGCAGAGACCTGCGAAGGCCCGAGAGCCGTATTGCGCCCCGTGATCGGAGTGAAAGGCGGAACCCTCCAGGCTGCCGCGGGTGCGGGCGGCCATCAGCAGGGCGTCGGCGACCAGGTCCGTGCGCATGTGGTCGGCGATTGACCAGCCGACCACCCGGCGGCTGAAACAGTCCAGCACCGTGGCCAGGTAGAGGAACTCGCCGTTCCCGAGGGGCAGGTAAGTGATGTCGCCCATGTATTTCAGGCCCGGCTCGGTGGCGGTGAAGTCCCTCTGGAACAGGTCAGGGACCAGCGCGGCTGCAGGGTCCGCGACAGTGGTGCGGACGCGTCTGCGCAGGCGGATGCCGGTGATGGAGAACCTTCGCATCACCCGGGCGACGCGCTTCTCATTGACGTGCAGGCCGGTCTCCTTCAGCTCGGCGGTCACCCGAGGGGAGCCGTAGGCGCCGCCGGACTGCGCGTGGACCTCGCGGATCCTCGTAGCCAGGCGCTGGTCGGCCCGCTGCCGGACCTGCCGGGCCTCGGCGCCGGCCAGCCACTTGTAGTAGCTGGATCTGTTCACGTCCAGGACCTGGCAGAGCTGCTTCACCTCGAAGGCGTCCCGGTGATCGTCGACGAACTGGAAGCGGCTCCTCACCAGTTCGTCTCTCCGGCGAAATACTTGGCTGCCTTGCGGAGTATGTCGCGCTCGGTCGCGAGTTTGCGTTCATTCGCCTCGAGCTCGGCCACCCTTGCCTCCAGCTGCCGGATCCGCTCGTCCGGATCCGCGGACGGCGTCGCCTGCCCGGCCCGGGCCGACGTCTGCCCAGCCCGGGCGGCGACCGGGCCGGCGCCTCGGCATTCCCGGTCCCTCAGCACCCACTCCCGCAGGGTGGCCCGGTTGATGCCCAGGTCGGCGGCGATGCTCTTGTAGGTCGCCCCGGGAGTGGACTCGTACAGGGCCACGGCATCGGCCCTGAACTCGTCCGAGTAGTCCTTCATCGCCATCGGCGGTCTTCTCGCTTCCTCCGGATCAAGCAGATCCAGTATCAGCGTGTCCACCACTCAGGGGGAGGCCCCACGATCGCGCCCATTCCAGAACCGCCAACGAGGCCTCGGTCGCGTATCCCTGACGCCACATTCGGCGTAGCAGCTCGAATGCCAGTTCCGGTTCCCCTACCGATCCTCGCCCGCTGTCGACCAGCCCGCAATAGCCGATGACGTCACGAGACGCCTTCCGTTCGACCGCCAGCAACCCGGTCGACCACACCTTGTTGGTGCGGATCGAATCCTCGAGCTCCGCGACCGTGGGGTGTCCGTCCGCGTCGATTCGGCGGTGCGGCGGCACTCGTGGATCACGTTCGGTCCACAGTTCACGCTGGACGACAGCCTCGTCTACCCGCCAAGGTCTGAGCAGCAGCCGACTCGTCTCGAGTAGAACCTCGCTGCCCGGCGCGCCAATAGTCATGACAGCAACCATCTCACGGGCGAACGCGCTGGCGTGTCACGGGGCGCTCGGTCGGTCCTGTCGATCGTGGATGCTCGACATGCGGAACAACCGAAATCCGGAAATCCGGTGGGCCCCCAGCTCCTCGTCCCGCCTGCTCGCCCACTTTCTCACACGCTCGATCGTCTCGTCCGGCGTAGGCATCGCCGAGTACACGACGAACTCCGCGTAGTTCGGGTTGTCGATCGGCAGTGGTGACAGTGGATGCTCGCGTAGCCTGGCCACCAGATACCCGGCGGCCAGCAGGTCACGGGACTTCTCGATGTCGAGGTCGGCCTTGTCCGCGTGCCAGTAGGAGCCGTCGTACTCGATGGCTAGCTTCCGCTCCCCGACCGTCTCGACCGTGATGTCGACGAGCCAGTTCGCGCGCCGAGCGAATGCCTCGTGCCGCACCGACTGGCCGGACGATGCCCGGCCGAAGGCGCGCTCCGCAGCGGCCCAGTGGTCAAGCTCTATACGGGACTTGCCGTGTTCCCGGCACTCGGGGCAGCCGCTGCCGTTCGCTCGTGAGGACAGGGCCGCCTGCCATGCGTGATCCGGGTTTGCGGAACAGATCCAGGCCGGTGTGAACAAGGTCTGGCTGGTCGGCCGAACCTGCCACGCGGACAACGGATTGGTCGGCGACCATTCCGCCGCCAGATGAGGGAAGTGGTGGGCGAGCGAGTCGAGGATCGTGCGGCACTCCGGGCAGCGCAGGCGCTGGCCTTGTTCCCGGCGGGCCGGTGTCTCCTGCCACTCGTGGCCGCAGTCTGGAGTTCGCCACCACACGAGCTTGCGTGAACCGGGCGACACCTTCGCCAGCTGAGTCTTGCCGTTCTTGGTCGGGTGCCATTGTGCGGCGATCTCGGCGTTGAGTCCGAATGCCTTGGGGTCGGCCTCGATCGCCTTGAGACGCGTCGCGCGTGTGTCCTGGCCGCGGCAGGACGGGCAGCCGTTACGCAGATACGGGAGCGGAGACTGGCGACGGCGGTGGCCTCGTGGGCAACGTAGCCGACGCTGCGAGTAGTCCGCGAGTCGAGCCTCCGGCTCGGCGGCTTTGCGCGGCTCCGGCCGACTGGAACGCTCAGTGGCCAATACGAGGTTCTGACCGCTCTTCCGTGAGAACTCCGCTCAGGGGTGCTTACGGCCATGCCAACGTCGTAGCTGCTGCGTATGGGGTATCGCCCTTGGTGGAGGGGCCTGGGATAGTCGAGGTATGGATCCCATTGCACCGGAGTCGGCTGATGAAGTGTTCCTGACGGCCGAGGAGTACGAGGCGGTGCATGCGGCTGTCCGCACCGTGGCTGGATCTAGGGGAGCTGGGCAGCCCCAGACGCTCAACTCGCTCTTTGAGCAGTGGGACGAGTTGGTGCACGAGGTGGAGGAGGGGTACGGATGGTCGGCTCCGGAACTCTCAAACGATCTAGGGTGTCGCACGGCGTTGGCCCATGTTTGGCGTCTGTTGCCGCCGCGAGTCCGCGCCATCCGTCAGCCTGAACTTGATGAGATCGACCGCAGGTTCCACGCCACCACCGTGGGCTGGCCGGGTCGGGATGACCAAGAAGGACAATGGTGGCTGCGGCGTGTGCCACGGCACCTTGAAGCGGAGACCTCCCAGCGCAGCACGCACGGCTGGCCCATGGGGTGGGACGTCATGGCGTTCCCGAAGCCGGAAGCGGTAGAGATCGCCGACTGAAAGGCGGCAGAACTCGGCGCATCCATCTCACCGGGCATGAAGGCTACGGCTGAGAGAGGATGCGGGCTCTGAACAGGGTGAACGAGGCTCTGCCGTACATCTGACGCTTGATCGTTTTGATTCTGTTGACGTGGCCTTCGACGATGCTGGAGCTGTAGGGCAGGGGGATCAGGAATGATCGCGGACCATTTCCTCGGGCAGCTGCTCGACAGGGTTCCCGAGACGAGAGCCGGCCTGGAGGAGATGTACGAGGACGAGGACGCAGACGGGGACGGGGGCGCGCCGATCGAGGCGCTGCCGGCCTCGGACACCGACCTGGACCTCTACGGGATCCTGCTCGACGGGCTGGTCAGGCCCGTCCTCCAGCCCGCCCTGGCGGCGCCGGAGCGGGACGAGGACCTGCTGAGGCGGTGTTTCGGCTTCGTCGAAGAGGTCTATGAAGTGGACACCCAGTACACCCGTGGCGCGGTGTACTTCCAGGTCCTGGAGAGCCTCCTCGACGCCCGTGAGTACCTGGACAACGCGGTCCCGTTCCTCCGGGGAAACCTCAGGGAGCCCGTCTCCAAGATGCTCAGGAACTATGAGGTCGAGGGCTACGAGGACGGCCTGCCGCCCCTCTGACCAGGAGCGGTAGCGGTACGGAAGGAAGACGCCGAAGTGGTGCCCGGTTCCCACCGGGCGCCACTTCGGCGTTCCGCGTCGTGCGAGCCGGTCGGTCGAGGTCGAACCGCTCGAGGTTCATGACCTTGCCGAAGCTGTCGGTCTCAGAGCGGGCGAGGTACGGGAGTGGCCCGAAGGAAGTGAGTGGCTCGTTCGGGACACGCTCTACAGATCAGTCATCATCCGCCGCAGAGATGCCGTCTCCGAAACCGGCGAGTGGCAACCTGTGTGGAAAGCCATGAAGGAACTCGCAGCACAGCATGGGGGACGGCAACGTGCGCCTCGTCGTGCGGTTCGATGACTGAGCAGGACACTGCGACCGCGCCTCGCCGCTGGGCGCCCCCTCCGGATCATCTCGCCGACCAGAGGAAGATGCCCGCGACGTGCAGTCCAGCCAGGTAGATGGCCGCTGTCTTCTCATAGCGGGTGGCGATCCCGCGCCACTGTTTCAAGCGGTTGATGCAACGTTCGACGGTGTTGCGCTGCTTGTATGCCTCACGGTCGAAGGCGGGCGGTCTGCCACCCCTGCTGCCGCGTCGCAGACGGTGGCCGCGTTGATCGGCTGGAACGGGGATGACCGCCCGGATGCCGCGCCGCCGAAGGTGTTCACGGATGGCCCGTGACGAATACGCCTTGTCGGCCAACACGGCCACTGGCCGGGTCCGAGATCGTCCACGCCTTCGCGGAACTCGCAGGCGGGCCATCACGTCAGCGAAGGCAGGCGCGTCACCGGCCTGTCCGGCGGTGAGGTGGAAGGCCAGGGGCCGGCAGTTGCCGTCGGCCGCGAGATGGATCTTCGTGGTCAGCCCGCCGCGGGATCGGCCGATGGCGCCGCAGCCGGTTGTAGACACCCCGCAGTTGCCGTACTTCTCCGGCAGCCGCACCCACTGTGCCCCGGTCTGAAACTTCCAGGCGATGGCGTCGATCACCTCTCGGTAGTCCCGCCACCGGCCACCCCGCTTCGGCGTCCGGTCCGGAAGCAACCGCTCGATCCGCGCCCACTGCGCGTCAGTCAACGGCACACCCGGAAAAACGATCGGACGATCTGGAAGAAGCGGCTACATGCAGCCGGCGCCATCGGCCCTGCCGACAGATGTCCACCAGGCGATCAATCGGCCGGCCATCGCGTCTGGCCTCAGGCCCAGTGGGTCGAGACCGAAGTGATCCTCCAGCTCGTGCCGCAGGAACTCCCCGATCTCCGCCTGGTCGGCGCCACCACGGAGGCGCTGGAGCAAAGGGGCGGGCATGCAGTCGTACTCGTCCTGCACGTCGTCACCGACGCCGATCGGATCCCACTCATTGAGCAGATGCCGCAGGTCGTTCTCGGTGACGTCGGTTCCAGATCCCATCGCTCCAGGGTGCCACCCGAGAACCACCGCCATCACTCACCCCCACCTTGATCCAAACCAAACCGCCTAGGGCTTAACACCGGCCACCACGCCGTGCTGTCCCGATCGCATGGCCACGGCGTGATTGAGGTGGAAGAACGGCCGTGCCAGTGGCATCAAGCGTCGCAACGCGGCCTTCCTGACGCTGACGTACTCATTGCAGAAGGCCACACAGCCGTGCCCACCGTCGTCTCGCACGTGCCATCGCACGTTGCCCGTGATGTCCCCTTCGAGTGCCGCCTCCAAGACACGTTCGAGGGGATCTTGCGCGAGCGGTCGCAGTCGTACCGTCAGCTCGTAGGGCAGCATCGACCTGATGACGACCTCGCACTCCTGTTCGCCGGTCTGCTTCACGGAACGGACGGCCGGCCACCATGAGGGGTAGTGCTCGATGTCGGCAAGCTTCGCGTACATGGTGGCGGGCGGGAGAGATGCCCTCCAGCGTCCGGCGAAGCGCATCTCGTGGCGGCTCACGTCAGTCTCCCTGTCGGCTGTGTGCTCCGGGGCACTCGCAGATGATTGCGGGTACAGGCGAAGAACGCGGCGGTTCCCAGTGCCCACATGAGGAGGAACCACAGTGGGCCGAGCAGGAGGTGTCCGTACGGGGTGTCCGCGGAGGTGAAGCCTGCGCCAACGCTGACCTGTGTCGGACCGTATCCGGGGAGCAGTTGGAGCCCGTCCTTGCCGGCTGCTGCGTTGCTCGTGGGGTTCTGCAGCATGGTGTCGAGCAGACTCGTCATGATGATGACGAACAGCGCCGCCAGCTTGTTGCGCAGAAAGGCGCCGAGGAGGACGCCGATACCGCCGTAGGCGACTGCGGCGGTGAACAGACCGAGCGCGAGGAGCCCTGGCCTGACGGGATCCCAGTACCAGCAGATGACGGCCGTGGCGTAGCACGCGATGAGGGCGGAGGCGACGGTCATGGCAATGACCTTGCTCAGGAGCAGAAAGGTACGGGGATAGCCGGCGAGCGCGAGTCTGCGGTCGAAGGCGAGGGACTTGAAGGTCGTGATGAACATCATGAAGCCGACGATGAGTGTTCCACACCGACAGGGGCGCCCAAATAGAGCGCGGCTGCCTTCGCCCAGGTATGCCGTCGGCATGGCATCCGACGCAGCATGGGCCGGGTCGGCTAGAAAGACACCGCCCAGCGCGACGATGTCTTCGCGGAGCACTGGGGTATGGCTGGCCAACCAGTGCCAGCGGCGCGACCAGCTCGACCGGGCGCAGCTCGAAGCCCTCGCCGGACTCGGGATGGACTGGGCCAGCTCGTAATTGCCTGCCCCGTCCCCGGCCGCCGAAGTGGTCGTGGACGGCTCGGAGTCCGGTCCCGGCTACGGGCAAGCCCCGGGCCCGGCACCCGCCTCTCGGACCGCGTGACGCTATACCGCTTCCGAGTGCGCGACCAGGTCATGTTCGGTCGGCTCCCGCTCACTTCTCGTCGAAGGTGATTTCCTCGGCCTGGCGGGTCATCTTCACGGTCTGGCCGTTGGTGATCTCGACAATGTTGTGCAGGCCGGTCAACTGCTTCGGATTTCCCTGGATGTAGAACTTGTCCGAGTTTCCGGCGAGGAAAGCAGGGAAACAGGCCAGGGAGGGATCCGCCGGGTTGAGGTCCAGGTAGTCCTTCAGCCGACGGAACAGCTTCGGGAGGATCACGGCCCCGGTCTCGGCCGTGAGCGAGTCCATCCCGATGACCTTCGCCCCCTCGGTGGTCGCATCCTTGGCCCATACGCCCTTCCTCGCGTTCCTAGCCTCCCTGGCGGCGACGGTCAGGGAGGCGCGCAGGTGGTCCGGGAAGGCGGCGTAGTAGGTCGGGTAGGCCAGACCGAGGTCGATCATGTGGTAGTTCGCGGTCTTCTTCAACAGGTCCTCGTCGACTTCGGTTTCGTAGCCGTTGAAGACCGGGGGGAAAGTCCTGCTGACCAGGGCCACGCACCGGCCGAAGATGTCCGCGCCGCGGGTGAGGATGAAGCCGGGCACGGCGTCCGGGGTGGTGCTCTTGACGAATTCGCCGTCGCGGACAACGTTGGTGAAGCCGAGCGAGGCCAGTAGCTCGTCACGTGCCTGATGCGCCAAGTTCAGCGGCTGGTGCTGCACGCCTGAGGGGGAATCCTTGTCCCCGTAGTGGGTCTCCAGCGCGTCGATGGCTTCCAGCCGGATCGGGGCGCGGCCGTCACCCTTCGGCAAGACCCTGTTAACCCCGGGCACGAGCTTCCAGTCCGCCACGTTGTCCGGGAGGAAGAGGATGGTGTCACCATCCGGTGCGGAGAACGCCGCCCGGAAGGTTCCTTTGATCAGCAGCATGGACGTGGCGGACATGGCACTCCCACAGACATCGGACAGGGTCGGCGCGCGCCTCCCCACTGTACGTCACCTTTGGTTACATATAGTGCATATCCGGCGAATCTACGGACATGCCCGGGCAGGGTGCGATCGCCCTTCGAGGGACGGGGTCAGCAGCGCCACGTCTTTGCGGGGGCCGCCCCTGACGAAGGCTTCGAGGCCCCCAGGCCGCCTCCGTACTGAGTGCCGTTCAAGATGAACATGTGCTTGCCGCTCAAGATGAGCATGCCGGCGGGCATCGTTGATCTTCATTGTGTCACTGGGATGCTCGGGGTACCGATGCTCCTTTCGAGGCTTGACATGATGCTCAGGTGATCGTTCCCGCTACCTGCCGTTTTGCCCTCGACCCAGACCGACCAGCCCGTGTTCGGCCTGGCCAGCGACCTTGAGCTGCACCTCCAGCGACCGGTTCCGCCTTCCCCGCCATGACTCGTCCGATCCGCCTGGCCCAAGGATCCGAGGCCGAGCCCCTGGTCAGGATGTCAGCAAACGCGGACCCCGCCGTTCTCGTCAAACACCTCCTTCGAAGAGATCAAGGACCTCGGCTTCACCGGCTGCCTCAACCTCCTGCACAAGCACATCAACCAAGGCCGCGCGGACGCCGACCGCAGCCACATCTCCCCGCGCCGACTCGCCCGGATGATCCTCACCAGGCACGACAACCTCAAGCCCGAGCATCGCAATCTTCTGGCACGACTCACCGCCGCCTGCTCCGAAATGACGCCAACTGGCCGCCCATATCGCGGACTTCGCCCAGCTCCTTACGCCCCGCGAAGGAAATGCCGACGGGCTCTCGCGCTGGATGGGCCAGGTCCGCGCAACCGATCTGCCCCATCTGCACGCCTTCACCCGAGGTCTGGAACGGACCGCGACGCCGTGAACGCCGCGCGCACACTTCCCTACAGCAACGGCCCCACCGAGGGCGCCAACACGTTCAGAGCGGTCTTCCATCGCATGGTCCAGCAGGTCTGTCCCTTGTCGGTGGGGTCCAGGGACGTGATCGCCACATCGCTGGGCGGCGCCGCACGTGCTCCTCGAAGTCGACCACCCGAAGCGGCTCGACCGTGAACCTCTCCACACGCCCTCCCCATCTCTGCACATGCCCCACAGCCGATCACGGCAGCCGCCACCGTCGGCTCCATGCTCCCTGCTCGTCCGGCAGCTGTGACGGAGTGTCATCATCACGGAAGCCGAGTCAGAGCCGCAAGGCGACGCCGACCGGCTGTGGCTCGTGGCCGGGGCGGTTCCGCTGCCCGGGGAGGTGCTGCCCGAGGCGCACCTGGATGGCGAAGAAGGCCAGGCTGGCTCCCAGGGCCACCACGAGGGTGGGCAGCAGCCCGCGCGGCCAGCCCGCGGGGAGGAAAGCGAGCAGGTCTTCACGGAAAAACACGGGGTAGCCCCCGACCACCCCCAGGAGCAGGCCCACCGCCAGCAGCGCGCGGTATGCCGTGCGGCGCCGCCCCTCGTTCTCCGTTCGGGCCAGGGCGTGCCCGAGCCGGCCGAGTACGAGCAAGACGGCGAGCCCGCAGACGAGCAGCATCCAGACCGGGAAGAAGAGGGCCTGCGGGCTGCGCGCCAGGACGGCCTGAATGGAGATGGGCAGGTCGCTGAGCGGGACGCCGAACGCGCGGTAGTAGGCCTCGTTGTACTGGTTGCCGAAGTAGTAGAGCGGCCCGAGGACGACGGTCCCGGGCGCTGCGACGTACGCCGCCTTGTCCAGGAACGACCTCTTGGGAGGGACCTACGGCGACCGCCGCGCCTTCACGGGCATGCGCTCAGTCTGTCGGTCCGCCCCGGGGCCCGCACGTCATGGCCGTCTGCCCGGCTGACACCTCGCCGCGCCTTCCGCCGCTTCCGTTCCCGTACTCCGGCGACTGGCTCTTCTACTTCACCGAACCCGACGGGTTACGTCATCGGCCTCAACCGGAAGCGGATCTCGACCTTGCCTTCGGCGATGTCGAGGCCGCCGAGAAGCTCCTCGTCGGTCTCGGTGCCTCCAAGCCCGCCCGAGGCAAGCACCGGGCACTCAGGGGCTGAGTCGCGGCAGCGACGGGGTGCCGCGCCCGGCCCCCTCGGTATCGGGCCGACCGGGATGGAGCCGCTGGAGCCTCCCGCTGGTGGCACGGGGAGCTCCCGGCGCGCCAACAAGACCTGGTCCATTGCGGTGCGGGGTTACTTCTTTCTCAGGCATGGATGGTGTGCTTATGTCGGGCTGCGGGTGGCAGACAGGGCCAGGGAGAGGACCCAGGGCTGGTCGCAAAGGGTCTCGACGTCTTCGCGGGAGAGCATGCCCGTCAGCACGGTGCGGCCGGGCACCGCCGGGCTGTCGACGCCCCTGCTGCTCAGCTGTTCGAGCTGGGCTGATGAGGGCGGTTGGGTGAGACGCACGAGCACCAGCATGTCCCTGTCCTGGGGGGCGCGGTCCTGGGCGTCGACGGCCATGGCGAGCGAGGCGTCGAGTTTCCGGTAGTCCACGGGCCGATTCTCAGAGGTTGGTGGCGTCGATGAGGCCGTGCCCCCACTTGGGGTCGAAGCTGCCCGGGGCGGCGCCAGGGACGGCCGCGTTCTCCCGGAGGAGTTCCAGCAGCTTCCGCGGGTCACAGCCGGGATCCCGCTCCAGGATGAGGGCCGCGAGCCCCGCGACGAAGGGGGAGGCCATGCTGGTTCCCTGGAGCGCCACGTGCTGATCGTCCGTCACGAAGGCCGGCTCCATGTCAAGGGCGTCGCGGGACAGCGCTGAGACGATCATGGCGCCGGGGGCAGTGATGTCGGGCTTCTGCGCCCCGTCCCGGCGCGGTCCCTCGCTGCTGAAGCTCGCAATGTCGCCGAGTTCCAACCATGGCGCCTCCCGGTCGATGCCGTCGATGTCCTTCCACTCGGTACGGGTGGTGAAGGCGGCCACGGTGATCGCCGACGTGGCGGCGCCGGGCGAACCGACCTTGAGGGCGTCGTGCACGGCGGGTCCGCTGAACTGCGGCTGCGGCCTGGCATCAGCGCGGCCGAGCATCCAGACGTCGACCTTGCCGCTGGTGACGTTCGCGCCGCGGAGCAGCAGCCGCCACTTGCCGGGGCCGGCGTTGGCGGGACCGTGAGTGATCTCCGGCTCGACTTGGACGAGGAAGTTGATGTCGCGGTTGGCAGTGTTGGGGCCCGGCGTGGTGATCTGGACCTTGCCCCCCGGGAGGTCGAAGACCTGGCTCGGCCGGTCCGCTTCCCGTACCGGCTGGAAGGGGGTCGTGGCGCCGGTTGGGGAGGCCATGGCGATCTCGAGCCGGTCGCTGCCCGCATACCAGCCGTTGAGCAGGAACACGTCCGGTTGGCCTTCGAAGACGCCGGGATGACAGGGGACCTGGCGGGTGGCGCCCTGCGGGACGGTGATCCGGGCGTGGAGGTCGTCATCGCCCTCGTTGCCGGCGGCGCAGACCACGATGCGGCCGGGTCCGCACTCCTCCTCGATGGACTGGGACATCGTGTCGGTGCCATCGTGCGCGTCGGAATGACCGCCGAGGCTGAGGTTGACGACCGCTGGCATGTCCAGGTCTCGGGCGACGCGGAAGACGTACTGGATTCCGTCGACGATGTGGGCGTCGTCGAAATCCGTCTTGACGATCACCAGGCGCGCCTCGGGGGCGATGCCTTCCGCACCGGCGGCGATGCCGGCAACGTGGGTTCCGTGGCCCTCGGTGTCGCGGGACAGGGCGGCCATGGCCATCCCGGCGTTGGCGAACTCCGCTCCGTATCGGCCCTCCGGCACTCCGGAGCCGCTGCGCACGGTCTGGTCCCAGATCCGTTCGATGCGCCCGGTGAAGGCCGGGTGCTGCGGGTCGATGCCGGTATCGACGATACCGACGATGACGCCTTTGCCAGTCAGTTCGGAGCTCGTCCGGAACTGGGACACGCCGACCTTCTGCTGGGCGAGGTTCAAGTAAGGGCGCAGCCGGTTGGCGGGCACGATGCGCTTGATGCCGGGGTGCTCGCTGAGCCGTTCGAGGGCGTCGATATCGACGATGGCGGTCCGTACCTTCTTGCCGCCCTCGTTGAGCACGATGCCGCTGCCGAGATCGCCATTGAGGAGGGTGTCCGGGTCGCATTCGAGGGTGACGACGACGCGCAGGGGCTTGGCTCGCTCCCGTACGGAGACGAGGCCGAGCATCCGGGCCTGCCGCCGCAGGGGCTCGCGCCTGCCGCCCTCCTGCTGGTAACGCTCGTACGCCGCTGCCAACGGAGACGCAAGCTTGGTGTAGTCCATGGCTGCTCTTCCCTACGGGCTCGTCGAGGTGGTCGTCTCCAGACTTGACTGTGGCCAGCTGGAGTGCACGGCCGACATGCCCTCTCCCTCGTACGTCACTCTGTTGGTTGCGGGTCAACGCGCTGTCATCCTCGACCGAGCGAAGCCCGATTTGCAGGCCAAGGAAGAACACGTTGAGAGCCGAGCCCGAGCAACCGAACGCAGGAACGACCTCACGACGTTCGCAGGCAAGACGTTTCCTCCGCCAGCGTCACCGGTCCGCTCACGTTCGAGGCATACACCTCGGACTATTACGTGAGTTACGACGGATCAAGCCCGCAGGGGCGACGTGTGCCCTGCTTGCATCGGCGCCCAGGACCACGGTCCGCGAAGTGCCCGGAACCTCCGGGATGCGCACGAGCAGGAGGGTGACGTCGTCCGGGTTGTCGTCGACGTCCGGAAGCAGGTCGCTCAGCAGCCGGTCGGCTGCGCCGTCCAGGGCGCCGGTCGTCGCGAGGCCCATCCCCAGCACAGCGGCGAGCCCGTCGACCTGCCCTTCGGTATCGCTGACCGAGGTCTCCACGAGTCCGTCCGTATATGTGAATGTGCGCCCGAGTTCCCCCGCACGCGCTGCCCGTGGGTACACCGAGGACCTCCAGCAGGCCGGGCAGTCCGCCTGGGACAAGATCCGCACCCAGCAGGACGGCGCCGCCGCGTGAGCCCGACGGCCGTCTTCGACCACACCGCCCTGGTCGCCCTCTACCGGGCCGACCCCTTCTTCACCGGCTTCTACATCGAATCCTCCCGGGGCACCGGCCGCGTCCTGATCCCGGCGCTGTCCGTCCTCGCTGCCGAACGCGCTACCCCCGGGGCCGGCGCTCACACCGCACGGCTGCGATTCGCCGCAGGCGTGCCCTTCACGACCGCCCACGCGCTGGACGCCAGCTCCTGGCCCGCCAGCGACTGGACGGTCACCCACCCGGCGGCCATCGCCTGGCAGGCCGCCAAGACCGGTGAGCCCGTCACCGCCCTATCCCTGACCCACGAGGCGTACGAGGGCACTGGCATCTACCCCCTCGACCCCACCTAGCCAGGACGGCCAATGCCGGAGGTCACGCAGAAGCCCGGCCACGGCTTCGGGATCATCAAGTCCGGCCTGGCAGCGGTGAGCTTGCAGATCGGCAACCTCGACCAGAAAGTCGAAGCCCTCGACCAGAAGATCGACCGGAACGAGGTCCAAATCATCGAGCTGCTCACCCAGCTCGTGGGGCAGCGCCCCGACGCCGGCTGATTTATCCGGGCCCGGCGCCCGGCCCGTACATGGCCCCGACCAGACACCTCTGGTCGGGGCCGTCGCGCGTCCAGGGTCAGACGAAGGCCGCCTTCACGTCCGGCGGTTCCCGTCCCGGGTGATCAAGTTCGAGGGACCAATCGACCAGCGAGGTCGCACCCTCGACTCTTCGGGACGCTGCGTCCAGCGGCCCTGCGTGACCAGCTGTCCGGCGCACGGTGAGGCCGGTGCGCCAGGCGTCGGCGGCCTTCTCCCACCGCCTCCGCCCGGCCACGGACGCCTCGTCGCCCAGTGCCGTCGATGTGCACCCGCGCCGCGCCCTTGATCAGCCTGCTTCGGTCAAGGCTGCGCGCGCGGCGGCGAGGATCTCCTCGGAGAGCGGGGAGCCGTTGGTGGCCCGGGACAGGACCAGCGCTCCGAACAGGGTGCAGAGGCGGACGATGCCGTCCTGGTCGTCAGTGGCGAGGAAGTCGGCGAAGTCGGCCACCCCCTCGGTGTAGACGCGACGGGCCTCACGTCCCCCGCCTTCGCGCGCAATGTCGGAGGCGAGCGCGGCGACCGGACAGCCGTCCGCCGGGCCGTCACGGTGCTCGACGGAGAGGTAGGTGTCGATCAGCACCTGCTGGGCGGCGTCGCGCCGCCCTTCATACCGCTCAAGTCCCTCGGTGTAGCGCCGGGCGAGCTCGGTGAAGGCGTGGGCGGTGGCCTCGTCGACGAGCGCCTCCTTGGAGGCGAACTGCTTGTAGAAGGCGCCGTGGGTCAGACCGGCCGCCTTCATCAGGTCGGCGACGCTGACCTGCGTGCCCTGCTCCCGGAACAACCGGGAGGCGGTGTCCACCACCCGCCTGCGATTTTCCTGCGCCTGCGCCTGCGATACGCGGCCCATGGCCACCTCCCGTTGGATGTCGACTGGCATCTATCGTAACTCCATGTTTAGATTGATTGCGTAATCTAATTTGTGTGGGTTGCCGTCGGCACCCGTCAGGAGCAGGAGCAGGCATGGAACTCAAGAACGCGGTCGCGGTCGTCACCGGCGCAAACCGGGGGCTCGGGCGGCACCTGGCAGCCCAGCTCGTCGAGCGTGGCGCGAAGGTGTACGGCGCGGCCCGACGCCCCGAGGCGGTTGACGTGCCGGGCGTCATCCCGCTGCGGCTGGACGTCACGGACGAGGCGTCGGTACAGGAGGCCGCCCGCGCGGCGTCCGACGCGACACTGCTGATCAACAACGCGGGCATCTCCACCGGCGTGACACTGATCGGAGGCGACGTGACTGAGGTGCGCCGGGAGATGGAGACCAACTTCTTCGGGCCGCTCGCCGCGACCCGCGCATTCGCCCCCGTCATCGAGGGCAACGGCGGCGGCGCCGTACTCAACGTCCTGTCCGCCCTGTCCTGGTTCCACCCGGCCGGCCTCGGCTCCTACGCAGCCTCCAAGGCCGCCGCCTGGGCGCTGAGCGATGCGACCCGTGAGGAGCTGGCACCGCGCGGGATCACCGTCTCGGCTCTGCACGTCGGGTACATGGACACCGACATGGCCGCCGGCGTGCCTGCCGATCAGAAGGTCGCCGCCCCCGACGTCGCGGCCCAGGCCCTGTCCGGCATCGAGACCGGCCTGTCCGAGATCCTCGCCGACGAGACCAGCCGGTACGTCAAGCAGAGCCTGTCCGCGGCACCCCAGCCGAACGCGGGCTGACGCTCCCCCCTCCACCCCGGCGCGGCCGCCTTCCCACCCCCTCCGACTCGCCGAACTGGTAGCCGTCCGCGCCGTCGAGGACCGCGTCATCGCCCCAGCCGTGCCGGTCGCCTGACGAGTGAACGCGGCTGAGGACGCAACGCGCCCGCGCCACAGCCAGAACAACACAAACTATTTCAAAAAGTACGGCGGCCATTCGGGATGCGCCCGCCGCCGAGATACCCGCCCCCAGAAACGCTTTGCTAGGAGTGCTCCGTGAAGGCCTTCGTCCTCGAGAGGTACGGCTCCCCCTTGCGGGAGGTCGAGATGCCCGTACCGGTCCCCGCCCCCCATGAGGTGCTCGTGCGCATGGTCGCGTCGGGCGTCAACCATGCCGACGAGCGGCTCCGCTCCGGCGAGTTCAAGGCAATCTTCCCGTTCCGGCTACCCAAAGTCATGGGCGGTGAGCTCTCCGGCGAGGTCGTGGAGGCCGGCTCCGCGGTACGAGACGTCGCCGTGGGTGACCACGTGTACGGCTATGTCGACTTGGCGGCCACGGGCACCTTCTCCGAGTTCGTCGCGGTCGACGCCGCCACGATGGCAGCCGTGCCCCAGTCCGTGAGCCTGGTCGAGGCCGCGGGGCTTCCAGTCGTCGCGCTCACGGCCTGGCAGGCCCTCGTCGAGATGGGCAAGGTGAAGAAGGGCCAGACCGTCCTCATCCACGGCGGGACCGGTGGCGTGGGATCGGTCGCGATCCAGCTCGCCAAGCACCTGGGCTGCACCGTCGCCACCACCGTCTCGACGGCGAACATCGCAGCCGCCCGAGAGCTTGGTGCCGACATCGTCATCGACTACCGCCACGACGACCTCGCGCAGAGCCTCGCCGGCACGCCCGTCGACCTCGTCCTCGACACCCAGGGCGGAGCCACGCTGCAGGCTTCCCTCGGTGTGCTGCGCCCCGGCGGCACCGTCATCGGCATCACGGGCCCGCCCGACCCGGCCTTCGCGCGGCGCGTCGGCGTCAACCCCGTCGTCCGGCTCGCCATCCGGGCCCTGAGTGCCCGTACTCGCCGCCGGGCACGCGCGCTCGGGGTCACCTACCGCTTCCTGTTCATCACACCTGATAGCGCCGCGCTGCGCCAGGTCGCCGTGCTGGTCGACGACGGGGTGCTGCGCCCGATCATCGACCGGGTGCTCCCGTTCGACCAGACCCCGCGGGCTCTCGACGAGGCGCTCGCCGGCGGCACACGCGGCAAGGTCCTGGTCACCACCGACTCGAAGGTGGTGACCAACCGTGGCTGAGTCCAACGTCCGTCCCCGCCCGACCACGTGGGCCACGGCGCCCAACCGCCGCATCGTCGTAGGTTCGAACACGCTCGTATACCGCGACCTCGGCCCCGAGAACGGCGTCCCGCTGGTCCTGCTCACTCACCTGGGCGCCACGCTCGACGAGTGGGATCCCCGATTTGTCGACGCGCTCGCCCGCGACCGCCGCATCGTCGCGCTCGACCTCACGGCGTCGACGAACTCGTCGACGTGTTGGAAGACGCCGCCGTGCCCGGCCCCTGGGTAGATGATCAGTGTGCTGCCGGGGTGCCGCCTTGCCCGCTGGAGTGCGGGGAAAGAACAGGAACTCCCATACACCGCCCCGACAGAGGAGGCTGCCCTGGAGCGGTTCGCCGAGTTCGCCGAGGCCTGGGGCAAGAAGTACCCGGCGATCGTCAGGCTCTGGGAGAACGCCTGGGAGGAGTTCACCCCGTTCCTGCGGTTCGACACCGAGATCCGCCGCATCGTCTGCACGACCAACGCGATCGAGTCCGTAACGCCAGGATCCGGCGGGCGGTCAAGGCCCGTGGGCACTTCCCGACGCTCTGGAGTGCGTTTATATGGCGATCATGTCCCTGGACCCCACGGGCAAGGGGCAGGCCCGCTGGACCATGCGCTGGAAGACCGCTCTGAACGCCTTCGACATCACCTTCGACGGCCGGCTCTCCGCAGTCCGTCAGTAACCCCAACCGCCCTCGATACACCGTTCGATTGACAGACCCTCGGGGATCAATGGAACCGTGGCTATCGGTGAGAACGATCACGGCCAGGCGGTGGCTCGGTTGGGGGCTGGCTCGTTGGTCCGGTCACGGACATCGACCACGAACAGGGGGTCGATACTGGTGGGCTCTCGTATTCAACTGTCACCAGTTCTCCGCTGATCCCAACCGGATGGTGACCGTGTGTGATCTCCAGCGGCGAATCGGCTCCACGTGCGCCCGGCCGTGCGGAGATTCACCCGCTTCGCCCACCACCGAGCCGATGTCTGATCACCTGCCTTGTGTGGGGGGGACGGTTCGCGGTTTCGTGGCCAGGCGTGAGCGGCGTCTCATCGGCGGAAGTGGGCGTGGTGTTCGTGCAGGAAGGCGTCGACGGTGCGGGGCTGGCGGCCGAGGATGTCGGTGACAGTGGTGGTGGGGGTTTCGGGTCGGGCGATGGCGAGTTGCTGGATCTCCGTCACGTGGTCGGCGAGCCAGGTGGGCATGTGGGCGTTGTGGATGAGGTTGTCGCGCAGTTCGTCCGGGGTGAGGTTGACGTAGCGGATCTGGTTGCCGGTCAGGGTGGTCAGTCGTGAGGCGAGTTCGGGGTAGGCGACGGCTTCGGGTCCGGTCAGGGCGTAGGTGTCGCCGGCGATGTCGGGCCTGGTGAGGGCAGCGGCGGCGACGTCGCCGATGTCGCGGCAGTCGATGTAGTTGCAGGGCGCGTCGCCCGTCGTGCCGAGGATGATGCCCTGGGCGACGGTGGGGGCCAGGCGCAGGAGGTTTTGCATGAACGCGTAGGGGCGCAAGAGGGTATGGGTGAGGCCGCTGGCGCGCAGGTGTTCCTCGACGGCGTGGTGTCCGCGGGAGATGGCGACCGGGGAGTCGGGTTCGGCGGCGGGTGCGGAGATCTTGACGATGTGTCCGATGCCCGCGTGGGCGGCGATGTCGATGACGCGGGTTTCGAGTTCGACCTGTGCGGGGCTGTTGGCCATGGCGAGGAAGAGCTGGCCGGCGCCCTTGAAGGCGGTGCGCAGGGAGTGGGGGTCGGTGGCGTCGGCGTACTGGACCTCGACGGGCGGTTGGTGTGCGCCGGTCATGCCGGGGATCGGCCTGTGCGGGGTGCGGGTGAGTGCGCGGACGGGTGTGCCGAGTGTGAGGAGGCTGTGGAGCAGGGCGTTCCCGGTTGCTCCGGTCGCTCCCATGACAACGATCATCGTGTGCTCATTCCTGGGTGACTTCCCGGCGGCGGGTGCTGCCGGGGTGGGCCCGGTCGGGCTTGGGCTCGTGGGACGGGTGGGCCCGGTGAACAGGGGTGGGCTATATCGGGGATGCTGTGGTGGTGCTGCGCCAGCGCAGGGTGATGATGGTGGTGGCGAGGGCTGCGGATACGGGCAGGTCGATGCGCAGGCGCTCCAGCCACGGGGTGGCGGGGATCCGAGTGTGGGCGGGTAGCCATTGGGCGGTGAACCATCCCAGCAGGGCCGCCGCGCCGACGGCGGTGATGACGAGTGCCGCGGTCAGGGCGACGCGCGGCGTGGTGGTGGTCCACCGTCGGGGCTGCCCGCCGTGCCGCAGCCAGGTGCCGACCAGGAACGCCACCACGGCGGAGGTGCCGGCGATGGAGGTGCAGGCGGCCACGGCCAGGTCCTGCTGCCCGGTGACGACTCCGGCGGTACCGGCCATCAGCCCAGGGGCGGCGTAGGCGGTCAGTACCTCGCGCCACAGGGTGAACGGCCGGGAGGCTGCCCGGTTTCGGCTGGTTCTGTCCTTCGTTGCGGGCACGTTGGCCTCTTTCTCGTTCGCGTGAGGGAAGCGAAAGGTTGCGGTGGGGAGCGTCAGGCTTACTCGGCCAAATTAATTAGGCAACTAACTATTGCCTCGCAAAAAGGGCCCTACCCGAAGGGCGGGGCCAAGCCAACTGAGATCCGGGTCAGTAAGCGGCCAGGGCCGCACTGCCGCGCACGACGCGGGCGAGCAGATCCAGGAACACCGCACGCTCCTCGACGGAAAGCCCGCCCACCATCGCCTCCAGCAGCCCGAAATGCTCGGACGCCATGTCACGCAGGCGCTGCGCACCGCGCGCGGTCAGGACGGCCACCGTGCCCCGGCCGTCGTCCGTGGACGGGCGGCGGGCGATCAGCCCCTCGCGCTCAAGGCCGTCCAGCAGGCCGGTGACCGTGGCCCTGGAGACATCGAGGTCGGCCGCAAGGCGCGAGGGGGATTTCTCCCCGCCGTGGTCTTCGAGGTCGGCGAGCAGGCGGTAGCGCCCCGTCGACAGGCCGAACCTGGCAAAGTGCACCTCGGCCGCCCGGCCGACCCTCGCGCCCGCCGAGATCAGCCGCACGGCGACCAGCACCGCCTGCGGATCGACCTCCAGACCGTAGCGCTCGACCTGCCGTCTGGCCTGGTCCAGCGTGGGTGCCTCGCCATCGATTTCATCCCTCGCCATGCACATAATATGGCGGCTAATCACTTTGCCTGTCAAGGCACCCCGGCTGGTGGGCTCTCGCATTCAACTGTCGCGGGTTCCCTTGGGAGCCCAGCCCGCTGGTGACCGGCTGTGCTCGCCAGCGGCGTATCGACTCCAGGCCCCGCCGCTTTCTCTGAGGAGGCGGCTGGTGGTCTTGTCGTGGTAGCCGAGGGCGTCCGCGACGACGGGGGCGGGAAGTTCGAGGAGTTTGCGGCCCCGTTGTTGCCGAACAGCCAGGTGCGGGCCGGGCCCGAGGCGTTGTACTGGTCATGCTCGTAGAGGCACAGATGCACGGCCGGACAGGCATCCATGCCCTGCGCGGTCTTTACCCGGATCTCCGGGGTCGGAGCGGGAGCGACGGCAGGGGCGGGGGCGGCGGTGCTGTGGCCCGCCAGGGCCAGGGGCAGAGCGGCCGCGGCGAGGACGCCCGCCAGCACGACACGGATCTTCATACCCGCCCTAACCGGACAGAGCCGGTCACGGATACGCCACGTCCGCAGACGCTGCACCGCGCGCAGGGCTGGCCAACCGTGCCACTCAGCCGCAAGACGTGTGTCTGAGTGCCTCAGTTGGCCAGTTCGGCCAACTGAGGCACTCAGACGGGTAGCGGCTATCGGCGTCAGTTCACCTTGGCGCAGACCGCACCGACGTCGAACGAGGTGTTGGCCTGGCCGGGCGTGCGCGCGGTAAGGCGTTAACAGAGTCGGAAGGCTCGTTCGGGTCGGTCGGAGGGTGTTTCACCGCATCGTGTGGATCATGTGTGTGTGCCTTGCGCAGGTGGGTAGCCGTTTTCCAACTGGGCTATACCCTCCGATGGTGACGGTGAGCTACCAGAGGATTACTCAAAGCGTCTTATCGCAGGCCCTCGTCCCGGGGTGGACAGTGCGCGACGGCGAGACCTGGTGCATGGTCACCCCGCCGCATCACACGCGCCGGGAGCAGGGCTGGAAGCTGCATCTGTCGGCGACCTTGCCGTCCTCGCCGCACGTTCTTGAGTGTGCGGCCCCGATCCTGGTTTCCCACGGGTGCGCCTTCAAGTTCGCGGTCTCGCCCGAGGTCACCGCGGATCTCACCTCCGCCCGGGCCCCGCGTGGCCAGTCGGGCAAGTTCCTGACCGCGTACCCGGGCGACGACGAGCAGTTGCGCACGCTCGCCGGACTGCTGCACGATGCCACGCTCGGCCTGGCCGGGCCCGCGATCCTCTCCGATCGGCGGTACCGGCCCGGCAGTCTCGTCCACTACCGCTACGGGGGCTTCGCGTCCTCGCGCCGCCTCAATGACGAGGGACTGTACGAGGGCGTGCTACGGGCCCCGGACGGGACGTTCGTGGCGGACGAGCGCAATCCGTGGTTCTCACCCCCGAGCTGGGCGCCGCTGCCGTTCGAGCCGCCCGTGCCCGCCGGGTCTGGGCGCCGTCGCGGCGAGCCGGTGGTCCTGGCCGGCCGCTACCGCGTCGAGGAAGCCGTTCGCCATTCCAACCGCGGCGGCGTCTACCGGGCGCGGGACGGGCACACCGGCGAAGAGGTGCTGATCAAGGAGGCCCGTCCGCACGTGGGCGCCGACGCGTCGGGCAGGGACGCCCGGCACTGGCTGCGGCACGAGGGCGACGTCCTGGCGCGGCTCGCACGGCAGGGCATCACCCCGGCGCTGCGCGAGATGTTCGAGGCCGGCGGGCACGTCTTCCTCGTCCAGGACCTGATCCCCGGAGCGAACCTGGCGCGGTGGTGTGCCGAGCGGCTGGCGCGCGACGGCGTTCCGATGCCGGCAGCCGTGGCCTGCAAGCTCGCCCGCGGCCTCATCCGGCTGGTCGCCGCGACGCACGCCGCCGGGTTCGTGCTGCGCGACCTCAAACCCGGCAACGTCATGGTCACCCCCGATGACATGCCGGTCCTGATCGACCTGGAATGCGCGATCCGCTTCGGCGAGCGCGCGCCCGTGGTGGGCACCGCCGGGTTCACCGCACCGGAGTACCTCGGCCACCGCGACCACAACGACAGGGCATCGCCGCCCGCGCCCGGCCCGGCGGTGGACTGCTACAGCCTGGGGGCCACTCTCCTGCACGTGGCGAGCGGTCTCATCCCCCAGCTCGCCGCGGATTCCCCCGACCGGCGCGGCGCCGGTGAGCGCGTCGCGGCACTCGTGGCCACCGCCGCCCCCGCCGCGCCCGCGCTGCGCGCCCTCGCCCCCCTCGTCCTGGGCCTGACCGCAGACCTCCCAGCCCGCTGGACGATCGAGGACGCGGCCGCCTTCCTGCGCCAGGATCCCGGCGTCGCCGCTCCCGTGGCCGCCGGCCCCACGCTGACCCGCGACAGCCGCAGGCGGCTCATCGACGACGGCCTGGCGCACCTGGCCGCGACCATCACTCCAGGCGGCGAACACCTGTGGCCACGCCCCCGCTCGGCACCCCCCGGCGACCCGTGCGCCGTCCAACTGGGCGCGGCCGGGGTACTGTCCGTCCTCGACCGTGCCGTGCGCTGCGGCGAGCACAGCGCCGAGCCCACCCTGCGCGCCGCAGCCCGGTGGCTCGAGCGCCGGCTGGCGCAACCCGAGCGGGTCCTGCCCGGGCTGTACTTCGGCCGCTCCGGCACTGTCTGGGCGCTGCACGACGCTGCCCGCACGCTCGGCGACGACGCCCTGTCCGACTCGGCGAGCCGATACGCGCTGCGTATCCCGCTCGACGGAACCAACCCCGACGTCTGCCATGGGCTTGCCGGGGCCGGCCTGGCACAACTGCACCTGTGGCACGCCACCGGCGAGACCCGCTTCGCCGAGCGAGCCTCCCACTGCGCGGACCGGATCCTTCGCCTGACCGGCGCCGGTGGGGCCCGCCGCGGGGAGGCGTTCGCGTCCCTGCCGTACGGATTCGCGCACGGCACAGCCGGGAAGGCCGCCTTCCTGCTGGCCGCCGGCCGTGCCCTGGACCGCGCCGACCTCGTCGAGGCAGCCACCGGCGCCGGGCACGTCCTGTGCGCGGCCGCCCGCGTGAGCGGCGAGGCCGCCGACTGGCCCAAGGGGCCTGGAGAGAGCGAACGCACCGCCCTGAACTTCTGGTGCCACGGCGCCTCCGGCATCGGGACCTTCCTGATCCGGCTGTGGCGCGCCACCGGCGAGGCCCGGTTTCGCGAATACGCAGAACGGGCCGCGCACGCCGTCCACCGCGACCGCGCTCGGGTGGGTCCGAGCACCTGCCACGGGGCGGCCGGCAACGGCGAACTCCTGCTCGATGCAGCCGACGCCACCGGCGAGAGCCGCTACCGCGCGTGGGCGGCGCAGACCGGCGCCTGCCTGCACGCCCGCGCCACCGTGCGCGAGGGGCGGCTGCTGGTCCCCGACGACACGCTGCGCGAGGTCAGTGCCGCCTACAACGTCGGCCTGGCCGGCGTCCTGGATTTCCTGCTGCGACTCGAACACGGCGGGAACCGCTCCTGGCTGGTCGACACCGACTGACCGCCGGGCACCACAAGGAAAGGGAGACACCACCATGGACACCCACGTCCTCGAACTCCAGGAACTGCCCGAAACCGACGAGCAGACGCTGGAACCGATGATGTGCTGCGACACCGACTTCACCTCGGGCCAGTGCACCGACTCGGGCCCCCGCTGTCAGGACGTTGCGCCTGACCCCGCGCAGGCGTAGGACGACGCGGTGTGCGGCCGTCCCCGGGCGGCCGCACACCGCTCCCGAGCAGCGGAGAGACTCGTTGGAGCAATGGAACGCGGTGCTGCCCCCCGGTATCGCCGCCGCGGCCCTGGACCTGGTTGCCGCCCTGGCTGGCCGACCGCGCCCGGCCCCCACGTGCGTGCGGCCCGATCTTGACGGCGGCGGACCCGGACTCGCCCTGGCCTACCACCAACTCGACCTGAGCCTGCCCGGAGGCGGCTGGGACGTCCCGGCTCTCGGCTACCTCGCCGCCTCGGCCGCCGGAGCCGAACGCCTGCCAAGCTCCTTCCCGGGCCTGTTCGGCGGCCTGGCCGGCCTCGCCTTCACCGCCTGGACCCTCACCCGAGACCCGGACCTGCTCCCCGCTGTCCACGACACCATCCTGCGGGAGGCCACCGCACGGGCCCGAGCCCTCGAAGACCACCTCCACGGCGTGCCCGTGCGCACCTTCGACGTCGTCTCCGGACTCACCGGCACCGGCGCCTACCTGCTGTGCCGCCACCACGAACCGGCGACCCGCCGCGCCCTGCGAGCCGTACTTTGCGCCCTGGTGACCCTGTGCGGCGAACACACCGGAACACCCCACTGGCACACCCCCGCCGCAGAGATCCGAAACACCACGACACGCCAGGGCTTCCCCCACGGCCTCCTCGACTGCGGCCTGGCACACGGCGTCGCCGGCCCACTCGCCCTGCTGGCCCTCGCTCTCGGCGCCGGCATCGTGGTCGCCGGGCAGACAGAGACCGTCACCCGCACCGCGCACTGGCTCGCAGCCCAACGCCTCGACGACGAACACGGACCCCACTGGCTCGGACAGATCGCCCCACCCGGACACCCCACCGCGACCGGCCCCCGGGTGATCCCCTCCTCCTGGTGCTACGGCACCCCTGGCATCGCCAGGTCCCTGTGGCTCGCCGCCACCGCACTCAACGACCCCGCCTTGCGCAGCCTCGCCGTCCAGGCCCTCAAGGCCGTCCACCACCGCACCGCAGCACAACGCTCCCGCCCCAGCGCTGCAGGCCTGTGCCACGGACTCGCAGGCCTCCTTCACATCACCACCCGCCTCGCCCACGACACCAAAGACCCCGAACTCGCCCACGCCGCCGCCGAACTCAGCGAAAACCTCCTAGCATCCCACGCTTCCGTGACGACCGCCGGGCCCGGATTCCTCGACGGCGCCTCCGGCGTCACCCTCGCACTCCTGGCCGCCGCGACCGACACACCACCAGCCTGGGACAGAGCCCTCCTCCTGGCATAAGGCGCCGCCGTGCCCTCCCCTGGAGAAGACAGCGAGCAGCCGGCAGCTGCCCCGACCACCCCTCCGCCGATCGCAGCCCCTCCTGCCCCCTCGGCATCCGGCTCGTGGAAGCGGCCCACCGTCGCCGTCGCGGCCGTGATCCTGCTGGTCGCCGTGGGGGTAGCCGCGAAGGGGTGGTCAGGGTCGAGCGAGCAGGGCGGTCAGGCCAGGCCTTCCTCCCGCACGGCGGCACGGGCCGCGGGAACAGCCGCTGCCCAGTCCCGTGAGGCGCTGGGGGCAGACGGCCACTGTTCTCCTCCAGAAGCGTTCCGTCCGGTGTTCAGCTCCGCCCTTGCGCGAAGGTGGAGCACGACAAGGTGGCCTTCGCCCTCAGGGTCGACAATCCCACGGGCTCCGCCGCCGACGTCACGGTCAAGGTGGGCGGCTCCTGGGCAGGAGCGGCCCACGACTGCGATCCGGGCCCCGGCACCACCCACATCACCGTCGAACCGGGCACGACGTTCACCACGGAACCGGCTCACTGCGAGATCGCGCGCCAGAGCGCCCCACTGGTCTATCAGGCGGAGGCGTAGTACATCGCAGCGGGCGACGGGCAGGAGTGGATCGGCCACGTCTTCTCACCCCCCGCCAACGTCTACGCGGACCGGGGAACCCTGTGGCGGTACGGCGGCGACGTCCGCCGGCGTCTTGGCCCTGCCCGGTCTGTGACGCGCCCAGGGGCATGAAGTGCCTGAACGACGACAACTATGCGCCCCGGTCACCGGTCATCCCGCCGTCACCCTAGGTGTCGGCCTTGAGGCTCTCGACGAACGAGTGGAAGTCATCGGCCAGGAAGAGCTCCGAGTCGGTCTCGAACCACGCGACCGAGGGCTCGCCATCCCGCCCGCAGGTCCGATAGTCAAGCCCGATCCAGCAGTGTCCGTCGCCGCCGAGCAGCACGACGGGTGCCAGCAGACCCCACTCCTCGACCATGTACGGGCTGCAACCGCCGGGGCGGCAGCGGGGTGTCCCTGACGGGCGCGCACGCCCCGATCCACCACGACACGGCGACCCGGCAGGCGCGGCGCATCGGCTCGGTCGCCTGAGAGCCGTCGTCGTTCAGGCCTTCCTGAGCAGCTGGGTCGCCGCGCGGCCGAACATGAGGCGGGCCGTCCGGTTCAGGACGCTGTCGAAGAGGCGGGGCAGGAAGCGGATACGCAGTTCCTCCCGCCACACCACCCGGCTGCGGCCCCCCGGCCCTGGCCGGACCTCGATCTCCGCCCAACCCAGGACGACCCGGCCGCGCTTTTCCAACCGGCACAGGCCAGGCTCGTCACCCGCCGGCGGCCGCCAGACCGTCACCTCCATGACGTCGTCGACGGTCACCGGTCCGACGCCCGACCGGGCCACGAAACGCGTTCCCTCGTGGGTCGGCGGCGCGGTGAGCACCTCGATCCTGGTCAGCGGGACCACGTCGGCGTGGCGGGGCCATTCCGTCAGCCTGCGCCACGCCTCCGCGGGGGCGAGCGGGGACGAGCGTTCGAGGGAAAAGGTGGGCACGGCACGAGCGTAGGGAATCGGCGCCGTCCACTGCGTAACGACGGGAAGCAAAGCGATCCCGGACAGTCCGGCCCGGTCTCACTCTTGCTCGGGGTGCTGCAGCCCGAGGGAGCCGGCGCGGCGGCCGCCCTCATGGAAATCGAACGACGAGATGGTGCCCGTCGGGCAGTACATGGCCAACTCCGGCACACGAGCACGAAGAACGGACTCGGTAAGAACGAGGACACCGCCACGACCCGGGCCGCGCAGCTCGCCGCGATCGACCAGGACTGGAACTGCCCCTGGCCCCTGGACTGGCAGCGCCACCACCGCGTCCTGGCAGACCTGGTCGACGCCGACGGCCAGCTGCCCGACATCGCACCCGGCGTGCTGATGGACGGCGACGACACCGGCAAGTGGCTCCAGCAACAGAAGCAGCCGACCGCCTGGGCCCGGCTGACCCGGCAGTGGAGCGACGACCACGCCGCCTTCCAGGCCCGCGACCTGTCCGGCCGCGACTTCGTCTACGTGTGGGCCGACGGCGTGCACCCCAAGGTCCGCCTCGGCCAGGCGCACTCGTGCGTGCTGGTCCGGCTCGGTGCGGATGGACGGCACCAAGGAGCATTCACGGACCACCCGCCGCCCCGGCAGCCCGGACGAACTCAGCATCACCTGGGACCACGACGGATGTACCGCGCTCACACAGGTCGAGAGCAAGTCCGCCGTCGACGCCCCACAGGACATCATCGACCAGCTTCTTCGCCATCATCACCGACCAGATCCGCACCCCCACCCGAACTCGTCGACGAAACCGGCCGCATAACCTGGCGCAGCCGCAGCACCCTATGGGGCAAAACGGTCTGGAACAGGGATGCCACCGCGCACACACCCCTGCGCTTCCCCGGCCAGTACTTCGATGCCGAGACACAGCTGCACCACAACTACTTCCGCACCTACGACCCGGAAACCGCCCGCTACCTCACGCTCGACCCTCTGGGCCTGGACGCGGACCCCAACCCCGTCGCCTACGTCGCCAACCCCCTCACCGACTACGACCCCCTGGGCCTCACACCGTGCAAGGAGGCGGACCCGACCTGGGGCGGACGCGTACGCTTCAGCACCGGACCGGGCGGCCGCGCTGGCACCATGAGAGCCACCATCGAACCAGGAATGACCGGCGGCACAACCAGGCCACCGAAAACCATCCTCGGTTACGTAAAGGGCCAGAAGCTCAACAAGACCCATCTGCTCGGAGCACAGATTGGCGGCTCCAACAAGGACCTGCGCAACTTCGTCACCATGCACCGACACGCCAACTCGCCAGTGATGAAGAAGATCGAGGACCAGATCCGTGCCGCAGTCGACGCCGGCGAGACGATCGAGTACACAGTCACACCCGTCTACGGGAGTGACCGTGCTACCGACGTCATCCCCAAGGGCCTCATGGTCCACGCCCGCGGAAACCGGGGATACCAGTTCACGCCCTACGAGGGCGGAAGCCCGGCCACCACATCACTATCCTTAACGTCCCCAAATACTGACCGGCCGGCTTTCAGGAGCATCGCCATGCACCCCGACGTGGAAGCCCTTGTTCAGCTCGTCCCGCCGCAGCAGGAAGCAACCCCCCGTGACTGGGCAGCGGTCCACAGCCGCCTCGGCCATGACCTGCCCGAGGACTACCGCCAACTCGTCGACACCTACGGCGGGGGCTTGTTCGACGAGGCGATCTGGATCCTGGAACCCGACTGCGCGGACAAGGAATACGATCTCTTCGCCATGGTCCAGGAGCGTGCCGAAGTACTCGAGCGGCTGTGGGAGGGGGACCGCGGCGAGCCCAACCCCGCACAGCTCACGGAACCCGGCACGAGCCTCGTGCCGTTCGCGCACATCGAGGGCACAGGCGCCTTCCTGTACTGGCTCACCCGGGACGATCAGGACCCGGCTGACTGGACGGTCATGGTCGATGCCGGTCGGGGACCGGAATGGGAGCACTACCCTGTCTCCTGCGTGCGGTTCGTCAAGGCAGCCCTGACCGGTGAGATCCGCAACAACATGTTCGACGAGCTCCTCCCCACCGACAACCACATGTTCGAACCGACCAGCGACTTCCTCTAACGACCTTGGGAGCGATTGAAATCGAGGCGTGCTGGCCTGATGGGTCGGCTGGTGGATGATCAGCAGTCGGCCCGCCGGGCGAGCACCAGTTCGGTGCCGGTGTTGCGGCGGGTTGCCCGCCGGGGCGGAGCGGTCGGAGACCAAGCCGGCGATCGCGAGGTGGGGCTCGACGTAGGTCTCGCGGCGGCCGGTGAACCGCTGCAGTGAGCGCCACTGCTTGAACTCGCCATTGGTGTGCTCCACGCAGATCCGGCGGGAGGACTGACGGCGCCGCTGCTCGCACCAGGCGTGGTGGTCGCCCAGTGCCGCGTCGCCCTTCGGCTTCTTTGGTGGGGCAGCCCGAGGCAAGTGCGCGCTGTCTGAAGGGGCCTTGCCAGGATCCTGGCAGGGCCCTTCACGCGGCAGCCGGCGGGCAGCACGCTTCGGGCTCGGTCGGTGGCAGTTCACAGTCCCTGGTGGGGTGGCTGCCGGTGGGGGTTAGCGGCGGTGGTTTTCGTGGTGTCCGCGGCAGCCCCAGGCTTCGGTATCGATGAGGTTGCCGCGGTTGTCGCGGAGGGTGGCGGTGTCGCGCTCGTCCCAGATCTGGTGACGGCGGTGCTGGTAGACGTCGTGGCGGGTGTCGCGGCCCTGGCCGGTGTGGACCTTGACGCTGGAGCGGCCGTCCAGACGGAGGTGGTAGCGGTTGCCCTGCTGGTCGGTAAGGGTGAAGCCGTCAAGGTCGACGCTGCGGCGGCCGGTGTTCTCCACCTCGACCCATTCGGTGTTCAGGGCGCGGTTGCCGCGGCCGCGACTGTCGTGCTGGACCTCGCCGATGACGATCGAGGGGTTCCGGCCGCGGTGGTGGCGCCGCTCGTCGTCGTGGGCGGCGGCCGGCATCGCGGCGGCGCCGATCAGGGCGCCGGTAGCCAGTACAGGTACCTCGGGGCGAAGACTCCCCACAGCGCGATGGCGCCGGCGGGCACGCACAGGCGTAGCCAGCGCGGGTACGTGACCGGCTGCGCCAACGGCCGTAGGAGCCGACGGAATCGGGTGGGACGGCTGGAGTCGGGCACCTGGTCATCCTGCCAGTGGGACGAGCGCGGAGCCTCCCCCATATGGGGGAGAGCGAACCCACCGATGGGGGAGGTCGCGGGGCCTTCTCCACTGCCAAGGTGGCTTCGTCCTCAGCATCGATGGCCATGACCTCACGAAGGGCCGCGGTGGCATCCGGGTGGCGGACCGGCTCACCGTCACCGTGCGGCTCGGCCCGGGACACGACCCCGGCACCGAGTTTCCCGGCGCAGGCCACGGCCCCCGATGGTGACCGGCCGCGCAAGCTCGTGCGCATTCGTGCGAACGGTCCACCGTCAACACCTCTACCTTGGAGACAATGATGAAGCACAGACTCGCCGTGGTACTGGGCGTCCTTTCGCTCAGCGCGACATGCCTCGCCGTCGCCGGTCCAGCGTCAGCGACAACGCTCTCCTGGAATCCGTGTGCTCAGCCCGACGGCCCCGCCGACCAGCAGTGCGCTGATCTGTCCGTCCCCATGGACTACCGGAAGCCGGACGGCGCCCACCTCACCCTGCGCGTCACCCGCCTGGTCAGCGACCGCCCGGCCGCCCGGCGCGGCACCCTGCTGGTCGTCCCGGGCGGCCCGGGCGGATCCGGCGTCGACGCGCTCGCCTACACAGGACCGGCGCTGCGCAAGGCCTTGGACGGCGCCTACGATCTGGTCAGCCTCGACCCGCGCGGGGTGGGTGGCTCCACGGGCGTCGGCTGCGGGCTGAGCGCGGACGACCGGGACGTGATGAACCTCCGCAGTTGGCCTGGTCCCGGTGGCGATATCAGCGACAGCGTCGCCCGCGCCCATCGCATCGCTGACGCCTGCGCCCGCAACGGCGGTGCCGTGGTACGCAGTTACTCCACGGCGAACGAGGTGCGCGACATTGAGCGCTTCCGCCAGGCCCTCGGTACCGCGAAGCTGTCGATGTACGGGGTGTCGTACGGCACGTATGTGACCGCCGCCTACGCTCAGGAGCACCCCGAGGACACCGAACGGGTGGTGCTCGACAGCACCGGCGATCCCGACCCGGCGCGAGTGGAACGCGGTTGGCTCGCCAACACGGCGGCCGGCGCCGACGAGCGGTTCCCCGACTTCGCCCGCTGGGCCACCGACCCTGCTCGCGACCGCGACGGGCTACGGCTGGCCCAACGCATCAGTGAGGTGCGGCCGTTGGTGCTGTCCCTTGCCGACAGACTGGACCGCACGCCCCGCGCGACCACCACGCCGGACAAGCCGCTCACCGGCAACATCCTGCGCCAGGCCGTCCAGCAGGCGCTCACGTACAGCGATGTCGACTTCCCCTGGCTGGCCCAACTGATCAAGGCGGCCGAAGACCCCCACGCCACACTTGCCCTGCCCCCCGGATACGCCACGCCGATGCCGGACCGCGACGCCGCCGTGTTCACGGCGACGCAATGCAACGACGTGAGCTGGCCCCACGACGTTCGCGGCTACGCCCACGCCGTGGCCACCGACCGCATCCGGCGCCCGCTCACCGCAGGACAGCCGGTGAACATCACCCCCTGCGCCTTCTGGCACACCGAGCCGACCGACAAGCCGGTCCGCATCACCTCGGACGGGCCGTCCAACATTCTGATGCTGCAGAACCTCCGGGACCCGGTCACGCCCTACTTCGGTGCCCTGCGCATGCGGGCCGCCCTCGGCGACCGAGCCCGCCTGGTCACCGTCGACCGCGGCGGCCATGGCTCCTACCACGCCGACGGCAATGCCTGCGGTGACCGGGCGGTGACGGGGTTCCTCCTGACCGGGCATCGCCCGTCGGCCGATCTACGGTGCACGACGTAGCTGCGACCCGGGCCAGAAGCGTTCCGGCGACTCGAGGACGACCCGACCCAACCCGACCTCGCGGAGCGCATGGCACACCTCGCGGAAGGAGGCCGTAGGCAGTCCTCAGACGCCGCCTCACCAAATGAAACGACGTCTCACTGATCTTTTCGTAAGTTCGGTGGGTGTGGTGGGTGGATGGTGAGTCCGGTGTGGGCGAGGAAGGACCATGGCAGTTGTGGGTTGTGGTTGATTGCGGTGGATGCCTTGTTCGGTGGCGTCGGCGACCTCTGCGAGGTGGTCGCCGGCGAGGTTGGCGAGTTCACGTTTCTTGAGTGAGGACCACAGCAGCTCCACCGGGTTCAGCTCGGGAGCGTAGGCGGGTAATCGCTCGAGGGTGAGCCAGTCCTGGTCGGCGACCCAGGCGCGCATCGCCCGGCTCCAGTGGGCGGACAGGCCGTCCCAGACCAGCACCACCCGCTCGCCGCGGTAGAACCCTGAACCGGTCGAACGACTCCTCAGCGGTCTCCCAGTCTGGTTCGGTATCTGCTGCTTGCGGGACCCCGACCCGGACCGTAGCCGTGACGAGGAGCAGACACCGGTCCACTCCAGCCGCGGCCGGGTCCAGGGCGGCCACCGCGGCGGCGAACATGGCAGGCTGGTACACCGCGTAGCGTTTCGCCTGGATGCGGATGCGCTCACCGTCCACAGTCACCCCACGGATGTCGATGCCATGCTGCTTCTCGCCCCGGCCGCCAAACCGCTCAACGAGTGCCCCCGGGAACAGTCCAAACCTTGCGGGCAGTTCTGAGCCACGCCGGGAAATCGTCCACGCACCACAAGCTACGTGCACTCGGCGTCAAAGTCATCGGCAGGCACATACTGTCTGCGCATGACCAGGAGCACGCCAGCCAGACCGATATCCGTGGAGGCGGTGTTCCCGGAGCCGGCCGCTCATCGGGGCCGGACCACGCGGCTGCACGAACCTGCTGCGACGTGAGCGTGGACTCGACTGTCTGCCATGACCTGCCCGGCGGTCGAGCAGGCCCGGAAACCGATGCCACTTGTGATCACGGCCCGGCCCGACCAGGAACCACTCACCCCGTCCGCCCGTCATGTACACGGGGGTTACCAGAGACTCAACACCCTTTACACTCTTCACGATCGAGGTCCGAGGAGATCCATGGCCGACACCGTCAACTCACTGGCCGCCCGTGTTCACGAACTGCTGGTGGAGGTCATGACCAACGGTCCCGCCGCGGTGGGCACCGCGGGCTTCCACGACGTCGTCGCGCGCGCCACGGCGCTCGGCCCCGACGGCACGTGGCTCGTCGCCGCGGGCCACGCGAGCCTCGGCGTCCTGGCCGTCCTGCACGGAGAGGCGGACCGGGCCATCTTCCACCTCGACGCGGCGGTGGCAGCCGGTTTCAACGACTGCGTGGCGCTCCACGTCGCCCCCATACGTCCGCTGCACGACGATCCCCGCTTCCGGGCCCTGTATCAGCGGATGCGCATCACCCAGGCCGACCTCGACGAGTTCTTCTGGCTGCACCAGGAAATGCAGCTCATGTCGCAGGACGCCCAGACAGCGGCCGTCGACAACATCGGCCGCCTCGACACCGGGGTGTCGCCGCTCCCGCAGGCCCCCATGCCGACCCGCGAACCGAACACCCCCGGCGTCCTGATCACCCGCATCGATCTCGCCGCGACCCAGACCGCGCTCCAACAGGCCGCCTTGAAGGCGGAGTTCCAGCGCAGCTCCGGCAATACCAGCCTCAGTCTCATCGACGACTCGTGGGACTACGACCGCGCCAGGCGCGACGCCTGGCACGCCGACGAGCTGGATTCCCAGCGCCTGCGGGCCGCCGAAGCCCGGGCTTTCATCGAACGCCCCGGCGCCGGCACCACACTCATCCCCTGCCCGCCGCTGGGCTCGATCACCTACCCGGGCTGAGGAGAAGCCTCACCGGCACAGTGGCCGGTGAGGCTTCTCCCCCGGCTCCCGTCCGCCATTTCGCGCGAGGCTGGTGAGAACCGGCTCAGAGACCGCGACGCCCCCGCCGGCCGGCGGGGGCGCGATGGCAGGTACTCAGGCTTGGGTGAGCCAGCCCTCTTCAAGACCGCCCAGAACAAACCCGTTCTCGAAGCGCACCCTGTATCTGATCTGAGCGCCGACTCCGGCGTCGAACCCTCCGGCCCGGATGAGCTGCTGACGGAGGTTGTCGATCACGCCGGCCGTGTAGCCATCGAACTGGACGCCGCGGATTCGCCGTTCGAATTCCGCGAGCCCGTCCTGGGCCACGCCGCCCGCTTCCTTTGCCGAGCCCGTGACAATGCCCTCCAAGCCTTCGGCCAGGCACAGCGGACCGGGGAAGCCAATCCTGGCCGCCGTGTCGTTCGCGGTGACCTGAACATCCCTGGTCAGCTTGACCTTCGCGCCGGTCTCGTACGGCATGGGTGTACCCCCTCATTCGATCTCGGCCGTGACCATGGCAAGCGTAATCGGGATGCCATGGAAGGAATGGGTGTCCGGCGAGATCAGGAGCCCCACGGCTTTCCAGGCCGGGCCCTTCGTATCGGCCTCGGCCTGCAACTGCTCGAAGATCCGCTCCCAGGTCAGGTCCGGCTTCTTGCCTACCGGCAGCAACGGCTCCAACCGCTCCCGCTCGCCATTCGTCAGATGGCTACGACGCATGGGCGGTCAGCTGTCGTTGCGGGGCGGCAAGCGGCTGCGTCCGGCCCTCGTCTACGAGGCGGCGCGGCTGGTGACCGACGAGGAGGTTCCCGGCCTGGACGAGGCCGCGCTCAGCCTGGAACTCCTGCAGATGCATGGGCTCGTCCACGACGACATCATCGACGACAGCCCCGAAAGGCCCGGCGGTCCCTCCACCTACTACGCGTACCGGCAGGAGTTCCCGCACGACGAGCGCACCGCCTCGGCGCTGGCCATCCTCGCGGGCGACCTCGCCGCGTTCCTGTCCGTACGCGTCCTGCTCGACGGCGCCGCGTCGGACGAGGTGAAGCAGGCCATGTTCAGGGTCCAGGGACACCGGCGCCCAGACCGTCGCCGGGCAGATCATCGACCTGGAACGGGATTCCAGTCCGCTGCCGGACGAGGAACTGCTCCATTGCGTCACCGAGTTCAAGTCCACCCGGTACTCGATCCTTGCGCCCCTTCGCCTGGGCCTGCTGGCTGCGGGCGCCGACCTCGCCGCCGACGACGAACGGCTGCTCCGCTATGCCACCGCGCTCGGCATCGCCGGCCAGATGCGCAACGACTACCTCGACCTCTCCGGGGAAGGGGGTGCCGGCCCGGGCTCCGACATCCGTGCGGGGCGGCGCGCGTACGCCGTGCGGGCCGTACTGGCCGCCACGGACGGCGCCGAGCGGGCGGTGGTGGAGAAGGCGCTCGGCGACGTCGACTGCCCCCGGGAGTCCGTCGACCACATCCGCGACCGCGCCCGGCGCCACGGCATCGACGCCCGGATACGCGCCGACATCCGGCGCCACGCGCAGACCGCCACCGCCGAAGCCGCCGCAGGGACGCCCCACTGGCGTACGGAAGCCGTCTCCTTCTTCACACACCTGCCCCACGTGGTCGCCCACACGGTGCAGTGAATCGCTCCGGGCTCCGTCCGGCGCCGCGGCGCCTCCCCCCGGCGGTCCATCGTGATCCCTCCCGGGGAGGCGCTGCGCACGCCGGAATCGGGCGTGTCGGAAGGTTCTGTTCGGGAGGCTCTGTGGCCCGGTGTCCGGGGCAAGGGGTGGCGGGCGAGCGGCCTCGCGCAATGCCGCGCGCCTGGCGGCCGACCGCCGGCCGCGCGCGAGGATGGAGGGATGACAGACCACTTCACCACCCGGACCATCGACGTCACCACCGGCTCCGCCGAGGCCGTCCACGATTTGACCGCCGCTTGCGCCCGCTTCCTCCGCGACGTCGCCCGCGGGCGCGACGGGCTCCTCAACGTATTCACCCCGCGCGACGGCCGGGCTCGCCGTCATCGAGACGGGCGCCGGCAGCGACGACGACCTTCTGGACGCCCTGCGCACGCTGCTCCCCCGCCGACGACCGCTGGCCCACCGGCACGGCTCCCCCGGCCACGGCCGCGACCACGTGCTCCCGGCGCTCGTGCCGCCGTACGCCACGCTTCCGGTCGTCGGGGGCGAACTCGCGCTGGGAACCTGGCAGTCGGTCGTCCTGGTGGACACCAACGGGGACAACCCGCAGCCCACCGTACGGCTGTCCTTCCTCGGCTGAGGACCCAGTGCCGTGCGGCGGCTCCCCGGCGCCTCAGGGGCGCCGGGGAGCCGGAGCCGGAGCCGTCACCGCCGGCGGTCGCGTACGGCGCTGGGCGTCGGTGTTCGGGGTGAGGGCGTCCCCGGGCCTTGACCCCGGATTTTGAACACCTCTATGCGGCTTGGGCCGAGGCGGGAGGGCCGGCGTCGGGTGTTGTATCGGGTCAGCCATCGGAAGGCGTCGAGCCTGGCCTCGCGCTTGCTGGACCAGCCTTTGCGGCCTTTGAGCGTTTCCCTCTTGAAGGCGGCGTTGTCCGCGCGGGACCCGACCGCCCCCATGCTCTGCCGGACCCCCGCTGACCTGCAGATTTCGGCGAAGGCCGGGCGGGACCGGCGGGACCGGTCGGACCAGGGTTGCCCGGGCAGCCCGGCCTACTGCCGGCCCCGCAACGCCCGCCACCGACACCGCCGGCAAAGCAGCGTCCGGACCAGTACCTACTCCTGCCAAGCCCGGGTCCCGTGCTTCCTGATCCACCGGCCGAACACACCAACCCCCGCTGGACCGTGATCAGAACTCACGCAACTGAGACAGCGTCACCCCACGTGCGATAAAGCCCGGGAACAGCGAGCCCATGCACATCCCTCACCCCCAAGTCGGTGACCCCACCCGCTGAAAACAGCCTGCTACCAGCAATAACGTCCCAAAGCCCACTGTCTCTCACCCCATCACCCCAAAACCAAGAGATCACAACCAGCCGTTGCACAGAAGGCGAGGGCGAATGACAGCCCGGGGTCGGGCAGCAGCGGAAAGTGGCGAAGATCTTGCGGTCCTTCCGGCGGGCGTTCGTCCGGTTGAGACCCGGAGGGTGTGGACCGGGGCCTCCGCATGCGGTTCGCCGCCGCCGCTGCACGAAACGCTCCGGCCCGGCTGACAGCGCCGTCGTGCACCACCCCTCAGGACTCCCGAGGTCATTGCTACCGGTCTCGCCGCGGACCGTACGCCACGGGCAGGAGAACGCTGCCGCTACATGTCCCAATGCCGGACTCGCCCGCCTTGATGACCGAATACCGCCCTATGAGACAGCGTGGCCGATTTTGAAGCCGCGGTGTTGTCGGGGAGTTGGCACCGGGCCATGATCGCTTCTCGTACAACCCGACTACCCACCAGGGAGCCGAGATGTGATGGCAAACCCCCTTCCACGGGATGGGGCTGGACGGCCTGCGGGCCGCCTTCCGGTACCTGCAACCCGGGGCCACCGTGCATGGTTCCGGTTCCTGAACAAGGGACGTTTCTGAAACTCCCCTGCAAAGCCACTCAGAGGAACTCCGGGGGCTTTTCGTTCTCGGCCCCCGCACAGTCGGTTCTCAGCTTCTCCCGCACTACAACATCCGCGTAGGCGCGGCCGTTCACGCCGAGTGGGTCCGCCTGGCAGCACGGCTTCATGTATGGCGCCCCGTACGCCGGACTCCGCTACTGCGCCGACGCAGACCACGCGGTCCGACACGCGTCGTCATCACCTGATGCCGCCGACCCGGCCCGAACGGGGTGGTCAGAGCCAGCTCTGACCACGACAATCCCCGGTCGGCCGAACAAGACATGGCCATCCGCCCGTCAACTGCCGACGGCGCACGGCCATGACCTGATCGCAGCTCGCCGCGTTCTCCTCCACCGTGCCGCTCTCTCGCATGCCCTGCATTCCACCATCAAAGGAGTTCTTGATCTTCATGTACAAACGCTCGGGATTTCTCGCCCTCACCACGGTGGGCGTAGTGCTGTGCACCGCTGGTCTCACGCCATCGGTCAGCCAGGCAGCCGGCAGCGCCGACGGCGATAAGGGGTCCTACGCCGAAAAGCACGGCCTGACAATGGATGACATCGGGCACATCAACGCACTGAACGAGAAGGCTCTGAATCTGGGTCAGCCCGGCAAGTCATCGGAAGGGTCACTGCCGAGTGCCGCCGAGTCCCTCAGTGCCTCCGCATCGGCTGGCGACAGGGTGACCCCTCCCGCCGAGCCGCTCGACAGCATGCCTGACGCGTACCGGGCCCACGGAGACAGGGCCACTACCGGCATCAGCAACTACATACGCAAGTGGCAGCAGGCCTACAGCCACCGCGACGGCAAACCTCAGCAGATGACCGAAGAGCAGCGAGAGCAGCTGTCCTACGGGTGCGTCGGCGTCACCTGGGTCAATTCAGGCCCCTACCCGACGAACAAGCTGGCCTTCGCGTCCTTTGACGAGGACAAGTACAAGAAGGCTCTGGAGACCACCGGCCCACGGCCGGGCGAGACGCGGGCCGAGTTCGAAGGGCGCATCGCCAAGCAGAGCTTCGACGAGACAAAGGGGTTCAACCGGGCTCGTGATGTGGCATCCGTCATGAACAAGGCCCTGGAGAACACCCACGACGAGGGGGCCTATCTCAGCTACCTCAAGGCAGAGCTCACGAAAAACAACGACGCTCTGTCCAAAGAAGATATCCGTTCGAACTTTTACACAGCCCTGAGGAACACACCGGCCTTCAAGGACAGGAACGGGGGCAACTACGACCCGTCCAAGATGAAGGCGGTCATCTACTCGAAGCACTTCTGGAGCGGACAGGACCCCAGGAACCCCTCCGACAAGAGGAAGTACGGCGACCCGGACGCCTTCCGCCCCGCCCAGAACACAGGCCTGGTCGACATGTCGAAGGACAGGAACACCTCGCGTAGCCCCGCCAAGCCCGGCGAGAGCTACGTCAACTTCGACTACGGCTGGTTCGGGGACCAGAAAGAAGCAAACCCCGACAACACCATATGGACCCACGCCAACCACTACCACTCGCCCGGCGGCGCCATGGGGCCCATGCAGGTATACGAGAGCAAGTTCCGCAGCTGGTCCAGCGGCTACACGGACTTCGACCGCGGAACCTACATCATCACCTTCATACCCAAGAGCTGGAACACCGCCCCCGCCAAGGTGAAGCAGGGCTGGCCGTAACACCCCGCCCCTCACCACGAACACGCCCTCCGCGCAACTGCCCAGCCCACCACGTGCCACATGCGGAGCGGGGCAACCCTTCGATCACCCACACCCCCCAGTTCGCGGCCCGATGACCACCGCCCCGACCGGGTGCTGCCCATCACCCTCAGGGCTCCGCTATGAGCACTGAACACTCGGACAGGCAGTCCTCCGCATCGTCGACAAGGACCAGGTGGAGCCCGTCGAGGAACAGGACCGGCGTATCCCGCCTCCCCTTTTGCCACTCACGACAGGGGAGGCGGCCGGTACCTTCGCGGGGATGACGGTCGCATCGCGGGCCGGAAGCCGGCGGCTACCACGACCCGGGCGGACACCGAACTGCCCCACCGTATGGCCGTCTCCCCGCCAGAAACCAGCGGGAGACGGCCATACGGCGGTTGGCGATGTAGCCGAACCGCTCACATGACTCTTCGCACACCTCAGGACCTTGCGGCCACCCTCTCGTCCCCGGACAACGGAACGCTGTCTCGTTACCCGGGTGGCGGCGCACGGACCGGCCGCGCGTCACGGAAGACAGCTGATGCGCAGGTAACGTTGCGCCAATGCCCTGACCGCGTGGCCGTACTCGGCATAGACGTTCAGCCGCCGCTTGCGCCGTGCCTGATCCGGTCGTTTCGGGGCTGGCTGCCCGCCGCTCGCCCCGCCGACCACGGCCGCGTCACTCGTCCCTGACCGGGCGGGCTCGCTCCAGGGGCGTCCCCCCACGGACGGGCGCCACCCGACCGGCCCGTCGCCTTGTCCGGTGCGGTGCCGCGTGGCACCGTCGGAAAGGCCTCAGCCCCCAGCACTAACGACAGAGGAGGCCGCGCATGGCCGACGACCTGGCCGCGGACACCATCCGGAAACTGGAAGACGCCATGGCGTCCCGCTCCCTGCCGGAACACACCACCGAACTGCTTCGCGTCTCCCTCGGCCAGGCCAGGGCGGCGAAGTCGGCCGGTCACGACCAGGAGGCGATTACCATCGCCGCCCAGGCCCTCCAGATTGCGGAGACCTCGTCCACGGACCGGTAGCGGCACGCCCCGGCCCCGGCCCCCGGCGCCAGCTGGGGACCAGGGCCGGGAGCCGAGCCGGTGGGACCGTCAGCAGTGGCCGACGCTGGTCTGGCCGGCCGACCAGCGATGAGTGGCCGGTGCCGGCTATGAAGCCATCGAGGGTGTGGCTGCGGTCCAATTGCAGCCGGCAGTGTTCAGGCGGAGCTTCCGCCGGCGGCGGACCCGTCGTCGTTCCTCCCGCTCGGGGGCCGCTTCGGCCTCGTGTCTGCTTTGCTCTTCGGGCCTGCCCCCTCTGGCGGGCCTTCTCCTCTTCGGCGGCGGTCTTCTCCAGGGCGGTGAGGACCTCCTTGCCCAGGTGCATCCCGGCGGCGTCGTGGTGGGCGCGTGTGGTGGTGGAGTCGATGCCGACCCGGTACAGGTCCACCTCGCGCCGCTTCGCCGCCTCCGCGATCAGGTCCTCCAACAGGGCTTGGAACTCTTCGGCGTCACGCCACTGGCGGGAGCGATTGGAGACGGTTGACCAGGCACCGAACTCGCTCGACATCTCCCGCCGCTGCACGCCGGTCCGGAACCGCCAGATCATGCCCTCGAACTGCTGCCGCAGGGTCTTGGGGTAATACGGGCCGTACTCGCCGATCGGCAGGTGCGGCTCAATGAACTCCCACACCTCGTCAGTCAGTTGAGCGCGCGTCACGTACGACGGTCTACCGGGCCAGGGCCCGCGCAGCCGCAGATTCGCCGGGCCCCCGCACCCCAGACGGGGCACCCACCCCGGAGGCTGCGGTGCTCATCGACAGGAATCCAGGGCCGCCGGCCAAAGATCGATCAGGATGGTGGCATCGAGGACGTGACACTCCTCATCCTGGAATGGCCGGGTGAGCAGGGTGTGAACGCCATGTGGCGCGCTCACCCATCGCTCCCAGCCCCTCGACACCGAGCCACGCACCCCGGCCGGACTCACTCTGCTTTTCACCGGGCCGCAGCTCCTGAGCGCTCTCACCCAGGAAGATCTGTCCTCGGCCGATCATGAGGGCGATCCCAGCCTGCTGCGCCGCCCGCTCTTCCTGACCACCAGCCGGGAGCGGGTCTTCCCCGTCGTCACCCCCCTGACAGCCAGCCCGCCCGCCCCGTTCCGGACCACCGCGCACAGCCCGTTAGTCGAGGGGGTGCCAGCCGGGTTCGAGGCGGTCGAGGAGGGTTTCGAAAGTTGTTGTGGCGCGGTCCCAGTCGCCGTCGGCAAGGGGTGCATGCAGCAGCCCCAGTAGGGAGTCGACCAGGAGCGCGGCCTCGGCATCTGCCCTGTCATCAGGCATGCCCAGGCCCGTGAACGCGCAGACCAGAACGTGTCTCCATTCGGTGAGGAGGCTGCGCATCACCGGGCCGTACCGGTCGGGGTTGAGCACGCTCGCGGTCATGACCTCGAAGGTGACCGGCAGGATGTCCCGCCGTTCGGGCGGCGTGGTGAACTGGCGCCAGACTTCCTCCAGCATCGCCCGCATGCCTGCCGGGTCCGTCGGTGCGCCCGCGACGTCGAGGGCCCGGCGCAGGACCAGCAGCGGGCGCCCCTCGTCACGGTCCAGTGCCTGGGCCACCAGCTGCTCCTTGCTGCCGAAGTAGTACAAGAGCATGCGGTCGCTGGTCCCGAGCGCCTTGGCAAGCGGGCGCAGGGAGAGGTCCGCCAGTCCGTTTTCGACCACGTAGGCGCGGACCTGCCTCAGCAGGTGGTCTCGTTTCGCCTGGTCAGCCGTACGCGCCATGTCACTCCGCAACCCCGATGCCCGATATGCGAGGTATTTACTGTAATGGGCGCTACATGTATATTTGAATGTAGCAAGTGCTACACGTATCGGCTGGGAGTCGCCACACGGCGCGCCACCAGCTGACCCAACCCGGAAGGAATGATCACGCATGGCCGGCCGGCAGCCCGACCACGCAGAGGCACGGCGCAGCGGACCTCAGAAGACCCGGACTCCGAGGCGCGGATGCCTGCGCTCGCACGCGGTTCACGGCGCGCCGTACCAGAACCTCACCCGCCCGGCATGGGCCGCGCGGCAGATGGCCATGTGGGGGCGTGTCCTGAACCCGCCCAGCGCGAGGCTCGACCGCGCCGTCACCCGGAACACGTCCTGGCCCGTTGTGCGCGCCCCGGAATCGGTCGGCTGTACGCGGCGCCGCCTGACAGCCCAGCTGACCGCGTGGGGCCTCGAGGAGCTGGTCGACACGACTCAGCTCGTGGCCAGCGAGCTCATCACCAATGCGCTGCGACACACCCGCGGTCCCATCGGCGTCCGCGTGCACGTGCACGGCGGCCTCCTGCGGTGCGAAGTGGAGGACGCCGACCCGAACGGCCCGACCCGCCGGACCGCCCCCGCCGACGCCGAAAACGGACGCGGCATCGAACTCGTCGACGCCCTCGCCCACAACTGGGGTAGCCACCGCACCCTCACCGGCAAGACGACATGGTTCGAACTGCCCCTCCCCCACCAAAGCCGAGCCGCCACGGTGGCCGTGCGGTAGGGCGGTAGGGCGGTAGGGCCCCACCCTCGAGGTCCACCTCCGCGAAGGATCCGATGGCGCCCGCCCGTACGGGGAGCACGGTGTCGGCGAGGTAGCCCTGGGGGGAGCAGTGGCCGCCGGCATCACCCCGGCGCTCCGCAGTGCATCGCCCGGCCGACCAGGGCGGAGCATCGGTCTGGTGGGCGAGCGCCCAATCTCGCACTGCGACCACGGTTGGCCGTGAAGCAACGGCGGTCTGTGCGATCCCGCCCGCCGGCTACGAGCTCCTTGAACTTCCGCCGGCCGAGCTGGCCTAGGGTACGGCCCGGACACTGGGCTGCCCCAGCGGGGGGACTCCCCGGGGGAGGCGGCACGGCTTCCACACGGCGTCGGTGATGAGCTCGCGCCCCGAGGTCGTAGACGGAACCGTGTGGTGGTCCGCCAGCGTCCGTGAAGCCTCCCGCGCCACCGCGACAAGCAGCCTCACCGTCGCCTGCGCCCACCTGGCGTGACCCGTACTCGGCTCTGCCCCCTCCCCGCGGCAGGGCCGAGTACCAAGACCGGGCGGCGACCGGCCCGCCATCGTCCGGCTCCCCGTCCCGGTCGGACTGGGACTCCCCCAAACGCAGGTGGCGAAGCAACGGGCCCCGCCCCTTGTAGACCGTGCGGCGTGGTGGCTCCTTACACCGGCGGCGACATCCTCTTCGGCCGCTCCCTCGTCGGCACGTCCTCGCGGAGCGCTGCGGGCGGGGAGCCCGGTTCGTGGTGCAGCCGGCCACCGGCCCGCTGCCGCCGGCGTACGACGCCCTCCCTGTGGGCGAGGTCAGTGCCGCGGGGGCAGGGGGTGGAGCGTCACGTCGTACACCCTCCCGTCCGCAACGGTCAGCGTCATGAACGAGCAGAAGGGCTGGCGCCTGCGGTCCGTGGGCGAGCCCGGGTTGAGCAGGCGCAGTCTCTCCGCAGTGGTGTCCCATGGGATGTGGCTGTGGCCGAACACCAGGACGTCCACCCCTGGGAACCGTGCGGCGCAGCGCCGCTCCCGTCCGGCGGACGCTCCCGTTTCGTGCACGACCCCGAAGCGCACTCCTTCCAGCTCGGCGTAGGCGACCTCGGGGAGTCTGCGACACAGTCCCGGGCCGTCATTGTTGCCGTACACGCCGATCAGCCGGCGAGACCTGGACTCCAACAGGTCGAGCGTGGCCTCGTCGACCCAGTCCCCGGCGTGGATGACGGTGTCGGCCTCGTCGACGGCCGCCAGTAGGGCTTCCGGGAGTGACCTGGCGCGGGTGGGGAGGTGGGTGTCCGAGGTCAGCAGGAGCCGCATGCATTCCACGATAGGGGCTGCGCGGCGAGCCCCTCGGCGGATGCGGCCGTAGCGCGCCGCCGCACGGACCCCGGGAGTCACCCGCGGCGCACGGTCAGGCTCGGTGCGCAGGGTTCGTCCAGTCCCATGGCGTCGGCCGGCCGCGCCAGACACGGCGGGTGCATCAGCTCGCAATACCCATCGCAAGAGACCCACCGCTCATCACATCACGGCACAGTACCGTCGGAAAGCTGACGGCTCGCTCACCGGACAGCGGCCGCGCAAACCCCTCGCTCCCTCCTCTTTTCCCGCCCGGGGCTTGCGGCTTTCGGCTCGCCCTGTCCCGTGGAGCCGTTGATGGCGACGCGCCCGTCCGGCAGCCAGGGGCGGGAGGAGGCTTCAGTCCGCCTTGGCGACGGGAGGGACGTATTCCCCCACCAAGGTGCGGTGCCACCAGGCGTGGGTCTGCCGCAGTTCGTGGCGGTCGGTGAAGCGGTAGCGGTAGAGACGGGCGCGCAGGAATGTGGGCGGGGAGGACGGGAAGGGATTGTGGCGCAGCAGCTTGAGGACGGTGGGGTCGTTGTCGAGCAGCTTGACGAGGAAGGCCGTGAACCAGGGCCCGGCGTAAGCGGGTGAGATGGCCGCGAACCACATCATCCAGTCGAGCCGCAGGTGGTAGGGGGCCACCTGTGGGGGCATTCGGCGTACGTCACCGGGTTTGCCCTTGAATCCGTATGCCCGCCACACCGTGTCGTCGGTGATCTCCGGTTCGTCGGTGCCTTCGAGCACCACCTCGTAGCGCGTGCGCCCGATGGTGCCGAAGGCTCCGTAGGTGTTCATCAGGTGGAAGGGGTTGAAGGAGTAGTTCATCACCTGGTGGCGGGAGAGCAGGTTGCGCACCGGCCAGTAGCTGAGCAGCACCATGAGCCCGGCGACGGCGAGCACCGTGATCTCGTACCAGGTCGGCGGGGCGGCAAAGGAGGGCGGTTGGGGCAGGCCCAGCACGTCTGCGGCCCGTACGCCGTCGATCGCGGTCACGGCGAGCAGGATGGTCAGCCAGTTGAGCCACGCGAAGTTTCCCGACGCCACGAGCCAGAGCTGTGTGACGACGATGAAGCCGGCGACCACGCTCGCGATCGGCTGTGGCGCGAACAGCATCACCGGAGCGACGAGCTGCGCCACGTGGCTGGCCGCGACCTCGACCCGGTGCAGCGGCCGCGGCAGGCGGTGGAAGTACCAGGTCAAGGGGCCGGGCATCGGCTGGGTCTCGTGGTGGTAGTACAGGCAGGTCAGGTCGCGCCAGCACGGGTCGTGACGCAGCTTGATCAGTCCGGCGCCGAACTCCAGTCGGAACAGGAGCCAGCGCAGGAGGAACAGCACCAGGACCGGGGGCGGTACATCCTCGTTCCCGAGGAAGATCGCCAGGAAGCCCGCTTCGAGCAGCAGCGACTCCCACATGAAGCCGAACCACGTCTGACCGACGTTGACGACGGAGAGGTAGAGAACCCACGGCACTGCCCACATCAGCATCGACGCCCACAGCGGTACCCGGTCGGCCGCGCCCACGGCGAGGGCCACGGAGAGCACCGTGCCCGTCCAGGCGGTGAGCGCGAAGAAGCGGTCGGAGTAGTGGAGCTGGAAGATGCTGGGCGACCTCCGGAAGGGAACGGACGCGACGAAACGAGGGACCGGCAGCAAACCGCGCTCACCGATGAGCGCCCGGAATTGATTGGCGGTGCTCAGGAAGGCGATGAAATAGAGCACGGCCAGACCTCGCTGGAACACGAGTCTGCTCAGCCAGTAATCACCGTCCGCGAACCACTCCACGACTCCTCCTGGCGTGGTGTCCTGCGTCCCACGTCCGTATCCCCGCCGTGCCAGGGATCCCCGTTTCGCTCCCCTACCTCTACCTTCCCCCCGGCGGGCGACCAGCGCAGCGGGTTGTCAGCCAGGGGCCACAGCCGTGCAACGGTACGAGCATTGCGCCGGAGACTGGCATCCACTCGAGCCGCCCGCCAGGTGGTCCAGCGCCGGCCACCCGCCGCCGGTCATCGTGTTGCCGCACGGCACGGCCGACTTCGTTGCTGTGGATACGGGCCCACCGCTGGGCGTGGGAGGCGTGGCCTTCGAGGCCGCCGCCTTCCCTGTGCCCCGGGCAGTCGTCAAGTCGCTACTGCCGGACGTCCCAGGCGACGACCTGGCACTCCTGGCAGCCCGGACCCGCGCGCTCACGGCCTCCCACGTGGCGTCCTGGACGGTGCCCGGCGAGCCGTCGGCCGTACCCCTTCGCAAGCGATAGCGACGGGCAGGGGCCGGCCCTTTGGCGCGCGGACTTCCACGAACAATGGCGGACCCACCGAATCGGGTACGTCGACCTGCTCTGGCGTGGGCGCCGAGCTGCTCTGACGTGGGCGCCCGAGCAGAGGCGGGTCCGCGATGGTTCGACGTGATCGCACCTCCCTGCCCTTGAGTCGAGTCTTGTCAATTTTCTTACTGCGCGCTATATAGGTGGTATCGCCATGTGCATCTGTGACGAGTGCGGAGAGGAGTGAACGATGATGCTCATGCGGACCGATCCTTTCCGGGAACTGGACCGGCTGACACAGCAGGTTCTGGGCACCGCGGCCCGGCCAGCGGCCATGTCCATGGACGCCTTCCGCGAGGGTGATGCCTTCGTCGTCGAGCTCGACCTGCCCGGTGTCGACCCCGAGTCCATCGACCTGGATGTCGAACAGAACGTCCTCACCATCAAGGCGGAGCGGCGAACCACCGCCTCCGCAGAGAACAGCGACGTGCTGATCGCGGAGCGCCCCTCCGGGACCTTCACCCGCCAGCTGTTCCTCGGCGAGACGCTGGACGCCGACCACATCGAGGCCTCCTACGAGGCCGGCGTACTGCGGCTGAGCATCCCCGTCGCCGAGGAGGAGAAGCCTCGGAAGATCCAGGTCAGGGCCGCAGACGGCTCGCGCAAGGAGATCAACGCCTGACGGGCGCGCGGCAGGAAATGCGGAGGGCGCGCCGACCACCCCCCGGAGTACCCTCCGTACTCCGTCCGCGGCTACCGAGTCAGCCAGGGACGAAAGCGAGGTTGCGGTCATGCCCCAAGGACCGCCTCCCGCAGCCGCGATCGCAGCGCGCGCCGACGGACACCTCAAGGTCGCCGTCTCGGGCGAGATTGACATCCTGAGCGCGCCGCAGCTTCGGGTGACCCTGGAGGAGGCGTTCTCCGACGGTTGCCGTGTAGTGGAGGTCGACTTCAGTGGAGTCGAATTCTGCGACTGCTACGGCCTCGGCGTCCTGCTGGACGCCCGCCGCCGGGCGGCAGACCAGGGCACCGTTCTGCGCCTGGTGAGCGTCACGTCGCCCCTGGTACAACGCCTCCTGCACCAGACCGGTACAGCGGCGGCCCTGCTCGGCCCGCCCCGCGAAGTGAACAGCCGAAAGATTCATTGATTCTGAGCTCGTTGATTTGAGAGGAACGGATGATGGCACGCGCAGTCGGGATCGACCTGGGCACGACCAACTCCGTCGTCGCGGTCCTGGAGGGCGGCGAGCCCACGGTCATCACCAATACCGAAGGAAACAGGACCACCCCTTCCGTGGTGGCCTTCGGCAAGGGCGGGGAGGTCCTGGTCGGGGAGATCGCCAAGCGGCAGGCGGTGACGAACGTCGACCGCACCGCCCGGTCGGTCAAGCGCCACATCGGCGAGAGCGACTGGCGGTTCCCCGCCAGCGGCGACATCGACGGCAAGCGGTACACGGCGCAGGAGATTTCGGCGCGGGTGCTGCAGAAGCTGAAGCGAGACGCGGAGGCGTACCTCGGTGAGGACGTCACGGACGCCGTGATCACCGTTCCGGCGTACTTCAACGACTCGCAGCGCACCGCGACGAAGGAGGCCGGTGAGATCGCGGGGCTGAAGGTGCTGCGGATCATCAACGAGCCGACGTCCGCGGCGCTGGCCTACGGACTGGACAAGGAGAACGACCAGACGATCCTTGTCTTCGACTTGGGCGGCGGCACCTTCGACGTGTCGCTTCTGGAGATCGGCGAGGGACTGGTGGAGGTCAAGTCAACCAACGGCGACACCCACCTCGGCGGCGACGACTGGGACCAGAAGATCGTCGATCACCTGGTGAAGCAGTTCCACAACGCCTACGGCGTCGACCTGTCGAAGGACAAGATGGCGCTCCAGCGTCTGCGCGAGGCGGCGGAGAAGGCGAAGATCGAGCTGTCCGCCGCTACCGAGACGACGATCAACCTGCCCTACATCACGGCTTCCGCCGAGGGCCCGCTTCACCTGGACGAGAAGCTCACGCGCTCGCAGTTCCAGCAGCTGACCGCCGACCTGCTGGAGCGCTGCAAGGCGCCGTTCCACAACGCGGTCAAGGACGCGAAGATCAAGGTCTCGGACATCGACCATGTCATCCTCGTCGGCGGCTCGACGCGCATGCCCGCGGTGACGGAGCTGGTCAGGGAACTGACCGGCAAGGATCCGCACAAGGGCGTCAACCCGGACGAGGTCGTCGCCATCGGCGCCACCCTCCAGGCCGGTGTCCTCAAGGGTGAGGTCAAGGACGTCCTGCTCCTCGACGTGACCCCGCTGTCCCTCGGCATCGAGACCAAGGGCGGCATCATGACCAAGCTGATCGAGCGCAACACCACGATCCCGACCAAGCGGTCCGAGATCTTTACGACGGCCGAGGACAACCAGCCGTCCGTGCAGATCCAGGTCTACCAGGGTGAGCGCGAGATCGCGGCGTACAACAAGAAGCTCGGCATGTTCGAGCTGACCGGCCTGCCGCCGGCCCCGCGCAGCGTCCCGCAGATCGAGGTCTCCTTCGACATCGACGCGAACGGCATCATGCACGTCACGGCCAAGGACCTCGGCACGGGCAAGGAGCAGAAGATGACCGTCACCGGCGGCTCCTCCCTGCCCCGCCAGGACATCGATCGCATGGTCCGAGAAGCCGAACAGCACGCCGAGGAAGACCGCCGCCGCAAGGAGGCTGCCGAGACCCGCAACAGCGCCGAACAGCTCGTCTACCAGACCGAGAAGCTGCTGCGCGAGAACGACGGCAAGGTCCCGGCCGAGGTCAAGACCGAGACCGAGACCGCCGTGGCCGAGCTGAAGGAAACGCTCGAGGGCGGAGACACCACGGCCATCCGCAACGCGACGCAGCGCGCGAGCGCGGCCGCCCAGAAGATCGGCACCGCTCTCTACGCCGACGTCCAAGGGGCTGCGGGCGGCGGCGGAGCGGCATCCGGCGGCGAGCCGTCAGGAGAGGACGAGGAAGTCGTCGACGCAGAGATCGTCGACGAGGAGAAGGCGAAGGGAGACACGGGATGAGCCGGCCGAAGTCATTCGACGGGCCGCGCAGGCAGCCGCCCGTCGTCATCCGCGACAAGCGACGCATCGACCCCGTCACCCTCCAGCTGAGGGCGCCCGACACCACTCCTGCGCAACAGGAGGCGCAGCCACGCGCCGGAGAGCCGGGCACTCCCGGCCCTCCGGCCGCGGGCAGCCCGCCCGAGGCATGGGAGACGCAGCTCGCGGAGCGCACCGCCGATCTGCAGCGACTGAAGGCCGAGTACGACAACTATCGCAAGCGGGTGCGGAGAGACCGCCTCGCGATACGGGAAATCGCGGTCGCCAACGTCCTGGGAGGGCTGCTTCCGGTCCTCGACGCCATTGACCGGGCACGCGAGCACGGTGAACTCGACCCGGGCTTCGGGGCGGTCGCCCACGCGCTGGAAACCCAGCTCGCCACCCTCGGCCTGCAGGAAGTCGGGGCCCCGGGAGAAGTCTTCGACCCCGCCCAGCACGAAGCGATCTCCTATCAGCGGTCCGACGAGGTCGACCAGCCGACCTGCACCACGGTGCTCCAGCCCGGCTACCGCGTCGGACAACACCTCTTGCGCCCGGCGCAGGTCACGGTGAGCGAGCCCCCCGACCAAGCCCAGCCAGGACACGGCAACGCCAAGCCGCCACCACCGGCCTGACACAGCACCGTCAAGCGGCGGGGGGCCGGGGAATCCGACCTCCCCGCCCGCGTCCTGCTCCCCCACGGCCCACAGTGGCCGATGCGACGGGAGGCGCCCTCCGGTGGGTGTCGCCGCGGACGCAAGGCTCAGTTGGCCGCAGCCGAAGAGGCTCGCTCGCGAAGCTGTACGCCCACTCCAGGCTGCTCGGGTGGTGTGTGCGCTGTGGAGCGGAGCAGCGGCGCGCCGCGCCGTTCGGGCCGGTGAAGGGCCGCGTCGGTGACCTTCTCGCGCGGCGTGCCGACAGCACCCGGTGCCGCGGGGATGAGCCTGCGCGCAAGGAGGCGGCCCACCCAGTGTCGGCCGCACGCGGGACATGGTGAGGCACCGGCAGGAGTGTAGGGGGAGGGCACGGGAATGCCGTCGCGTGAGAAGTACTCCCAGGCGCCGTCCTCATCGCTGTACTGCTGCACGTCGTAGTCGATACTCCAGTCATGCCAGCACCGGCCGCACGTGAATTCCACCCGCTCCAATGCCATCTCGGTGATCATGCCCCTCGCCTCCTTTCGGACCACTCGTCCTCCTCAATCGATATACCCCTGTCGATTGGCTTGACAACATCGCCCGCACGTTTTAAGACGGATACGAAAGAGGGCCGCTCCGGACATTCCGGAGGTGAGAGGAATGAGCCGCTCGCGCCCGTCGCGGGACCATTACGCCGTCCTCGGTCTCCGGGCGGAGGCGTCACCGGAGCAGATCACCAGCGCCTATCGCACCCTGATCCGTGCCCTGCACCCTGACGCCCGCCCTAGTGGGCCGTCAGCCGATGCGGAACTCGCCGAAGTCATCGACGCCTACCAAACCCTCCACGACCCACTGAGGCGTTCCGCCTACGACAACGAACGCGGTCAAAAGCGGCAGGTCACCAGCCGTCCGGTACGGATACCCGTACGAGTGAGGTCCGCGACCAACACGGGCGCCCGGCCACCCCTACGCTCCGCGACGGACCCTCGCACGCTTGCTTCGCAGGCGCACGGAGACCCATTCAACGAACTCGTGACCTGGCTGTTTTCTGGCATATAACGACACCAGCCCTGGCTTTCATGAGCCACCGACGGAATTTGCTTTATCGGCACTGGCGCATGCTGCGGCTATCGCCTTCCACGACGTGGCGGACGACCGTGTCGGCCCCTGACTCATGAGGTGTGGGGTCTCGTGGCCGTCTTCGGCCTGGCCCGGTACGGCGGGCTGCCCAATGTCTCCCAGAACTCCGATGAACCTCGTGACCCGGGCGGGCTCGGCCTCTCGCCGAGCCCGCCACGCCGGCTCCGCTCCGGAGCCGGACCCGCGTCACGCCGTCAGCGCTGCAGCGTCAGCAGACCCGGCCGGTAGGGCCACAGGCCGTAGTCACCACCGACGTTGGGGTCGCGTCCCTGGTAGAGGAACTGCAGGTTGCAGGGATCGACGGTGAAGGTCTGGTCGGCGCTGGTGCGGATCAGTTCGCCATGGCTGATGTCGTTGGTCCAGCCGGCGCCGCTGTTGGCCTTGCCGGCGAAGGGGTTGCTCTCGCTCGCGGCCTGCGGCGTCCATGCGCCGTCCAGACTGGTGGCCGTGAACGAGCGGAAGTAGCGGCCCTGCGAGCCGACCGCCTCGACGATCATGAGGTAGCGGTTCTGGCCCTGGAGCTTGTAGACCTGCGGGGCTTCGAACAGGTTGTTCGTCGTGTCGCTCATGATCGTTGTGTAGGTCGAGCCGAAACTGCCCGGGAAGTTCCCGATCGGCATGCTGGCGCGGTAGATCTTGCCGTTGTCACCGGCGAAGAACAGGTACATGTTCGTGCCGTCACCGATGAGGGTCTGGTCGATGGGGCCTGTTCCGGAGCCGGCAATGCTCCCCGAGAACAGCACCTGCTGTGACGACCAGCCGTTCGGGTTGGTGGGGTCGCTCGACGTCCGGTAGGAGAAGGGGGCGCCGCCGCCCCACTGGTAGGTGAGCACCCAGATGTTCTTCGGCGCGAAGTAGAAGAGCGTGGGTGCGACGGTGGAGGTCGACATCGCGTTCTGGCTGGCCGAGGCCATCTCCGACCAGTTGGTGAACAGGCCGAAGTTCATCGAACCCCACGCCTTCCCCGTGTCGTGCGTCGTCGCGTAGACGAGTTGCCGGCCGTTGTACGGGGCCACGGTGAAGTCCTTGAGCGAGGCCCACCCCGGCTTGGGCTGCGCCAACGGGCCCGTTGACGTCCAGCGGTACGCCGACGGAAGGCTGCACGTGCCGGGGTTGCCCCCGCCTACCCGGACGAGCTGCCACTGCTGGTTGTTGCCGCCCCAGTCGTCGTACTGGACGACGTTCGCGTTGTCGGCGGTGGAGCCGCCTTGCACCTCGAGGGCCTTGTTGCTGTGGCGCGCGATCAACCTCAAGTAGCCGTCCGAGCTGTCGGCCAGCCGCCACTGCTGGTTGGTGCCGTTCACGTCGGCCCACTGGACGATCGAGGCGCCGTTCGCGGTGGACCCGTTCTGGACGTCCAGCACCTTGCCGGAGTGACGGGACTTGATGCGGTAGTAACCGCCGCCGGAGTCGACGAACTGCCACTGCTGCTGGTTCTGATCGTTCCTGGTCCACTGCGTGATGCGGGCGCCGTCGTTGGTCGCCAGGTTGTAGACGTCCAGGGCCTTACCGCTGTTGCGGTTGACCAGCACGTACGAGGCGTTCGGGTCGACGGTCGTCGCCGCGCCGGCGGGCTGCACACCGAGGAAGGCGGCCAGGAACAGCAAGGGCGCGAGGAGGGCGAGCAGGCGTCGTCTCAGGTGCACCGGGGATGGCTGGCGGGACCACATCAGAAGAGCTCCTTCGGGAGGTGGGGGCGGGGGTGAGGTGACCCGGACGAACCGCGGAGCGGCCTCGTCTGGGGGTCGGGGAGGGGATAGGCGTGAAGGCGGCCGCACATGCCGAAGCGCTGGTGCTCCGGGCGCTCCAGTCGGGACACTTCGCCGTGGCCGAGGTGAGCGAGGTCTCCGGCCTTCAGCCGTTCCAGCTGACGGCCGGTCGTGAGGGCTGCGGCCAGGGGGCCGTCACGCCAGCGGATCCACCAGGCGTCCAGGAGCTCGCTCTTCAGGCGGTGGGCCGCGGTGTGGAACTCCTGCAGCCCGCCTGTGCGCAGGGCCAGGAATCCCTCGAGTGCCAGGTCGCGGCGGCGGCGCGCCGCCGCGGAATGGTCTCCGGTCAGGGCGGCAGCCTTCCGGTATGCGTGGGGATCGGCCAGCACAGGAGCAGGGAAGGTGAAGACGGCGTCCCCCGCCTCGGGGAGTCCGCTGTTCTGCATGAGCACCACAAGGCGCAGGCCGCCGTCGTTGACGAGGCGGTGGATCGTGCCGGGGGTGAACCAGACGACGTCGCCGGGGAGCAGCGGGGTGTCGGCGAAGCCGGAAGTGGTGAGGGTCTGGACGCTGCCCGCGCCGCCGATGACGACGTAGGCCTCCGAGCAGACGAGGTGCATGTGGGGCGTGCCGCCGCACAGCCCGTCGGCGGCCTCCCAGTCGTACACGGTCAATCCGGAGATCCCCACGCCGCCGGGGAGCGGGGTCACCACGGGTGTTCCGCGATATGGCGGGACAGGCGCCGGGGGGTCCATGCGCCGTCGGCCACGACGATCCGGTAGCGGCGTGACAGGGTGTCGCCCGGGGCCAGCGGCAGTTCTTTGTCGAAAGCCAGGGACGGGTTGACGGCGGGGATGGGCTCACTGCGGACGAACCAGTGGCAGGGGGCGTCCGGATCGTCCAGGAACAGGAGCGTGGAGGAACGGTCGACCTCGTCGTGCGTGCCGGTGAAGGCCAGCCAGTCGCCCTGTTCGCCCATCGCGGGGCCGATCACCTCGCCACCGGTGAAGTCGCGCGGGCCGCGCCAGAACAGGCCGGAGTATCCGGCGAGCTCTCTGCCCTGCGTGCCGGGGCTGCCGAACATCAGGCCGGTGTCGCGGACGTTGGTGAGTGCGGTGGTGATGTCCAGGGTCCAGGAGTCGGCCCCGACGTCGTGTGCGGTCAGCGTGCGGCGCTCGTCGATCCAGTGCTCCCCCGCCATCGTGTGCCAGGCCAGGTCTTCGGTGATCACGGCGCGGCCACGGGCCGTTCCGGCGGACACGGTGAGGCTGCGCATCGTGCCGAGGTTCGGCAGGTCCACGTAGCCCTGGCCGCGCAGGTAGGTGCCGCCGCCCCAGAAGTTCTGCCCCGACACCCACGATGCGGTGATCTGGATGCCCTTGTGCCAGCGGTGGTCGTGCGGCCGGTACCCGGTGACCACGTCGCCGGCGAGCGTGCGCACCGGATGCAGGTAGGGCTTCGGCGCCTCGAAGGGGTCCGTGACCGGCCGGTGCACGTACTGGAAGAGGTCGACGTCGCGAGCTCGGACGGTCAGCGCGTCCTCGTTCTCGAGGAGTTCGAACGTCATCGGAACACCTCCGGGCGCCCTCCGTGGAGCGAACCGTAGAACGGGTCGGCCGCGTCGATCTCCCCGCGCCGGACCGGCAGGCCGGTGATCGCGGCCTTGTACAGGGCGGTGACCAGTTCCATGGTGTTCCTGCCGAGGTCGGGCCGGATCCCCGCGTCGTAGCCGTCCAGGAAGGCCGCGAGCTGGGCGGTGTGAGAACTGGGCAGGTCGTCCGGCGGCTCCCACTTCAGGCCCGACGACGTGGTGGTGAACCTCCAGTCCGCGTTGGAGTAGCCGTACAGATGCCGCAGCTCGACCGTGGCGTCGGTGAGATCGAACCGCAGGTAGCTCTCCTCGCGCGGGGAGAGGACGCTGTTGACGACCGTCGCGATGGCTCCGTTGTCGAACCGGACCAGGGCTGCGGACACGTCCTCGGTCTGGACGTCGCGCGCGAGGCGGCCGGCCATCGCGCGTACCTCGGCCCATTCGCCGAGTACGGCGAGCATCAGGTCCATCTGGTGGATGCCGTGGCCCAGTGTCGGGCCACCGCCCTCGCTCCCCCAGGTGCCGCGCCAGGGCACGTCGTAGTAGGCCTCGTCGCGGTACCACGCCGTGACGCACTGCGCGACCAGCGGACGGCCCAGCGTCCCGGCCGTGATCCGGTCGCGCAGGTACCGGGCCCCCGAGCCGTACCTGTGCTGGAACACCCCGCCCGCAAGGGCGGGCCCTTCGGCGCCGCGGATCCGGTCGAGCTCGGCCAGCGACAGCGCCACCGGCTTCTCGCACCACACCCACGCCTGCGATTCCAGGCAGGCCACGGCCTGGTCGGCGTGCAGGAACGGAGGCGTGCACAGGTGCACGAGGTCCGGCCTCCGCTCCTCGAGCATCGTGTGCAGGTCGGTGTAGACCGCGGGAATGCCGTGTTCGGCCGCGAACGCCTCGGCGCGCGCGGCGTCCACGTCGACCGCTGCCACGATCCGGGCCCGGTGCGCCTGCGCGCGGAGGGCGGGAACGTGGCAGATGCGCGCGATCCCACCCGTTCCGACGATCGCCGTTCTTATCATCCGCCCAGCACCTCCTTGATCGAGTGATAGGCGGGCTTGGGCAGCAGGTTCTCGTCGTAGGGCAGCGCTGCGCCCTCGCCGGGGAAGACGGAGGGGATCCACGAGTACTTGTCCGTGTAGTCCCAGATGGTGACGCCGACGCATTTCTTGACCGCCAGGCAGGCTTTGACGTAGTCGGCGTACCAGGTGGCCTGGGTGGCGAGCATCGAAGGGGTCGCGGGGAGGGCCATCCGGATGTCGAGCTCGGTGATCGCGACGTCGACCCCGAGGTCGGCGAAGCGCTGCATGTTCTGCTGGGCGTCGGCGGGGAAGCCGTACTGGAGCGCCAGGTGGCCCTGGATGCCAAGGCCCTCCACCGGGACGCCGTCGGCCTTCAACTGCCTGATCAGGGTGTGATAGGCGTTGCTCTTGGGGCCGATCCCGTCGATGTTGTAGTCGTTGAGGTACAGCTTGGCGTGCCGGTCGGCCTCGTGGGCCCAGCGCAGGGCGTCGGCGATGTAGCCGGGGCCGAGGGTCTTGTAGAAGAGCGTCTCGCGGTAGGTGCCGTCGTCGTTGAAGGCTTCGTTGACGACGTCCCAGTGGATCACCTGGCCCTTGAAGTGCCGGACTTCCGTCTGTATGTGGTTCTTGAGGACGGCGCGCAGCTCGTCGGCGGTCCAGGTTCCCTCGGTGAGCCAGGCGGGGAGCTGGTTGTGCCAGACGAGGGTGTGGCCTCGGACCTTCTGGTGGTGGGCCTTGGCGAACGCGACGACCTTGTCGGCGGCGGTGAAGTCGAAGACGCCGCGCTCGGGTTCGGTGGCGTACCACTTCATGGCGTTGCCGGGGGTGGTCTGCCCGAATTCGCTGCCGAGGAGCTTCAGATAGGCGGCGTCGGCGAACTCGGGATTGTCGGTGGCGGAGCCGAAGTACTTGTGGTGCTTCTCGGCCAGTTCGCCGAGCGTCCTGGGGCGGGGCTCGGCGGCTGCGGGCTCGGCGGCGAGACCGGCCGAGAGGCAGATGGCGGCGGACAGGGCGGTGAGGATCCGGGACATGGGACTGGACATGGCGGGCTACTCCTCGGGGAATGGGGGTCAGTCGAGGACGATCGTGGTCAGCGCGCGCGGGGCGAGCTTCGCCGTGAGGGTCGTGCCATGCGTGGAGACGATGTCGGCCGGGGTGATCGAGCGGGTCTCGTCGGTGACGTAGCCGTCGGGGTGACGGTCATGCCCGCCGCGAAGGGAGAATGCGGCGGTGCGTTCGGTGGTCGCGGTGTTGAGGATTTCGATCACGCGGCTGCCTTCGTTGTTGCGGAAGGCCGTGATCTGCAGTGCCGGGTCGGCGTTCGTGACCGGCACGCGGACGGCGCCGGGGCGGATGAACCGGCTGAAGGCTGCCAGCGCCCAGTACCGCTTGGACACCCGGTAGTCGTCCCCGGGGTTGGCGAGCTGGATGAGCCCTCGGGTGGCACCGAGGGACGCTCCGGTCCAGTAGACGTAGGCATTGGCGTTGCCGACGGTCAGGGTGTTCTGGATGTCGGCCGCGACGGTGAGACCGTCGTAGCCGCTGCCGTCGTCCCAGTTCTCGTTCCAGGTGGCGCCGTCCGGCGACCATTCCGACATCCACACGCGCTTGTCGGTCGGCTGCGGGACCGCGGTCGGACCGCTGTAGCGGTGGCCGGTGATGGTCCGCACCGCCTTGCCGGCGGCGGGGTCGGCCTCGATGGCCTCGGTGTAGGCGACCTGCCGGTCCCAGCCCGCTGCGTCGCAGCAGACCACCCCGGTTTTCAATCCGGACGCCCGAACGGTCGCCCCGAGCACCTTGACGAAGTCGACGGTCTGCTGCGGGGTGAACCGCATCGAGGCGTAGGTCGCCGTCCAGTCGGGTTCGTTGGTGAATCCGAGGTCGGTGATCCCTATGCCTTCCTGCCGGTAGAACTTCGCGTACTGGACGAGGTAGTTCGCATAGGCCTGGCGCCATGCGGGCCGCAGCTCGCCGCCGTCGTTCTCGCTTCCGTTGGTCTTCATGAAGGCAGGGGCGCTCCAGGCGTCGGCGAAGAACCGTGTGACGCCGTAGGCCTTGGCCTCCTTGGCGAGCCAGACTTGGCCGCCGTCCCAGCCGTCCCAGACGTACTTCGGCGTGGCGTCCGGTCCGCCGGGATCGGCCGGCAGGATCGTCGGCATGTGGTCGTAGACCCTGTCGGTCGACGACCCGATGCCCAGGCGCAGGATCGAAAGGCCCGCGCCCTTGTCCTCACTGAGCAGCAGGTCGAGCACCTCGCGCTGCTTGGCCGGGCTGAGTCCGCGTGCGCCGTGCAGCAGGTCGGCCCGCTGGAAGGCCATCGAGAAGCCGAATCCGTCTATGGGCTGGAGCGCGGCGCGGAAGTCGATGTCGGGTCGCGCGGGGGCGGCCACGGCCTGCGATGTTAGCGCTAACAAAATTGTACATGTCAGTGCGGTCAGGCGTTTCACAGCGTCTCCTGGGGGGGGGTGGAGGTCGCGCGGGACGAGTCAGCCCTTGGTGGCGCCCGCGGTGAGGCCGCCGATCAACTGCCGCTCGGCGACGGCGTAGAAGGCGAGGGCGGGCACCATGGCGAGCACGATGTAGGCGAGGACGAGCGCGTAGTCGGTCGAGTACTGGCCCTGGAACTGCTGGACGCCGACCGGGATCGTCTGCCATTGCGGGTCGTTGAACACCAGCAGTGGCAGGAAGAAGTTGTTCCAGCTCGCGACGATCGCCAGCACCGAAACCGTGCCGAGCGCCGGACGCGCCATCGGGAGCAGGATCTTCCAGAAGAAACGGAACTTGCCGCAGCCGTCCACGATGGCCGCCTCCTCTACCTCCGCCGGGATGGTCCGGAAGAAGCCGCGCAGGATGATGATCGTCATGGGGAGCCCGAAGGCCGCCTGCGGGAGGATCACTCCGAGCGGGTTGTCGAGCAACTCGAAGTTGCGCAGCAGCAGGAACAACGGCAGGACGGCCACCGCGAACGGGAACATCAGCCCGATCGTGAACAGCGTGTAGAACAGCTCCCTGCCCCGGAAGGCGTAGCGGGCCAGCACGAACGCCGCCATCGCGGACGCCGCCACCGTGCAGCACGTCGTGCCGATCGCGATACCCGCACTGTTGGCGATCTGCCGCCAGAACATCCCGTCGCCGAGAATGCCGGTGTAGTTGCCGGCCTTCCAATGCTCCGGCAACCCGAACGGGTTGGTCGTCAGCTCGCCGGTGTTCTTGAATCCGGAGATCACCGCGTAGATCAGCGGCACGACGACGAACGCACCTATCAGCCAGACCACGGCGTGCAGCGACAGGCCGCGTGCCGTCCTGCGGGCGTTCATCGGCCACCTCCCGAGGTGACGGCCCCGCTCAGGTCACGGCGGAGCACGTAACGCTGGTAGAAGAGGGAGAAGACCAGGCTGATCATGAACAACACCACGCTGATCGCACTGGCGTAGCCGACCTGGTAGCGCTTGAATCCGAACTGGAACATCGAGATCGCCATCGTCTCGGAGGAGTGGTTGGGACCGCCCGCCGTCATGACCCAGACGAGGTCGAAGAGCTGGATGGCCCCGATGATCGAAAGGAAGGCGCTGATCCGGATCGTCGGCCCGAGCAGCGGCAGCGTCACGTGCCGGAACCGCTGCCAGACGCCGGCGCCGTCGATGCTGGCGGCCTCGAGGATCTCCCCCGGGATGCTCTGCAGCCCGGCGAGGAAGAGCATCATGTGGAAGCCGAAGTACTTCCAGGTCATGACCACGAACAGGGTCGGCATGACCGTCGAGGGATCGGCGAGCCACTTGCCCCGCAGCCCCTCCAGGCCGAGGGCGCCGGCGAGATGGTCGGCGATGCCGGCACCGGGAAGGAAGACCATCGTGAAGAGGACCGCCGTGACCACCTCGGACAGGATGTACGGCGCGAAGAACAGCATCCGGTAGACGGCCCGGCCGCGCAGCCTCTGGTTGAGCAGGACCGCGGTGAACAGCGCGAACGGCAACTGCACCGTGATCGACAGGGCGATCAGATACAGCCCGTGCTCCAGATCGCCGAGGAAGACCTGATCGTCGAACAGCTTGGCGTAGTTCTCGAAGCCGACGAAGTCGTCCATGGGGCCGGTCCCGCCCCATTTGAAGAAGCCGGTGTAGACGGCGACGGCGATCGGGGCGAGGACGAAGACGAGGAAGAGGACCAGAGCCGGGACGAGGAACCAGGCGACCGACGCCCAGCTGCGCAATCCGCGCAGGATCGACCGTGCCGGAGCGGGCGGGCGCACCGGCAGGGCGGCCTGCGTCCGCTCCTTGGTCAGGGTGGCCACGGAGCTAGGCACCCTTCGCAGCCTCGGTGATCGACTTGGTGACCTGCTCGGGCGTCTTCTTGCCCGCGATGAGGTCGGCGACGCTGTCGTTGACCTCCTGGCCGACCGCCGGCGGGTAGGCCTGGTCGAGGAAGAGCTGGAAGCCAGTCGCCTTGACCAGGCTGTCGGCCACCACCTTCCTGTTGGCGTCGGCGAGCTGGCTCTCCGCGCCCTTGACCACCGGCAGGTAGCCGTTGGAGGCCAGCAGCTTGGACTCGTTCTCCAGCACGAAGAACTTCAGGAAGTCCAGCGCCTCCTTCGGGGCGCCCTTGCGCAGCGCGAAGCCGCCGCCACCGCCGAACACATCAGTGACCTGGCCGACACCGCCGTCGACCGTCGGGAAGGGGAAGAAGCCCAGGTCCGCTCCGAGGTCGGCGCCCGCGTCCTTCTGCACCGACGGTCCCCACTGCCCCATCAGCTCCATGGCGGCCTTGCCGTTGCCCATGGTCGCTGCCTGGCCTCCGGGGGTGGCGTAGCCGGCGCCGAGGAAGCCCGTCTGGAACGGTTGGAGGTCGACCAGCTCCTTGAGGTGCGTGCCCGCCTGGACGAAGCCGGCGCCGGTGAAGTCCTTGGTGGTCGCGGCCTGCTCCAGCGCGGGGAGGCCTGCGACGCGCATCGCGAGGTAGGCCCAGTAGTAGTGGCCCGGCCATTTCTCCTTGCCCGCGAGGGCGATCGGGGTGACGCCTGCGGCCTTGAGCTTCTTGACGTCTTCGAGGAGCTCGGCCCAGGTGGCCGGCGGAGCGGTGATCCCGGCATGGGCGAAGAGCTTCTTGTTGTACCAGAAGCCGACCATGCCGACGTCGTAGGGCACTGCGTAGGTCCGGCCCTCGAACTGGTAGGCCTGCAGCGAGACGGGGGTGAGGTCGGACGACCAGCCGAAGGCGTCGGTGAGGTCCTCGACCAGCCCCGCGTCGACCTGCTGGCGCAGCACGCCGCCGCCCCAGGTCTGGAACACGTCGGGGAGCTTGCCCGAAGAGGTGGTGGCGGTCAGCTTGGACTTGAAAGCCTCGTTCTCCAACGAGGTCGTCTTGATCGTGATGTTCGGGTGAGCGGCCGTGAACGCCGAGGAGATCTGCGGGAAGAGCGACTTGCCCGGTTCCGTCGTGGCGATGTTCCACCACGCGAAGGTCAGCTTGCCGTCGGCCGCCGGTTTGTCGCCGGAGTCGCCACCGCCGCAGGCCGAGGCCAGCGAGACGGACAGGGCGGTCAGGCCCGAGAGGGCCAGGAAGCTTCGTCGGCTCGGGGGGGTGCTGGCCATGGGACCTCCGGGGTAAGGAATGCCGGCTCGATCTCGAAAATATTTCGTAACATTCTCGAAATTCGGTGCTGCCACAAACTAGGAACGTGGGGCTCCTCGGTCAAGACCTGTCACCGATAAATCCACCAACACCCCTTCCCCCTTGAGTCCTTGAGCTTGACAAGCAAGTCACCCCGCCCGGAAACTCTTCGAAAGTTTGCGATACATGTCGCCAGCCCAAGGCGTCCGCGCAGAGGAGAGAAGTTGAGCGAGCAGCGCCCGACCCTGGCCGTCATCGCCGCGGAGGCAGGGGTCTCCCAGGCCACCGTGTCCAAGGTGATCAACGGCCGCTCCGATGTGGCGCCCTCGACCCGCGAACGGATCGAGAGCCTGCTGCGCTCTCACAACTACCTTCACCCCGGCCGACAGGGCAGGGCCCGCAGGTCGGGCCTGGTCGACTTGATCATCGGCGGTCTGGACAGCGCGTGGGCGGTGGAGATACTGCGCGGCGTCGAGGCCGAGTGTGCCCTGCGGAGCGTCGGCACCGTCGTGTCGCTCGTCCCGCCGGGCGAGGCCACGCCGTCGAGCTGGGCTGCACTGCCGGTACTGCACCACAGCGACGGCGTCATCCTCGTCACCGCCTCGGTCACCCAGGCCCAGCGCGCCCAGGTCGAACAGGCCGGGGTGGCGCTGGTCGTCATCGACCCGATCGACCTGCCGGGCAACGGTGTGCCGAGCATCGGCGCGACCAACTGGGCGGGCGGCCTCGCCGCAACCGAGCACTTGCTGGGGCTGGGGCACCGCCGGATCGCCACGATCGGCGGGCGCAGGGAGATGCTCTGCAGCCAGGCCCGCATCGACGGGTACCGGGCCGCACTGGAGCGGGCCGGGATCGAGGTCGACCGCGACCTGATCCGGTTCGGCGACTTCCAGCACGAGGGCGGGTTCCGGTGCGCCCGGGAACTGCTCGCCCTCCCCGAGCCGCCGACCGCCATCTTCGCCGGTAGCGACCAGCAGGCGATGGGCGTCTACGAAGCCGCCCGGCAGGGCGGGCTGAGCATTCCGCAGGACCTCAGCGTGGTCGGCTTCGACGACCTGCCGATGTGCGAATGGCTGTCACCGCCGCTGACGACGGTGCGCCAGCCGCTGGAGGAGATGGGCCGGCTCGCCGCCCGCACCCTCTTCCAACTCCTGGACGGCCAACCCCTGGTCAGCCCCCGGATGGAGCTCTCCACCGAGCTCAAGGTCCGGCTCTCCACCGCCTTGCCCCCTCTCTAGGAGAACTCCTTGACCGAGCCCTGGCGTGACCCCCTCCTGCCCGTGTCCGTGCGAGTCTCCGATCTTCTGAAACGGATGACGCTGGAAGAGAAGGCGGGTCAGCTCGCCGGCTTCTGGGCGCTGCCCTCGGATCCGGGGACACCGGTCGCGCCGATGGAGGACGATTCAGGCGAGTCCGCGCTCGGCCTCGACGACATCGCGGCCCACGGGCTCGGCCAGCTCACCCGGGTGTACGGCACCGCGCCGATCACCGTGGAAGCCGGCATGGCGCGGCTCGCCATGCTCCAGCAACAGGTGACCGGATCCGGTCGGTTCGGGATACCGGCGGTCGCTCACGAGGAGTGCCTGACAGGGTTCATGACGTTCGGGGCGACGGTCTTCCCCGCACCGCTGGCCTGGGGTGCGTCCTTCGATCCCGAGCTCGTGCGCCGGATGGCCGCCGCCATCGGGGCGGGGATGCGGCGGGTGGGCGTCCATCAAGGGCTGGCTCCGGTACTCGACGTGGTCCGCGACTACCGGTGGGGCAGGACCGAGGAGTGCATCGGCGAGGATCCCTATCTCGTCGGAGCCATCGGCACCGCCTACGTGCAGGGCTTGGAAGGCGCCGGGATCGTGGCGACGCTCAAGCACTTCGCCGGCTACTCGGCCTCGCGTGGCGGCCGGAACATGGCCCCCGTCGCCTCGGGGCCGCGCGAGTTCGCCGACGTGCTCGTCGAGCCCTTCGTACGGGCACTGCGCGAGGGGGGCGCCCGGTCGGTGATGAACAGCTACACCGACGTGGACGGCGTCCCGGTGGCCGCCGACGAACGGCTGCTGACCGAGCTGCTCAGGGGTGAGCTCGGTTTCAGCGGCGTGGTCGTCGCCGACTACTACGCCGTCTCTTTCCTGCAGACCCGGCACGGCGTCACCGGATCGCGCGGCGCGGCCGGCGCGCTGGCGTTGACCGCCGGAATCGACGTCGAACTGCCCACGGCCCGGTGCTACGGCGAGCCGCTGACCGAACTCGTTCGGTCCGGAAGCGTACCCGAGGAGCTCATCGACCGGGCCGCGGAACGGGTCCTGGTGCAGAAGGCCGAGCTCGGCCTGCTCGACCCCGACTGGGAACCCGTCAAACCCGAGCCGGTCGACCTCGACCCGCCGGAAAACCGGGCACTGGCCAGGCTCCTGGCCGAACGGTCCACCGTGCTGCTCGCCAACGACGGCACCCTGCCGCTGCAGCCGTGCCGGGTCGCGATCACCGGGCCGTACGCCGACGACCCCCGGTCCTTCCTCGGCTGCTATTCCTTCCCCAACCACGTCGCGCTCCCCGGCGACCTCGGGCTGGAGATCCCGACGCTCGGCGAGGCGCTCACCGCTGCCGGGTTCACGGTCACCGCGGACGATCCGGACGTGAACGTGCTGGTGCTCGGGGACCGGGCGGGCATGTTCGGCCGGGGCACCTCCGGAGAGGGCTGCGACGCCGAGACCCTCGACCTGCCCGGCGACCAGGCCGCACTGGCCTCCACCGTTCTGGACTCCGGAGTGCCGACCGTCCTGGTCCTCGTCTCCGGGCGGCCCTACGCGCTCGGCACGCTGGCCGAGCGCGCATCGGCCGTGGTGCAGGTCTTCTTCCCCGGCGAGGAGGGCGGGACGGCGCTGGCCCGGATCATCAGCGGGGCCGCTGAACCGTCCGGGCGGCTGCCCGTCTCCATCCCCCGCCGGGCCGGCGGCCAGCCCGGCACCTACCTGCACTCCAGGCTCGGCGGGCACACCGACTGGAGCTCGGTGGACCCGACCCCGCTGTTCCCCTTCGGACACGGGCTGAGCTGGACCGGCTTCGCCTGCTCGGAGCTCGAGGTGGATCCCGTCGCCGCGACGGACGGGGCCGTCGCGGTTGCGGTCACCGTACGCAACGTCGGCGAGGTGGCCGGGACCGAGGTGGTCCAGCTGTACCTCTCGGACCCGGTGGCGTCCGTCGTCCGGCCTCAGCGGTGGCTCGCCGGATTCTCCAGGGTCGAGCTGCAGCCGGGCGCAGCCGCCCGGATCACCTTCACCGTCCATGCCGACCGGACCTCATTCACCGGGCTCGACCTGCGCAGAAGAGTGGAGCCGGGGGAAATCGGCGTGGCCGTCGGACGGTCCAGCGGCGATCTTCCGCTCCAGGGCTCCTTCACTTTGGAGGGTCCCGTACGCCACCCGGCGGCCGACCGGGTGCTGTCCGTGCCGGTCGAGATCGTCCCGGTTCCATGACCACGTTGTTCGATGATCCCGTCTTCGGTGATCCCGTGCTGCCGGGGTTCCGGCCCGACCCCTCCGTCTGCCGAGTGGGAGCGGACTACTACCTGGTGACGTCCAGCTTCGAATGGTTCCCGGGCCTTCCCGTGTTCCACAGCCGCGATCTCGTGAACTGGCGGCGCATCGGCTCCGCGCTCGACCGGGCGTCTCAGCTCGACCTCGACGGGTGCGAGCCCTCACGGGGCCTGTTCGCACCGACGATCCGGCACCATGAGGGGGTCTTCCATCTCGTCTGCACGCTGATGGACGGCCCCGGCCACTTCGTCGTCACGGCGACCGACCCGGCGGGGCCGTGGTCGCAGCCGCACTGGCTGGACGGCGAGGGCTTCGACCCGTCGCTGTTCTTCGACGACGGACCGGACGACAGCGACGGCCGGGCCTGGTTCACCGCCGCCCGGGTGCTGGACGAGGCCGCCGGCCGCACCGAGATCTGGATGCGCGAATACCTTCCCGGCGAACGACGGCTCACGGGCCCCGAGCACGTCCTGTGGTCGGGAAGCCACCCGGGCGCCCGATGGTCGGAAGCCCCGCACCTCTACAAGATCGACGGCGCCTACCTTCTGCTCACCGCCGAGGGCGGCACCGATGTGGACCACAGCGTGGTGGCCGCCCGCGCCGACCGCGTGACCGGCCCCTACGAGGGCGCCCCCGGCAACCCGGTGCTACAGCCCGCCAAGGGCCCCGTCATCTGCACCGGGCACGCCGACCTCGTCCAAACCCCGTACGGGGACTGGCGGGCCGTCCTCCTGGGCGTCCGCCCGGGCTCCGCCCTCGGGCGCGAGACCTTCCTCAGCCGGATCACCTGGGACGACAGCTGGCCGGTCTTCTCCCCCATCGTCCACACCGACCGCCGCCGCCCCGTCCACGACGACTTCGCCACGCTCTCCGCGGACTGGAACACCCTGCGCACCCCGCCCGAGCGCTTCTGGGCCACAGGCAAAGGGCTCCGCCTCCAGCTCCGCCCCGAACGCCTCGGCGAGCGCACCACCCCGTCGCTCCTGGTCCGCCCCCAAGAACAGCCCGACTGCGACGTCTCCACCGAACTGCACTTCACCCCCGCCGCACCGGGTGAACAGGCAGGCCTCGCCGTGGTCCTCGACGACGACACCCACCTCCTCTTCCTTCGCACCACGGAAGGGCTCAGCCTCCGCCACGGGCGCGAGGTCCTGGCCGGCGTTCCGGTCCCCCCGGGCCCCGTCCGCCTGGGGGTGCGCATCCGCGGCTTCAGCCACACCTTCGCCCACCAGGCACCCGACGGCGGCGCCTGGCAGGACCTGACCACCGTCGAAGCCACCTTCCTCACCCCGCTGTTCACCAGCATCCAGCTCGGCCTCTACGCCACCTCCAACGGCCGCTCCTCCACCAACCAAGCCCACTTCACGTGCTTCGACATCACGTATCCGAGCCGGCAGGATCCGCCTGGACACCAGCGTCGATGATGCCCCCGCCGGTCCCGGGTCCCGGCCGGCAGCCCGCTGGACCCGGTCGCGCATCCGGTCGTGGAAGCGGGCGATCCATCCGCTGTGGCGCCGGCGACTCCGGAAGGCATGGGGGCGGTAGCCGGGCGCGTGTTGGCGGGCATCTGCCCGCCGCGTGATGCGGGCCGCAACCAGGTGGCCGAGCGCGTCCGCCGACTGCCGGCGGCAGTAGCCCTCCTGAGATTTCGGCAGCCCAGCTCGGAGATCCTCATCGAAAGTTTTTCGATGACCTTTATGCAACGGGAAGCGGATAGCGGGCTATCTCGAGGGGGAGGATCTCGAAATCATTTCGAAACTCTTGACTTGTTTCGACGGGGTTTCCACACTGAGGCCCGAGACGGTGTCACCGTCTCTCCGGGTGGCGGGTGACGGCCTCGGATCATGACGCCCTGGTGGTGAGCGTCCTTTGTCAACGGACGCGGGCGTCGCTTACGCGGATTCATTCTGCCGCGCTCCAATCCTTCCGTGATTTCTGTCCTGGAGGCTCATTCATGGGCTTAAATGCCTCTCCCCCACACACCGTCCGCCGGAAGATCGGCGGTCTTTGTACGGCCGTGGTCGTCGGCGTCCTCGGTTCGGCCGCGGTGCTGGTGGCTCCGCTGACCTCACACGCCGCCGAGAGCACGCTCGGTGGCGCGGCGGCGCAGAGCGGCCGTTACTTCGGCGCCGCAATCGCCTCGGGCAGGCTGGGCGACTCGGCGTACACGACGGTCGCGGGCCGCGAGTTCAACTCGGTGACGCCCGAGAACGAGATGAAGATCGACGCCACCGAACCCCAGCAGGGCCAGTTCAACTTCAACGCCGGTGACCGCGTCTACAACTGGGCGGTGCAGAACGGCAAGCAGGTACGCGGCCACACCCTGGCCTGGCACTCCCAGCAGCCCGGCTGGATGCAGAACCTCAGCGGCAGCGCGCTGCGCCAGGCGATGACCAACCACATCAACGGCGTGATGGCGCACTACAAGGGCAAGATCGCCCAGTGGGACGTCGTGAACGAGGCTTTCGCCGATGGCAGCTCGGGAGCCCGGCGCGACTCCAACCTGCAGCGCACCGGCAACGACTGGATCGAGGTCGCCTTCCGCACCGCGCGCGCCGCCGACCCGGCCGCCAAGCTCTGCTACAACGACTACAACGTCGAGAACTGGACCTGGGCCAAGACGCAGGCCATGTACGCCATGGTCCGGGACTTCAAGCAGCGCGGAGTGCCGATCGACTGCGTCGGCTTCCAGTCCCACTTCAACAACGACAGCCCGTACAACAGCAACTTCCGCACCACCCTGCAGAGCTTCGCCGCCCTCGGCGTCGACGTGGCCGTCACCGAACTCGACGTCCAGGGCGCCTCGGCCACGACCTACGCCAACGTGACCAACGACTGCCTGGCCGTCCCGCGCTGCCTCGGCATCACCGTCTGGGGGGTGCGCGACACCGACTCCTGGCGGTCGGAGCAATCGCCGCTGCTGTTCGACGGCAACGGCAGCAAGAAGCCCGCCTACACCTCCGTGCTGGGCGCACTCAACGCCGGCTCCTCTACCCCCACTCCTACCCCCTCGCCCGGTTCCGGACAGATCAAGGGCCTCGGGTCAGGCCGCTGCCTGGACGTGCCCGGTGCCAGCACCAGCGACGGCACCCAGCTCAACCTGTGGGACTGCAACAACCGCACCAACCAGCAGTGGTCGTACACCGCCGGAGGCGAGCTCAGGGTCTACGGCAACAAGTGCCTGGACGCCGCCGGCACCGGCAACGGCACCAAAGTCCAGATCTACAGCTGCTGGGGTGGCGACAACCAGAAATGGCGCCTCAACTCCGACGGATCCATCGCCGGAGTCCAGTCCGGCCTCTGCCTTGACGCAACCGGCAACGGCACCGCCAACGGCACCCTGATCCAGCTCTACTCCTGCTCCAGTGGAAGCAACCAGCGCTGGACCCGAACCTGACGGCCTGCCACAGCGAAAGGGTGAACGATGAAAACCCACGGTGCGGCTTCCCACGCCCCTCCCCAAAGACGTCGCTGGTCGCCCCGGTTAGCCGCCGTGGTGGCGGCGACCCTCGCGATCGGCACGCTCGTCGCGGTGAAACCGGTTCCCGCCGAGGCAGCCACGGTGGACACCCAGGCCTGGTACGTCCTGGTCAACAGCAACAGCGGCAAGGCCGTTGAAGTGCAGGGCGCCTCCACCGGCGACGGCGGGAACGTCGTCCAGTACACCGACTGAAGCGGCGCCAACCAGCAATGGCAGATGATCAAACTGTCGTCCGGTGGCGGCGGATGCGGCAGCGCCCCGACGCTGGCGAGCGGTACGCACACGATTCAGAGCAGCGGTAAGAGCCGCAGCTTCGTCCTCAGGGTTCCCGACGACTACACCAACAGCCGGCCCTACCGGCTGATCTTCGCGTTCCACTGGCGGGGCGGAACCGCCGGCGAAGTCGCCTCGGGCGGGACGAGCGGGAACGCCTGGTCCTACTACGGCCAACGGGAACAGTCCAACAACAGCGCCATCCTCGTCGCCCCCCAGGGCCTCGGCAACGGCTGGGCCAATTCGGGCGGTGAGGACGTCACCTTCGTCGACGACATGATCCGGCGGATCGAGGGCGGCCTCTGCGTCAACACGGCGCAGCGTTTCGCCACGGGTTTCAGCTGGGGCGGCGGTATGAGCTACGCACTCGCATGCACCCGGGCGAACGTCTTCAGGGCTGTCGCGGTCATTTCCGGCGGCGAAATCAGCGGGTGCAGCGGCGGCACCCAGCCCATCGCCTACTTCGGAATCCACGGCGTCAGCGACTCCGTCCTCAACATCGCGCAAGGGCGCTCCCTGCGCGACAGGTTCGTCAGCAACAACGGCTGCACTCCCCAGAGTGCGCGCGAGCCCGCACCGGCAGCCGGGCGCACATCACCACCCCCTACTCGGGCTGCCGTGCCGGGTACCCGGTCCAATGGGCCGCGTTCGACGGAGGCCACATGCCCGGTCCGGTCGACGGCTCCCCCAATGAGAGCGGCGTCGCGACCTGGACCAAGGGAGAGATCTGGAGGTTCTTCGCACAGTTCCAGTGACACGCCCGCACCATGGAGTGGAGCCAGGATGATCCTGGCTCCACTCTTCGTCCGTCTTTTGACGGACGGGCGGGCCTCTTCAGGGTGATGGCAGCGCTTCCTACAAGACACCGTCGACAGTACGGTCGCGCGGCCACCGAGCGGGCCCGGCTCCGGGTCGGATTCCGCAGCATATCCGTCGACGAGGCCGGGGTGCTCCGGGTCAACGGCCGCCGGATGGTGCTGCGCGGGGTGAACGGGCACGAGTTCGATCCTCATCACGGCCGTACGCTCTCTCGCGAAGTCATGTGCCAGGACGTGGAGTTGAACCGCAGGCCCTTCCTGCTCCCCGAGTTCGCCCACGCCATGGGAAACAGGCCCGGCCGGGCTCGCCGAATACCTGCAGCTGTGCAGCGAGTACCCGCGGGTCCAGGACGGCTACGTCTGGGAGTGGATGGACCAGGGGCTGCGCACCCGCGACGCCCGGGGGCGCGAGTTCTTCGGCGACGGCGGCGGCTTCGGCGAGGATCTGCACGGCGGCGACTTCACCTGCGACGGCCTGGTCTTCCCCGACCGCACTCCCTCGCCCGGCCTCCTCGAGTACGCGAAGGTGATCGCCCCCGTCCGAATCGGCCCCGGCCGCTTCGACCGGACCATCGGAGGCCTGCTCGGCATCGGCGAACTCCCCCTCCGTGGACCACGGCTGAACCTGTGCGCGCCCCTACCGACAACGACCGCGGCTGGCACCAGCGCGACGCCGGCTACTGGAAGGACCGCGGGCTGCACCGACTGCGGCAGCGCACCGTGTCCGTCACTGCTGACGCGAACGGCATGGTCGCCGGCGTCCGCAGCGCCGCCGCCGGGGGCAGCTCCGGCTACCTCACCACCTACCGCTGGGAGAGTGACGGTGACAGCCTGCGCCTACAGGTGCATGCCGAACCGGTCGGCCACTGGCCGGAGCGAAGCGACGGCTTCCACGACACCATGGTGGACTCGGTACTCCCGCCGGAGGAGTACCAAGAGCTGGTCCGCAGGGACAAGTCCCGCTCACTGACCCGTATCGGACTCGACTGGCAGATTCCCGCCGACCGGTCCCGGGTTGAGTGGTTCGGCACGGGACCGGGCGAGGCCTACCCAGACTCGAGTCAGGCATGTTCGCGTCGGACGTTTCCACGCGACCGTGGACGAACTGCAGACGCCCTACGTGCGCCCCCAGGAGAACGGCAACCGTGCGGACTCCCGCTGGGCCACCTTCACCGACCGAGCCGGGAACGGACCGAGCGTCGTGGGCGAAGAGCCGTTCCACTTCGCCGCGCGCCGCTGGACCGACCAACAGCTCGACGCTGCACGGCACCACAGCGACCTCGTCCCGGGTCCGGTGATCCACCTCCGCACCGACCGTGCCGTCCAGGGCCTCGGCACCGCCGCCGGGGACCCGGTGTCCTGCCTCAGTACCGGCTCGAATTCGCGTCGGCGGACTTCGCGTTCCTCCTGCCTCCCGTGCAGCGGAGCTGAGCCCACCGAGCGGCCCCGCACGCGCTCTGCCCGCCGCACCTGGTCGGCGGGCGGGCAGGGCGTGGTGATCGTTCAGGAGCAGAGTGCACCGTTGAGCGTGTAGCGCGCCGGGAACGCGTTGGTACCCGAATACGTCGCCTGGAAGCCGAAGCTCACGCTGCCGCCGGGCGCCAGTGTGCCGTTCCACCCGGCGTCCCGGGCGGTGACCGTGCTGCTCGACTGGCTCACCGTTGCGTTCCAGGCGTTGCTGATCCGCTGATCACCCGCGAAGCTCCAGCCGAGGGTCCACCCGGAGATCGCCGAGGTTCCGGTGTTCCTCACGGTCACCGTCGCCGTGAAGCCGTTGCCCCAGGCGTTGTCGATCCGGTACGCCACCGTGCAGGAGGCCGCCGACACGTCGTCGTCCGCCTCCGTCGCCGTGAACGTCGCCGGCTGCACGCCGGTACCACCGACCGTGAAGGTCGCGCCACCCGACAACGCGTCGGCATCCTGGGCGGCGACGACTGAAACCGGCTGCGTCGTCGCCCAGTTGGCGGGGGTGAACACCAGGGTCGCCGCTGCCGAAAGGTCCTGGTCGCCGGAGCTCCGGGCCACCGTCACCGTGACGTTCTGTGCGGGCGCGGCCGACAACCGCACGCCCACCGGCGCCGAACCGCCCTCCGGGACCGTCACCAACGCCGGTGACACCTGGACCACGGGCACCGCCGGGGCGCTGCGCTGCTCGGCCGCGAAAGCCGCCAGCCAGGCCAGCGAGGCGTTCCAGTTGATGGCCACCTCGTTGGTGGAGTACGAGCCGATGTCGTCCACGTAGCACGCCGCCGGTGCGCAGCCCGCGAGCCTCTCCTTGGCCACCGGATCCTCCAGCCCCGCGTTCGGCCCGCCGGCGAAGGAACCGGCCGGCGGGTGCGGCAGCGAGGCGTCGTTCTGGTGCGCCCAGAACCGGTGGTGCTGGTTCTCGGAGTGGCGTTCGCCGTAGCCGGTGACGTAGGAGAGGTCGAGCGCGTTGCGGCCGAGCAGGTAGTCCAGGGACTCCAGCGCTCCGGCCCGGTAGCGTTGTTGACCGGTGAGCTCGTATGCGACGGCCAGCACCATCGCGTTGTTGGTGACGGAGCTGTTGGAGCCCCACACGTATCCGGTGGCGGGGAGTGACACCGCGTAGCCCTGTCCGGCCATGGTGGACAGGTGGCCATCGGCGGCCGCGGTCAGCAGGCCGCGCAGCCGGGCCATGTCGTCGGCGGGCAGGGCCACGCCGGGGACGGTGGCGAGGGTGATCCTGCCCAGCGTCGCGGTCCCGCCCCACCAGAACCCGTCGACGGGCTTGGTGTGGTGCGGAGAGGAGGTGACGGCGTCCCGGTACTGCGACTCTCCGGTGGTGGCCAGAAGTTCCGCCGCCGCCCAATAGAACTCGTCGGAGACGTCGGCGTCCTCGTACGCACCGCCGCCGGTGTTGTCGGTCGCCGGGGCGAGCACGTTCGGGTTGGCCTTGGCAGCCGTCCAGGCGCGGCGGGCGGCGTCCAGGCAGCGCGCGGCGAACGCGGCGTCGTACGGCGCGTACACCCGGGCACACTGCGCGGCCGAGGCCGCCAGGTTCAGCGTCGAGGCGGTCGACGGCTTGTGCAACTCACGTTGTTCGGCATCCATTTCGGGCCGGGTCGGCAGAGCGGTCCACTTGGCGTCGTGCATCTTGTGGAAGGCCATCCCGGCCATCGGCTTCCCGGCCGGGACCTGCATCCGCAGCAGGAACTCCAGCTCCCAGCGGGCCTCGTCCAGTACGTCCGGCGTCCCGTTGCCGCGCTCCGGCACCCGTAGCGTCGCGTCGCCGAGCGCTGCGTCGCCGCCCGAACGGCGTGCCCGCTCGAAGGAGTTGACCATCTCCCAGACGGAGATGCCGCCGTTGACCACGTACTTGCCGTGGTCGCCCGCGTCGTACCAGCCGCCGCGCACGTCCAGTTGGTAGTCACACACCCCGGCCTGGCATGGAACACTGCTGTCGCCCTTGTTCGGGGCGACGCCCAGGTGCCCGGCGGGGCGGGCGTAGGCACTGCCGCCCGCCAGGGCTGCGTCGATCGCAATACCGCTGCGCTGCTGGTAGAAGAACGACATGCTGTCGGCGCGCAGTCCGTCGTACAGCGATGCCGAGATGTCGAACGGGTGGCTGCTCTGGCCGCCGACGGCCAGGGTGTAGCCAGTGCCGGTGCCGGTGTACGGGCCGAAGTCCACCAGGTGGGTGGACTGGCCGGACGCCTGGTCGGCACCGCGCACAGTGGTGGTGCCCGAGGCGGCCACCGTGCCGGAGGCGTCCCGCAGCTGCCAGGCGAGCGGGGCGGTCGCGGAGCTGGCCACGGTGGCCCGCTTGGGGCCGTCGGGCAGGTAGCCGAGCTGGTTGACCCGGACGGGTGTGTCGGCAGCGGCGGCCACGGTGGCGGCGGCCGCGACAGGAACGGTCAGGGCGGTCGGGGACAGGCCGCAGACGGCGAGCGCGAAGCCGGCGAACACAGCGGCCGCGCGACGTGGCACGCCGCGGGCGGAGGTGACAGGAGGCACGGCTGGAGCCTTCCTTGGTGGGGTGGGGGCAAAAGTGGGAGCGCTCCCAATGAAGCCAGCCGCCGGACGGGCCCGTCAAGGCTCTTGGTCGTACAGGTAGTTGGCCTCCCTTTCATCCGAGAACGGGCCGACTACCACGACAGCTTCGGCGGACGGACAAGGTGGCGCGAAATCGACGAGCGGCGCCGGCGCCGGCCCGCGACGGACGCGCACGCCCAGACCCGCGCCTCACGCCCAATCGTCGGCCGGGATCGAAGTCGAGCGCGGCCGGACCAAATCGACCGCCTGACGCCTCCCTCCCCCACTGTCTCCGCGCAGACAAGCGGACGCGCGGCCGAGGCGCCGGCATCCAGAGGCGTTCGCCGAGGGAGCGCCCCCGCAGTGCGGCGACCCGGGCAAACGTGCGACCGGCACACTGGATCCACCGACGGCGTCGGCCGGGCAGGGCCCCGTGCTCCGGGAAGGGCGAAGGGGTCGGCGGAGGAGATCTTCGTGGCTCTTGATGAGCAGGCACGACCGTGCCGACCGCGGACACGGCCGACGCCGCCCCTCTCAGGCGGTGACCGTGGTGAAGCTGTGGATCGTGGTGGACCGGTACAGCTCACCCGGGCGCAGGAGGACCGTCGGGTAGTCGGGGCGGTTCGGGGAGTCCGGGAAGTGCTGCGTTTCCAGCGCGACCCCCGCGTAGGCATGGTACGGCCTGCCTCCCTTGCCCGTGATGTCACCGGTCAGGCCTTGGGCTGTGTAGACCTGGATGCCCGGTTCCGTGGTGAGCACGTCCATGCGGCGGCCGGATGTGGGGGCGTACAACACGGCGGCCTTCCGAGGACGGGCTCGCCGGGCGCCGTCGAGGACCCAGTTGTGGTCGAAGCCGCCGCCGGCGAGGGCCAGTTGCGCATCCGTATGGGTCAGGACGTCGGAGAGCCGCCGGGGCCGGCGGAGGTCGAACGGGGTGTCGCTGACCGGGCGGTGGGGGCCGTCGGGGATGAGCTCGGCGTCGATGGGGGTGTAGAGGGGGGCCGCTACCTGGAGGTGGTGGGCCAGGACGTTGCCGCGCCCCTCTCCTTCGAGGTTCCAGTAGGCGTGGTTGGTGAGGTTGACGACCGTCGGTGCGTCGGCGACCGCCTGGTACGACAGGGCCAGGTTGTCGTCGCGGTCCAGGGTGTAGGTGATGCGGACGTTCAGGGCACCGGGGAACCCCTGGTCGCCGTCGGGGCTGTGCAGGACCAGGCGCACGCCGGTGCGGTGTGAGGAGTGGACGGGTTCGCACCGCCACACGCGCTGGTCGAACCCGTCCGGACCGCCGTGCAGCGTGTGCCCGTTCTCCTGGGTGGCGAGCCGGCGGGTGACGCCGTCGACAACGAGCCGGCCGCGGGCGATGCGGTTGGCGAAACGGCCCACCGTCGCACCGAAGTAGCGTGCGGAGCCCTCGCAGGCGCCGGGGTCGCGGGCGGCGAGCACCACATCAGCTGTGTGGCCCCAGCGGTCCGGCAGGATCAGGGAATGGAGGCGGGCGCCGCGCGTGTGGACCTCCGCGCGGGCCCGGCCGGGGAAGCCGAACCGCCACCTCTCCCCCGTTCCCTCATCGGCCAGGCGCAGGGGACGGCCCGTCCTCGGACCGGCGGCAGTCTGCCTGGGCTCAGCGGCCCGGGCGGCAGATTCGTATAGGTGTTCCATGACGGTGTTCCCTGGAAGTCGGTCCATCGGATTGCATGCCGGGAAGCATGGTGTGATCGCGGCACTCGAGCGCTGGGGCAGGGACGAAGCCGGACCCCCCGGTCAGCAGCGTGCCGCCGATCACGGTGGCGGCGATCGCGTCGAGTTCCATGCCCATGGCGTGGAGGGCGTAGCCGGAGAGCATGTAGAAGGTCAGCAACAGGCCGCCGAGTGCGGAGCACAGGCCGCTGACGGCGTATACGGCGATCTTGGTGGAGCCCACCGGAAGGCCCATCAGGCGTGCGGAAGGCTCATTGCCGCCCAGCGCGTACACATTGCGGCCGAAGCGCGTGTGGTGCAGTACGACGAAGGCGATCACCAGCACGGCCAGGGCGATGACCACCGGGATCGATACGAACAGTCCCCCCGGGCCGTACAGCCGGGTCTGCGCGATTCCCGCCGTGGCGGGGTCGCCGATCGTGATGGATTCGGTGCTGATCGTACGGTGGCGGTCGCGGTGAAGACGGCGGAGCCGCTCCCGGTGGTCCCGGCGGTGACCGTCACCTTCTGCGCGGTGTTCCAGTTCGCCGGGGTGAAGATGAGCTCGGGAGGCGTTGCGGCGAGGTCGGTGTTGCCCGAGGCGCGGGCCACGCTCACCGTGACGTTTGCGGCCGGCTGCTTGGAGAGCTTCAGGTCGAAGGTGCCCGTCTCCCCGCGGCGTACGGAGAGCTGTGCGGGGGTGGCGACGAGCGCCGGGCCGGCGGCGACGGTGATGCCGACGGGGGCCGACTCGGCGGAGGGGCCGAGGCTGTCGTAGGCCTTGGCGTAGAGGGAGGGGGAACCGGCGGCGAGACCGGCGGCGGCGAAGGTGAAGGGCGCGGCGGTGTCCGTGCCGAGGAGGGTGGTGCCGCTGTAGAACTCGACCTTCCCGATGGTGGCGCTGTCGGCGGCCGCGGCGGTGGCGGCGAGCGGGACGGGGGTGCCCGCCGTGCAGACGGCACCCGCAGTGGGGCTGGTCATCACGGCGACCGGGGGCTGGTGGCCCCCGGTGCACGAGGTGCCGTTGACGGCGAAGGAGGTCGGGGCGGAGTTGGTCCTGCTGTAGCCGAACTGGCCGCCGGCGGTGACGGCCGCGCCGGCGGCGACGGTCTTGTTCCAGTCGAGGCCGTGACCCTGACCGTCTTGCCGGACTGGGACCAGGTGCCGTTCCAGCCGTTGGTGAGCTGCTGGTTGCCCTTGTAGGCGTAGGTCAGGGTCCAATCGTCGAGCGCGGTGGCGGACCGGTTGGTGAGAGTGAGCTCGGCGGTGAGGCCCGAACCCCAGTCGTCGGTCTTGCAGTCGACGCTGCACTGCACCGCCGTGGCCGCGGCACTGCCGGCGTCGGCGGCCGTGAGGCCCAGGGGAAGGCTGCGGGAGAAGGCCGCGGCAGACGCGATCAGCAGCCTGCTTCGTCCGTGAAGTCCGGGTGGGGGGATGTGCCGACATGCCGATGGTTCTCCTCGCGGCTCGGGGAGACGGGTATGGGCAGAAACGATTGCGCACAATCTCTGAACCAGTGGGAGCGCTCCCACTGTGCAGACGCGGCGCGGCGGCGTCAAGACGCGTGAAGAGCCGAAAGCATTCCGCGGGAAATTCACCCAACCCCTCTTCTACTTGGCGCCAGTTGGCGCTACGGTCTGGCCCCACCAGTGGGAGCGGTTCCATCAGTCGGCGCGGCGCCAGGGCGCACCTTGCTGCAAGGACTCGCTCATAGACATCCCCGCGCCTTTCGGCGCAACTCGGCGGAGCAGCGCTGACCTTGCGCGACGGCGGTACCTGCCGGCATCGAGCCACGAGGTCGCCGGCATGCAGGACCTGGTGGTGGCCGCGTGCATGCGACCGGGGCCCGCAGTTTCCTGCCGGTTCCCGCGATCGCCTACCACGACCCGAGCCAGTGGCTCACCCCTTCCCCCACCCTCGCCTCGGTCGCGGGCCGGGTCCCCCCGGTCGCGGACGAGATCGACGAGCACACCTGCGGACACGCGTTCACCGACCGCGCCACGGCCCGGTTCCGACGACCGCACCCATCCGTACGACGGCACGCTCCCCGCACAACGCCACACTCCCCCGATTCAGCACATTCATCGTATTCGACACCGGGCTGCGCGACCGCCTGCGCACCCTGAACCGAAAGGCACCCCACGAAATGAGCCGCACCATCCCCCGCACCGCCCTCTTGGCGGCCCTCAGTCTCGTCACGGCCGCCGGCGCCACCGCCACCGCGTTCGGTACCGCGGCCGGCGCCGCCACCGCCGGCTGCAAGGTCGAGTACCAGATATCGAACCAGTGGAACACTGGGTTCGGGGCCAACGTGATCGTGACCAACACCGGTGACCCGGTCGCCTCCTGGACCCTGGAGTGGTCCTACGCGAACGGCCAGCAGGTCACCCAGGGCTGGAACGCCACCATCACCCAGTCCGGGGCCGCGGTAACCGCGAAGAGCATGTCCTACAACGGGTCGCTGGCCACCGGCGGTTCGACGTCCTTCGGGTTCAACGGTTCGCACAACGGCACGAACGCCGTGCCCACGACGTTCAAGCTCAACGGCGTCACCTGCAACGGCGCCACCGACCCGACCCAGCCCCCCACCACACCGCCCACGACGCCGCCGACCACGCCTCCGCCCACGGGCGGCAAGGCCGACAACCCCTACGCCGGCGCCAAGGTGTACGTGAACCCCGAGTGGTCCGCCCATGCCGCCGCCGAACCGGGCGGTACCAGGGTGTCCAACCAGCCCACCGCCGTCTGGCTGGACCGCATCGCCCTCGTCACCGGCACGAGCGGCACGATGGGTCTGCGCGATCACCTCAACGCGGCCCTGACACAGAAGGGCAGCGGCGAACTCGTCGTCCAGCTGGTGATCTACAACCTGCCCGGACGGGACTGCTCCGCGCTCGCCTCCAACGGCGAACTGGGCCCCACCGAGATCGACAAGTACAAGACGCAGTACATCGACCCGATCGCCGCGATCCTCGCCGATCCGAAGTACGCGGGGCTGCGGATCGTCACCACCGTCGAGATCGACTCCCTGCCGAACCTGGTCACCAACGTCTCGGGCCGGCCCACCGCCACCGCCAACTGCGACGTGATGAAGACCAACGGCAACTACATCAAGGGCGTCGGCTACGCACTGAACAAGCTCGGCTCGATCGCCAACGTCTACAACTACCTGGACGCCGGCCACCACGGCTGGCTCGGCTGGGACGACAACTTCGGCGCCTCCGCCGAGATGTTCAAGCAGGCCGCGACCGCTGAAGGCTCCACGCTCTCCCACGTGCACGGCTTCATCGTCAACACCGCCAACTACAGCGCACTGAAGGAGGACAACTTCAAGATCGACGACTCCGTCAACGGCACCTCCGTGCGCCAGTCGAAGTGGGTCGACTGGAACCGCTACACCGACGAACTGTCCTATGCCCAAGCCATGCGCACCAAGCTGGTCTCCCTGGGCTTCGACGCCAGCATCGGCATGCTCATCGACACCTCCCGCAACGGCTGGGGCGGCACCGCTCGGCCCACCGGACCCGGTGCGCTGACGAGCGTCGACACGTACGTCAACGGCGGCCGCTACGACCGGCGCATCCACCTCGGCAACTGGTGCAACCAGTCCGGCGCCGGCCTCGGCGAACGACCGCAAGCGGCCCCGGCCGCCGGCATCGACGCCTACGTGTGGATCAAGCCCCCGGGCGAGTCCGACGGGGCCAGCAAGGAGATCCCGAACAACGAGGGCAAGGGATTCGACCGGATGTGCGACCCCACCTACACGGGCAACGTACGCAATGGCAACAGCATGTCGGGAGCCCTCCCGAACGCACCGCTGGCCGGACAGTGGTTCTCCGCCCAGTTCCAGGAGCTCATGAAGAACGCCTACCCGGCACTGTGACACGCCGCCGGTGAACGACCCGGAGCCGTACGGAACCGTCTGGATACCGTACGGCTCCGGGCCGTACCGCACTCAGGGTCTCGGCTCTCGGCTCTCCGCTCTCCGCTCTCCGCTCTCAGGAGGAATCCCGCACGATCAGCTCCGTCGGAAGGACCCGACGTGGCTCCTCCCCCGCCACGGGACCGCCCTCGGGACTCTCTGCGATCTTCTGGAGCAACAGCCGGGTCATCGTCCGGCCCATCTCCTCGATCGGCTGGCGCACGCTCGTCAGCGGCGGGTCCATCAGCCGGGCCACCGCCGAATCGTCCACCCCGACCAGCGCCACGTCCTCCGGGACCCGCCGCCCCGCCTCACGCAGCACCCCACGCGCACCGGCCGCCATCACATCCGACGCGGCGAAGACCGCATCCAGCCCGGGATCACGTGCCAGGAGCTCACGCATCGCCAGCCGTCCGCCCGCCTCGGTGAAGTCCCCGGCCGCAACCAGCGACTCGTCGGGCAAGATCCCCGCCTCGGCGAGCCCCGCACGGTAGCCGCCCAGACGCGCCCGGGCCACGTACATGTCCAACGGCCCGCTGATCGTCGCGATCCGGCTCCGGCCCTGCCCCACCAGGTGGGCGACGGCCGCCCGGCCCGCACCGATGTTGTCGGAGTCCACATAGGCCACCGGCTCGGCCTCCGAACGCCGCCCGTTCATGACGACCGGCACCCCCAGCCTCGCGATCCGGTCGGGCAGCGGGTCATCACCATGCACCGATGCCAGCAGCACACCGTCGACCCGCTGCGCGGCCAGATACTGCTCGAACCGATGCCGCTCCACCTCCGTACGGACCAGCGTGAGCAGCAACTGCTTGTCCGCCTCGGCCAGCTCGGCGCTCACGCCGCGGATCAGGTCGAGGAAGTACGGCTCCGAGAACAGCCGGGCCTCGGTCTCCGGAATGACCAGGGCCACCGCGTCGGTCCGGCTGCCGGCCAGCGCCCTGGCCGCCTGATTGGGTACGTACCCGAGCTCTGCGACGGCGCGGGCTACGGCGTCCTTGGCCCGCTCGCTCACCCGCGGCGAGCCGTTGATGACCCGGGAGACCGTGCCCCGGCCGACACCGGCCAGTGCCGCGACCTCGTCCAGAGTGGGCCTGCCGCCCTGCCGTCCGCTCACGCTCTTGAACTCCCCTCGTGCGCCATGGCACTCCGCGCCGGGCGCGAGCCCGGCCGGCTGACCAGGTATGACGGTGCACCCGCCCGTAGCCGAGGACCACGTTACGCCGACCACACATGGGAGCGCTCCCACACTACTCTCAATCCCCTCCCGACACCATGGTCACGTACACACCAGGCAAGGGAAACACCCCTCCAGCACGGCCCGCATTCCAGCAGGAAGCCGCACGCCCCAGAGTGCCTCAGCGTAATAAATTCGTATTCATCTCTTGACACCCGCACCCGCCAAGCAGCAACCTTCCGGCAACACGTGGGAGCGCTCCCACTTCACGGTGCGACCACGACCTTCACATCAGGTGCGGGCGGGCCCCTGGTCCAGCCGCGAACGGCCCGCCGGGCTCCATGACGCACCACGAGCAGCCCCTTGGACGAGGAGAGTGGAATGCGTACTCCCAGCAGCAGACACGGACGCGGACGCCGCACCGCGATCAACGCGATCGCCGCGGTCGCCGTCGTGGCGGCCGGTACGGCCCTGCTCACCGGCTGCGGCGGTGACAGCGCCACGGGCAAGGGCGACGGCGCAGCCGACGGCGAGCAGATCACGCTGCGGATCGGTACCTACGGCTCCTTCGGCTACGACGATGCGACCGGGGCCAAGCTTTACGCCGAGTACACGAAGGCGCACCCGAACATCAAGATCGAAGAGTCGAACGTCGCGGACGGCCAGAAGTACTGGGACACGCTCAAGCTGCGTCTCTCCCGCGACAGCGGTCTCGCGGACATCCAGGCCCTGGAGGTCGGATACATCGCGGAGGCGACCGGGCCCGCCTTGGCCGACAAGTGGGCCGACCTCGGCAAGACCGGCGGCGCGGACCTCAGCGGGTTCCTGGACTGGAAGGTCAAGCAGGCCACCACGGGTGACGGCAAGGTCATCGGCCTCGGTACGGACATCGGTCCGATGGCCATCTGCTACAACAAGGACCTGTTCGCCGCGGCCAAGCTGCCGACCGATCGGGCCGAGGTCGCGAAGCTGTGGGCGGGCGACTGGGCGAAGTTCATCGCCACCGGCGAGAGGTACAAGACGAACGCCCCGGAGGGCACCGCCTTCCACGACTCCGCGAGCGGTCTGTTCAACGCCGTGATCTCCAGCGAGCCGGTGCAGTACGCCAACGCCAAGGGCGAGCTGGACTACGCGAACAGCCCGGGCGTGAAGAAGGCGTGGGACATCGCCGTGGCGGCGGCGAAGGGTGAACTGACGGCGAAGCTCCGCCAGTTCGATGAGAAGGGCACGTGGAACGCGGCGTTCAAGAACTCGAGGTTCGCCACCGTGGCCTGCCCGAGCTGGATGACGGGCATCATCAAGGACCAGGCGGGCCCGGAGAACCAGGGGAAGTGGGACATCGCCGCGCCTCCCGTGACCGGGAACTGGGGCGGCTCGTTCCTCGCCGTCCCGAAGTCGGGCAAGCACGCCAAGGAGGCGGCCGAGCTCGCCGCCTGGCTCACCGCTCCGGCCCAGCACGCCAAGGTCTTCGGCGTGAACGGCAACATCCCCTCCTCCAAAGACACGTTGGCCTCCCCCGTCGTTCAGGACGCCAAGCTGCCGTACTTCGGCGACACCCCGGTCGGCAAGATCTACTCGCAGGCCGCGGCCGGCATCACGCCCGTTCCGATCAGCCGCTGGGACGGCCAGGTGAAGACCTTCCTCACCGACAACGGCATCCTCGACATCGAGCAGCGCGGCACCGACCCGGCCAAGGCCTGGGAGAACGTCAAGAAGCTGGTCGCCGACAAGATCGACCAGTAACGGGGCAGTGCGAGGGGCCGCCGCCGCCCGCTACCTCCCCGCGGGTGGTGGCGGGCCGTCGACCGTCCGCACCACCGCATCACTGCACGCATCGACCTGGAAGGAAGCCCCCGTGGCCACCTCCGTACGGGCGACGGGTGGCGGCTCCGCGCCGCCCGCCGCACAAGCCGCGGGCTCCAGCGCCGGCCCCGGCTCCCACAGGCAGCGGCCGTCCGGCCGGAGCGGTTGGCGCAGCACGCTCTACCGCCTCGATCTGAAGGCGACTCCGTACGTCTTCATCGCCCCCTTCTTCCTCACCTTCGCCGCCTTCGGGCTCTTCCCTCTGATCTACACGGGCTGGCTCTCGCTCCACCGGGTCGAACTGGGCGGCAGCGCGCAGTGGAAGGGAATGGAGAACTACAGCGCCCTGGCGACGAGCGAGTTCTTCTGGAACGCGCTCGCCAATACCTTCACCATCGGCGTGCTCTCGACCGTTCCGCAGCTGCTCATGGCCCTCGGCCTGGCCCATCTGCTCAACTACCGGCTGCGCGGCCGCGGCTTCTTCCGTGTCGCGGTCCTCGCCCCGTACGCCACCTCGATCGCGGCGGCGACGCTCGTCTTCGCCCAGCTCTTCAACACCGACTACGGCCTGATCAACACGGTCCTCGGCTGGCTCGGCTTCGACCCGGTCGCCTGGGAGTCCTCCAAGTGGCCCTCTCACATAGCGATTTCGGTGATCGTGACCTGGCGCTGGACGGGCTACAACGCCCTCATCTACCTGGCGGCGATGCAGGCCGTGCCGCAGGACCTCTACGAGGCCGCGGCGTTGGACGGGGCATCGCGCTGGCGCCAGTTCCTCAGCGTGACCATCCCCTCGATCCGGCCGACGATCCTGTTCACCGTCATCGTCTCCACCATCGGCGCCACCCAGCTCTTCGGCGAGCCGATGCTCTTCGGCGGCAGCGTCGGCATCAGCGGCGGCAGCGGAAACCAGTTCCAGACCCTGAGCCTGCTCATGTACGAGAAGGGGTGGGTGACCGGCGCACTGGGCCAGGCCTCCGCCATCGCCTGGGTCATGCTGCTCCTCCTGCTGCTCATCGGTGGCATCCAGGCCCTGATCACCCGCTCGAACCACGACCGCGACCGTAGGCGCAGTCGCGCCGGCCACCTGCGCAAGAAGACGGGGAGCTGAGCCCATGGCCCACGCACTCGACCCGACGACCACGGCCAAAGCGCCGCGCGCCGGCCGTTTCCGCCAGTCGGCGGGCCGCCAGCACCATGCGGGACCACTGACCTACGTCCTGCTGGGCCTGGCAGCCCTCGTCTCCCTCTTCCCGCTGTACTGGAACCTCGTCGCCGCCTCCCATTCGGGCGAGCGCGTCGTCGAGGCCCCGGCCCCGCTCCTGCCCGGTCCCCGGCTCTTCGACAACCTCTCCTTCGCCTGGAACCAGGTCGACATGGGCGAGGCACTGGTCAACACCACGATCGTGGCCGGGCTCGTGGCCCTGTCCACCGTCCTGTTCTCCACCCTGGCCGGCTTCGCCTTCGCCAAGCTGCCGTTCAAGGGCCGGGGCGCCATGCTGACGCTCGTGGTGGCGACCATGACGATCCCGCCACAGCTCAGCGTGATCCCGCTCTACCAGGTCATCACCGATCTCGGCTGGGTCGACCAGCTCCAGTCGGTCGTGCTGCCCTCGCTGGTCGCCGCCTTCGGTGTGTTCTTCATGCGCCAGTACCTCCTCGAGGCGCTGCCCGTGGAGCTGGTGGAGGCGGCCCGGATGGACGGCGCACACAGCCTGCGCATCATCTGGCACGTGGTGTTCCCGGTGGCCCGGCCCGCGATGGCGGTCCTCGGGATGCTCGTCTTCGTCCAGGCCTGGAACGACTTCTTCTGGCCCTTCATCGCCCTGACCCCCGACGGGAACCCCACCCTGCAGGTCGCCCTGGCCGGCCTCGGCGCGGGCAACCACACGGTGGACCAGGCCGTCGTGCTGACCGGCGCGCTCATCTCCACCCTGCCGCTGCTCCTGGTCTTCGCCGTCCTCGGCAAGCACATCGTGGGCGGCATCACCGCCGGCGCCGTCAAGAACTGACGGCGTCGTCGAGGACGGACGGCCCGTCGATGAGTTCGCCCCGTCTTCCGGCACCGCTTCATCCGGCACGACTTCATCCACACCTGCGTTGGGAGCGCTCTCCTATGACCGCGTCCGAGACCCGGCCACTCACCGCCGCCCGCACCTTCCCGTCCGACTTCCTGTGGGGCACGGCCACCGCCGCCTATCAGATCGAAGGCGCCGCCCGAAAGGACGGCCGAACGCCATCCGTCTGGGACACCTTCTCCCACACCCCCGGCAAGGTCTTCGAGGGACACACCGGCGACGTGGCCGTCGACCACTACCACCGGTTCCCCGAAGACGTCCGCCTCATGTCCGAACTGGGCCTGGGTGCCTACCGGTTCTCCGTATCCTGGTCACGCGTCCAGCCGACCGGCCGGGGCCCCGCCGTCCAGAAGGGCCTCGACTTCTACCGCCGACTCGTCGACGAACTGCTCGCGGTCGGCATCACACCCGCCCTCACCCTCTACCACTGGGACCTGCCCCAGCACCTGGAGGACGCGGGCGGCTGGCCCGAGCGCGCGACCGCCGAACGGTTCGCCGAGTACGCGGGCCTCGTAGCCGATGCGCTCGGAGACCGGGTGAAGCGATGGACCACGCTCAACGAGCCCTGGTGCAGCGCCTTCCTGGGCTACGCCTCCGGCGTCCACGCTCCGGGCCGCACCAACCCGGTCGCCGCCCTGCGCGCGGCCCACCACCTCAACCTCGGTCACGGCCTCGCCGCCCGGGCCCTCCGGGCCGCACTGCCCGGGGACGCTCAGCTCGCGGTCTCCCTCAACCTCCACGCGGTCCGCCCCCTGACCTCCTCGCCCGAGGACGGGGAAGCGGCCCGCCGCATCGATGCCGTCGGCAACCGGATCTGGCTCGGCCCGATGCTGGAGGGCGCCTACCCCCAGGACCTGTTCGCGGACACCGCGCACCTGACCGACTGGTCCTTCGTCCAGGACGGCGACTCCGCCACGATCCACCAGCCCCTGGACCTCCTCGCCGTCAACTACTACACCCCGACGGTCGTCTCGCATGTGGCGCCGGGCGACCAGAAGCCGCAGGACGACGGCCACGGCAACAGCGAGCACTCTCCCTGGCCCGGCGCGGACGACGTCGCCTTCCACCAGGCACCGGGCGAACGCACCGCGATGGGCTGGCCGGTCGACTCCGGGGCGCTCTACGACCTGCTCACCCGCACCGCCGCCCGCTATCCCGGCCTGCCGCTCGTCATCAGCGAGAACGGCGCCGCGTACGAGGACGAGATCGGCCCCGACGGCACGGTCCATGACCCGCAACGCGCCGCCTACATCCACGCCCACCTCGAGGCCGTACACCGGGCGATCACGGACGGGGTGGATGTACGCGGCTACTTCCTCTGGTCACTGCTCGACAACTTCGAGTGGTCCTACGGCTACGCCAAACGGTTCGGCGCCATCCACGTCGACTACGGCACTCTGCAGCGCACACCCAAGTCGAGCGCGCACTGGTACGCCCGGGTGGCCCGGACGGGACAACTGCACGCTCCCGGTGACGCGTAGCCCACGCAAGCCTCACCGTTCCGCGGTGGACGTGGGGAAGGCGTCCTACGTGTCGCGGCGCTCGGCCTGTGGCGATCGGGGAACACGGCGCCCGGTCAGATGAATGGCCACAGCTGGTCGCCGGCGCCGTTGTCGTCCCAGAGGACGGTCTGGGCTCCCACCCCCTGGACCTGCCCGAGCTCCCGTGGCCGCTCTCCCCCAGTCCTGCCGAAGAGCGGCGGGACGACTTCGACCTCGCCGAACTGCGACCGTCCTGGATCTCCCTGCGCGACCGGCTCGCCGAACACTGCACCACCAAGGAGCGCCCCGGCTGGCCGACCCTCCGCGCGCGGGGCAGCTCCCTGGACGAACCCGGCGTGGTGTTCACCGGCCGGTGCCAGCTCGCGTGCCGGGCGCGGACCCTGACCGACCCGTCGGAAGGGCGCGGCGGCCTTGCCGTCCGGCTCGACGAGCATCACCACTACGCGATCGAGGCGTCCGGCACGGAGGTACGGGTCCTCGCGTGCGTCGGCTCCCTGTCCACGGTCGTGGCCGCACGCCCCCCCGGTTCACCGTTGGGCTGCCCTGGAACATCGACGTCGTCACCAACGACGGCCCGACCGACTGGACCCCCTACCAGGAGAACAAGGCGTTCTCACCCGGCTACCCGAACGGCACGATCATCCTGGCCCCCGAGTTCCTCAACGTGCTGCGCGACGGGGAACCGGCGACGCTGGTCTTCCACTTCTACCGCGGCGCCACCGTCGCCTACCACGTCACCAAGTCGGGAAATTCGGTCACCGGCACGGCCTCCTGACGCGCCGCCATCGCCGCGGCCGCCCGGCTCCCCCGGGCGGCCAGGGCACCCAGAGGAGCCCGTCGAAGCGCTTCGACGGAGAGTTGGACACGCACCCAGGCTGACGCTAGGGTCGGCGTGCAGCGCACGACGTAAACGATGACGCGGGCGCGTCGAAGCGTTTCACGAGGCTGGGAGAGCTGGATGGTAACCCTCGCCGAAGTCGCCCAGCACGCCGGAGTGTCGGCGAGCACGGTGAGCTATGTCCTCAGCGGCAAGCGGTCCATCTCCGCGGGCACGCGACTGCGGGTCGAGCAGAGCATCCACGAGCTGGGGTACCACCCGAACGCGGGCGCGCGGGCCCTGGCCAGCAGCAGGTCGAACATCATCGCGCTGATGGTTCCGCTGCGCACCGACATGTATGTGCCGGTGATGATGGAGATCGCCATCGCGGTCGCCACGACGGCCCGGACGCACGGGTACGACGTGCTGCTGCTGACCGGCGAGGAAGGCCCCGACGCCGTCCGCCGCGTCACCGGCAGCGGGCTCGCCGAGGCGATGATCCTGATGGACGTCGAGCTCGACGACGAGCGGCTGCCGCTGCTGCGCGGCACCGACCTGCCGTCCGTGCTGATCGGGCTGCCCGCCGACACCTCAGGGCTGACCTGCGTCGACCTCGACTTCAAGGCCACCGGCGCGTTGTGCGTCGAGCACCTGGCGATGCTCGGCCACCGCGACATCGCCGTCATCGGCGAGGCCCCCGCGGTCTACGAACGGCACACCGGCTTCGCCGAGCGCACCCTCGACGGGCTGCGGTCCCGGGCGCGGGACTTGGGCATCAGGATGCTGCACCGGCCGTGCGGGGGCGGCTACGACGCGATGGCCGTCACCCTCGCACGCATCCTCGACGAGCGTCCCGACACCTCGGGGTTCGTCGTGCAGAACGAGCAGGCGGTCGAGCCGCTGCTCGCCCTGCTGCGCCGGCAGGGCCGCGCCGTGCCCGAGGACGTGTCGGTGGTCGCGATCTGCCCTGACCAGGTGGCCGTCCAGGCCTCGGTGCGACTGACGTCGGTTTCCATCCCCGCGCAGGAGATGGGCCGGCACGCGGTGGAGCGTCTGGTCGCCAAGCTCGACGGCCGCGGCACGGACGAGGTCGTGCTCATCGCGCCCGAGTTGACGGTACGGGAGAGTACGGGGTCGGCGCCCTCCGCCGCCTCCTGACGCCGACAGCCCTCGGTCCGGCGTTCCGGGGAGATTCTGAGCGCCCTGGGGGCCGAGACCGAGCGCGCCCCAGGGAGATGCGGTCCCGCCTCGGCCCTGATGCCAGGTCAGCCTCCGCTGACCGTCAGGTGTTGGTCGTGAAGTTCTGCCCGCCGGACGACGGGGTGATCTCATAGCCGGGCATCCAGCCCTTGGTGTGCGCGATCCAGTTGAGGATCGGCTTCACGTCCACGGTGCCGGAGTTCGAGTCGGACGGGCCGACGACTCGAGCATGTGCGTGGCGGTACGGTCGCCTGCCAGGAGGCGGTCCTGGAGCGCAGGGGGTCCACGGCCAGCCGGCGCCTCTCAGGAAGCCGTCCAGGCGTCCTCCCGGCGGACGGCCGCATGCGGCTCCCACGGGCCGTGGACGGAGCCGTCGATCGCGGTCATGGCCGGAGAGCCGCCACGGCGGCGTAGCGGCCGACGGTCACCCGGTCGGTGACGGCCGCCCCCGTCAGGAGGTCGCGGTGGGTGCCGGGCACGTCGACGGTCACCGGCTCGAGGCCGTGGTTGAGCACGAACAGCACGCCGCCCCGGCGGACGGCCTCGACCTGCTCGGGGAGGCCGTCGAGCACCGGCCGGACGCTCGCGGCGGAGGCGGACCGGGCCAGCGCGCCGCGCAGCGCCTCCGGCTCCGGGAGCGTGGAGACGTACCAGGCCCGGCCCTTGCGCAGCACAGCGGGGAGTCCGTCGAGTTGGCCGCCCTTGTACCGGACCGTCTCCTCGGCGGTGCCGTCGGCCTCCAGCTCCTCCGACCACAGCATGCCGTGGAAGCCCTCGCAGGTGACAGTCTCCCCCGCCTCCAGCGGCCACCACTCGTGCAGTGCCGCCCCGTCTCTGTCGCCGCCGACGGCTTGAAGGTTGCCGACGGGAACGGGGAGATGTTCGAGCTCGTCGTCGAGAGGGGCGAGGACGCGGCGCGCGCCTCCCGGGCGGACGCAGTCCTGGTGGTCGCGGCAACGACCCGCACATCAACGGACGTGAGACCGAGGACCGCACGACCCTGGCCCTCCCCGCCCACCACGAGCGCCTCCTGCGCGCGGCCCCGCACGGCCCCGCACGGCCCCGCACGGCCAACCCGAACACGGTGCTGGCGCGGGTGTCGGCGTACCCGTACGCGGTCGATCACGCGGAGGTGCCGGCGCTGCTGTGGACGGCCCACGGCGGCCAGGCGTCCGGCACGGCCCTGGCCCTGGCCCTGGCCGGCGACGTCTCTCCCTCCGGCCGCCTCCCGCAGACCTGGTACGCCGACGACTCCGACCCGCCCGGCCTCCTCGACTACGACGTGGGCGGCAGCCGCCAGACGTACCTCTGTTTCGAGGGCACGCCCGTCTTTCCGTTCGGCCCCGGCCTGTCGTACGCGTCCTTTTCCTACGAAGGCCTCACGACTCGCGTCGAGGACGGGACGCTGCACGTGTCCTTCACGGTCGGCAACACCGGTGACGTCACCGCGGACGAGGTCACCCAGCTCTGCAGCCGGGCCGTGGAGCCGCCGGTGCCACGGCCCCGCAGGGAACTGGCGGCGCACCGGCGCGTGACGCTCGCGGCCGGCGAGTTCACGGAGGTCGCCTTCCGTGTGCCGATGTCGGCCTTCGCGTTCTGGCACGTGATGCGCGCACTGCAGAGCACCGCGTACGAGGCGGGTGCGAGTACGGGCGTCCTGATCGGCACGCCCGGAGGTCGGACGCTCCACTCGTCGCTGGGCTGGACCATGTGCTCCCCGATGACGAGCCTCTGGTACGAGCCGTCGGATGCCGCCCGGTGAGCCGGGTCTGATGCACCGGACCGCCATGGCCCTGCACTTCCGCAGTCCCTAGCAGCGGGCGGGCAGGCGGGTGGGATCGGCGATGATCTGTCGGACGGTCGACCATGCCGCGCCCAGCACCGGTCCACTCCGGCCCAGGGCGGAGGGGCGCACCGCCTCCGGGTTCCAGGGCCGGACGGTGATCCGGGCGGCGAGTTCGGCGCGGATGGACGGGAGGAGCCATTCGGCGAGTTCGGCGTAGGCGCCGCCCAGAACGAGGCCGTCCGGGTCGATCAGGTTCACCGCCGAGGTGAGGGCGAGGCCCAGGGCCCGTCCTGCGCGGTCCAGGGCGCGCAGGGTCGCCGCGTCCCCGGCGCCCGCCCGCTCGGCCAGCAGCGCCACCGGGTCGCCGACGTGCGCGAGCCCGGCCTCGCGCAGGACGGCCGCTTCGCCCGCGTACTGCTCCAGGCAGCCGCGGGCCCCGCAGGCGCAGCGGGCGCCCTCCGGGTGGACGGGCAAGTGGCCGAGTTCGCCGGCGAAGCCGCGGGCACCCCGGAACAGCTGCCCGCCGACGACCAGTGCGGCACCGATTCCGGCCTCGGCGGAGACGTGTACGAAGGTCTCGGCGGAGTGTCCCTGGTGCCACTGCTCGGCCAGCGCCCCGAGGTTGGCCTCGTTCTCCGGCTCGGGCACGGTGTCGGGGTCGGGCCAGTGGTCGGCGGGGCGGACGGCTTGCCAGCCGAGGTTGGGGGCGTGTCCCACCAGCCCGCTCGGCTCGTTCGGCACCACCCCCGGCACGGCCAGGACCCGGCCGGCGACACGCAGGCCGAGAGCGGCGGCCTCGGCCTCCGCCTCGGCGCCCAGCGCGGCGGCCTCCGCCAGCACCTGCCCGGCCGGCCGGCCCGCGTTGGCCCGCTCCACCCGACGCCAGACCCGGGATTCACCGCGCAGGTCCACCACGCACGCGGCGAGATGGGTGACGCCGATCTCAAGGCCGAGGCCCGCGGGACCGCGGTCGCTCAGCTCCAGTGCCCGTCCGGGGCGGCCGACCCGTCCGCTGGGCGCGGTCTCCGTCTCGGTCAGTGCTCCGCGACCGATGAGCTCGTCGACCAGGGAGGAGACGGCCGGCCTCGTCAGGCCCGTGTGCCCGGCGACGTCCGCACGGGAGAGCGGGCCGTGTGCGGCGACCGCCCCGATCACCACCGCGAGATTCTGCCGGCGCATCCCCTGCTGCGAGGCGGGCGCGGCCTCCGCGCCCCCGCTCGCCCTGCCTATCCCCGCCATCGAGCCGACCCTCCTATCGTTCTGCCGGCGCGACCTCCTGCAAGGCCCGCGCCCGCCGCAGCGTACTGGTGATCCGTTCGAGCGTGTCGTCGTCACGGGACACGGGTTCCAGCACACGGCCCGCGGCGGTCCCCCAACGGCGGGCGACGGCGTCGGCGGGCTCACCCGTGAGCAGTGCAGCGGCCTGGGCGGCGGCCCCGAGCGCGACCGGTTCCCGGACCTCGGGCACCTGGACCGCTCGTCCGGACAGCCGCAGGACGGTCTGCTGCCAGGCCCTGCCGCGGGCTCCGCCGCCGATCAGCAGCAGTGGTTCCTCGGGGGCGGGGTTCTCGCCACCGGCACGCAGTACGTCGTCCAGGGCCGTGAGCAGGGCGTGGGCGGCGCCGTCGTACGCGGCCTGGAGCAGCTGCCCGGGCGTGGTGTCGTGGCGCAGGCCGTGGACCAAGCCGGAAGCGGCCGGGAGGTCCGGAGTGCGCTCGCCGTCCAGGTAGGGAAGGACCACCACCGTGCCGCCCGCCTCGACGTCGTCGCGGTCGCGGCCGACGAGGGCGGCGAAGCGGTCGACGGCGAGGGTGCAGTTGAGCGTGCAGGCGAGCGGCAGCCAGCCGCCGAGGGCATCGGCGAAGCCGGCGACGGTTCCGCTCGGGTCGGCGGGCCGGGTCCGGCCGACGGCGTAGACGGTGCCGGACGTACCGAGGCTCAGCACCGGCCGTCCGGTGGTCAGGCCCAGCCCGAGGGCGGCGGCCATGTTGTCACCGGTCCCGGTGGCCACCAGCGTGCCCTCGCGCAGTGGCATCCCGGCCCGCACGGAGCCCGCCAGGGCGCCCGGCGGGAGGACCTGCGGCAGCAGCCCGATGTCGAGGCCGATCCGGCCGAGGACGTCTTGCT